>NZ_CP160398.1:4135000-4453757 GCF_040729435.1 Pseudomonas sp. HOU2 | reverse complement strand
TACACCGGCCTCAACGTGATGACGTTCGTCGGCGGCATGGACTTCGACAAGCAGCTCAAGCACCTCGAAGCGCGCCACTGCGACATCCTCGTCGCCACCCCGGGCCGTCTGCTCGACTTCAACCAGCGCGGCGACGTGCACCTGGACATGGTCGAAGTGATGGTGCTGGACGAAGCCGACCGCATGCTCGACATGGGCTTCATCCCGCAAGTGCGGCAGATCATTCGCCAGACCCCGCCGAAGTCCGAGCGTCAGACCCTGCTGTTCTCCGCGACCTTCACCGAAGACGTGATGAACCTGGCCAAGCAATGGACCACCGATCCGGCAATCGTCGAAATCGAAGTCACCAACGTGGCCAACGAAAACGTCGAGCAGCACATCTATGCGGTGGCCGGTGCGGACAAGTACAAGTTGCTGTTCAACCTGGTCAACGACAACGGCTGGGAACGCGTGATCGTATTCGCCAACCGCAAGGACGAAGTGCGTCGCATCGAGGAGCGCCTGGTGCGCGATGGCATCAACGCCGCGCAACTGTCCGGCGACGTGCCGCAGCACAAGCGCATCAAGACCCTCGAAGGCTTCCGTGAAGGCAAGATTCGCGTACTGGTGGCCACCGATGTCGCCGGTCGCGGCATCCACATCGACGGTATCAGTCATGTGATCAACTTCACCCTGCCGGAAGTCCCGGACGACTACGTGCACCGCATCGGCCGTACCGGTCGCGCGGGCGCTGATGGCGTATCCATCAGCTTCGCCGGTGAAGACGACTCCTACCAGTTGCCGTCGATCGAAGAGAAGCTCGGTCGCAAGATCAGCTGTGAAACACCGCCGACTCACTTGTTGCGTGCAGTGGAACGCAAGCGTCCGCAGCCGCAATAAGCGATCTGTGACGAAAAAAGCGCAGCCGGCGACGGACTGCGCTTTTTTTTGCCCGGCGTTTCAGCAGGTGCTTGCGATAGAAAACTAAAAGTCCATAATAGACAAATTAGTTTATTTCCAGATGGTGGAGCCTGACATGTCCAGTACACCCTGCGTGATCGACCAAACCCAGGCCCGCGAGCTGCTGGCGCGCATCGACGTGCCGCAGATCCTGCGCAAACTGTTCCGCGACCTCGCCGCCGGTCACGCCGTGCAACCGGCGCAGCAATTGGTTGAGTTTCCGCAGGGCGCCGGCGACTTCATCAACTATCTGGGGGTGTTGGCCGAGGATGGCGTGTACGGCGTGAAAACCTCGCCGTACATCGTCCGCGAGCAAGGGCCACTGGTCACGGCGTGGACGCTGTTGATGTCGATGAAAACCGGCCAGCCGTTGCTGCTGTGCGATGCCGGCGAACTGACCACCGCCCGTACCGCCGCGACCACTGCGGTGGCGGTCGATGCCCTCGCCCCGCTGAATGCCTCACGACTGGCGATCATCGGCAGCGGCAAGGTTGCCCAGGCGCATCTGCATTACGTGAAAGGTTTGCGTGACTGGCAGAGCATCAGCGTGTATTCGCCGAGCCTGTCTGAAGACGCTGAAACCCGTGCGCAACTGCAGGAGATATTCCCGGGGGTGCAGATCGCCGACAGCCGCGAAACCGCCGTGCACGATGCTGACGTGATCATGCTTTGCACCTCGTCCGCTAGCCCGGTGATCGATCCGGCGACCTTGAGCAAACCGGCGCTGATCACCTCGATCAGCACCAACGCGCCACGCGCCCATGAGGTGCCACCGCAAAGCCTGGGCGACATGCAGGTGTTCTGTGACTATCGTCTGACCACACCGGGTTCGGCGGGTGAGATGTTGATCGCGACCGAACAGCATGGCTGGGACAAGTCTGCGATTGTCGGTGACCTGGCCGACCTGCTCAGCGAGAAAGTGCCGCGCCCCGGTTACGACCGTCACGTGTTTTTCCGCTCGATCGGCCTGGGCCTGGAAGACATCGCGTTGGCCAATGCGGTTTATCACCTCACGCACTGACACCTCGATCCCCTGTAGGAGCTGACGAGTGAAACGAGGCTGCGATCTTTTGATGTTCAAAAGACAAGATCAAAAGATCGCAGCCTCGTTTCACTCGTCAGCTCCTACCGGGAACCTTAATGACTCAGGAGACTTTCATGAGCCAGGCAGACTTCATCATCATCGGCGGCGGGATTGCCGGTGCTTCCACCGGTTTCTGGCTGTCGCCCCACGCCAAAGTGATTGTGCTGGAGCGTGAGTCGCACCCGGCCTATCACTCCACCGGTCGCTCGGCGGCGTTGTACACCGCAGCCTACGGCACGCCGCAGGTGCGCGCGCTGACCCTGGCCAGCCGCGAGTTTTTCGATAACCCGCCGAGTGGCTTCTGCGAGCATCCGCTGCTCACACCGCGCGGCGAAATGACCGTGGATTTCACCGGTGATGCCGCCGAACTGAACAACCAGTACCTCAGCGCCAAGGCCACGGTGCCGGAGATGCAGTTGCTCAGCGCCGATGAAGCCTGCGCCCGTCTGCCGATTCTGCGTCGGGAAAAAGTCCACGGCGCGATCTACGACCCGACCGCCAGCGACATTGACACCGACGCCCTGCACCAGGGTTACCTGCGCGGTATCCGCCGCAACAATGGCGAAGTGCACACCGACTGCGAGGTGCTGGGTCTGACGCGCGACGCCGCTGGCCTCTGGCAGGTGCAAACCAACGGCCAGACCTTCAGCGCTTCGGTCATCATCAACGCCGCCGGTGCCTGGGCCGACCAGATCGGTGCACTGGCCGGCGCACCAGCGTTGGGCCTGCAACCCAAGCGCCGCGCGGCGTTCATTTTCGCCGGCCCCGAGGGCGTGGACATTCATCACTGGCCGATGCTGGTCAGCCTCGACGAATCGTTCTACATGAAGCCCGACGCCGGCATGTTCCTCGGCTCGCCGGCCAACGCCGACCCGGTCGAACCCCACGACGTGCAGCCGGAGGAACTGGACATCGCCATGGGCATCTACCAGATCGAAGAAGCCACGACCCTGACCATCCGCCGCCCGACCCGCACCTGGGCCGGACTGCGCAGCTTCGTCGCCGACGGTGATCTGCTCAGCGGTTTCGATCCGCAGGTGCCGGGGCTGTTCTGGGTCGCAGCGCAGGGCGGTTACGGCATTCAGACCTCACCGGCCATGGGCCAGGCCAGTGCGGCGTTGGTACGCGGTGAGCCGTTGCCTGAGTCGTTGCAGCAGTTCGGTCTGAGCAGCGCCATGCTCTCTCTTTCACGACTGCGCTGATGCCCCCTGCGGATGACGCGCCCAACGGATTGCGGCACACTCGCAGCGCCCCCGTGCACGGGGGCGCTGACGCCGCCTGGAGCTCCACAATCATGACCGCCCCCGAATTCGATCCGGCACTGGATAACTTCCGTGCCATCGCCGACGCCATCGCCACGCTGTTCTTTCCGCACGCCGAAGTGGTGCTGCACGACCTGCGCACACAGAAGGTCGACTACATCGCCAACAACCTGTCCAAGCGCGAGATCGGCGACGATTCATCGCTTGAAGACATGCTCAGCGAGGACGTCAGCGAGCGGAACATCGGGCCTTATGAAAAATTGAATTGGGACGGCCAGAAAATCCGCAGCCTGAGCACCGTGCTGCGCGACAGCGAAGAGCGGCCGCTGGCAGTTCTGTGCATCAACCTGAATATTTCGCTGTTCGAGAATGCCAAGGCCGCGCTCGACCTGTTCCTGTCGCCGAGCAAGCTGATCCCGCAGCCGGATTCACTGTTTCGCGATGACTGGCAGGAACGCATCAACACCTTCCTCCACGCCTGGCTGCGCGAGCGCCAGCTGAGCCTGAATCTGCTGACCCGCGATCACAAGCGCGAACTGGTGCTGGCGCTGCACGCCGAAGGCGCGTTCAAGGGCAAGAGCGCCTCGAACTATGTGGCCAATGTGCTGAACATGGGGCGGGCGACGGTGTACAAGCATTTGAAGGAATTGAAGGGCTGAAGATCTGCATTGGCGGTTCCGGCCCCATCGCTGGCAAGCCAGCTCCCACAGTTTTTTTGGTGTACACAAAATCTGTGCACGACTCGGTCACTGTGGGAGCTGGCTTGCCAGCGATAGCGGATTGTCAGTCGCCGTAGATGTCAGACTTGAAGTACTTCTGGGAAATCTTCTGATACTCGCCACTCGCCCGAATCCCGTCGATGGCCGTGTTCAACTCGCCGACCAGCTCGGTATTGCCCTTGCGCACCGCGATCCCCGCTCCCTCGCCCACGTACTTCGGATCCTTCAGCTCCGGCCCGACAAACGCATAGCCCTTGCCGCGTGGCATCGACAGGAAGTCGGTCAGCGGAATGGTGTCGGCAAAAATCGCATCGAGCCGCCCGGCCGCCAGGTCCATGTAGATTTCTTCGTTGTTGCCGTAGCGCTTGACGTTGATGCCCTTCGGTTCGAACACTTCGGTGGCATAACGGTCGGTGGTGGTCGCGCGCTGGACGCCGACGGTCTTGCCCTTGAGGCTCGCGTACTGGTCATCGACCGTGGCGCCTTCCTTCATCACCAGCCGCGACGAGGTGAAGTAGTACTTGTGGGTGAAATCCACCGACTTTTTGCGGTCTTCGTTGATGGTCATCGACGACAGCGCCATGTCGATTTTCTTCACTTTCAGCGAAGGGATCAGGCCATCGAACTCACCCTCGACCCACACACACTTGACCTTCATCTGCGCGCACAGGGCGTTGCCGATGTCGTAATCGAAACCGACGATCTCGCCCTTGTCGGTTTTCGAGGCGAACGGCGGATAAGCGGCCTCGATGCCGATGCGCAGGGTTTTCTCGGCGGCAAACGAGCTGGTGCACGCCAACAGGCTCAGGGCCAGACCGGTGATCAGGGGGAGTTTCTTCATGTTCGTTCTCTCGCGGGTTGTTGTTGGTTTGGCAAGACAGAAGAAAAGAGCTGAAATGGTTTTTTTGTACTTATAAATCCATATTGGACTGATGTGTACAAATCGTCAATTAGAGGAAAGAGAGGTTGTGGTGTTGCAGATGGCCTCATCGCTGGCAAGCCAGCTCCCACACGGTTCAGTGGTGTACATAAAATATGTGCACGACACAAAACACTGTGGGAGCTGGCTTGCCAGCGATGGCTGACTAAAGGGCGATGCAGAGATTACTTCTTCCAGCGATCCGCAGCAGCATGATCACTGTCACGCCCTTCGACCCAACGCGGGCCGTCGCTGGTGTTCTCTTTCTTCCAGAACGGGGCGCGGGTTTTCAGGTAGTCCATGACGAAGGCGCAGGCGTCGAATGCCGCCTGGCGATGGGCGCTGGCCGCGCCGACAAACACAATCGGTTCACCCGGCTCCAGCGCGCCGATGCGGTGCAGCACTTCGAGCTTCAGCAACGGCCAGCGCTGTTCGGCTTCGACGGCGATCTTGCCCAAGGCTTTTTCGGTCATGCCCGGATAATGTTCGAGGAACATCCCGGCCACATCCAGCCCGTCATTGAAGTCGCGCACGTAGCCGACAAAGCTCACCACCGCGCCGACACCGACATTCGCCGCGTGCATCGCGTTGACCTCAGCGCCGGGATCGAACGCCGTGGACTGCACCCGAATCGCCATGCTTCAGCCTCCGGTCACAGTGGGAAAAAACGCCACTTCGTCGCCATCGCTCACCGGCTCGTCGAGCTGGCACAGGTCTTCGTTGCGCGCGCACATCAGGTTCTGTTCGCTGAGCACCTCGGCGCCATCACGTTGCGCGAGCAGCGCACGCACAGCGTCGACCGTGGCGAAATCGCCTTCGACCTCGACCGCGTCCACGCCCAGCGCTTCACGATAACGGGCAAAGAATTTAACCGTCAGCTTCATGGCTGCTCCGCCTGAAAATGCCCGCTCTTGCCGCCGACCTTCTCCAGCAGTTTCACGCTTTCGATGGTCATGCCGCGATCGACGGCTTTGCACATGTCGTAGAGGGTCAGGGCGGCAACACTGGCGGCGGTCAGCGCCTCCATCTCCACGCCGGTCTGCCCGGACAGTTTGCAGCGGGCGACGATGCGCACGCTGTCGGCGCCCTCAGCGCTGAGTTCGACCTTGACCCCGGTCAGCATCAGCGGATGGCACAGCGGAATCAGATCACTGGTTTTCTTCGCCGCCTGAATGCCGGCAATGCGCGCCACGGCAAACACGTCGCCCTTGGGATGGCCGCCGCTGACGATCATCTGCAGGGTTTCGGGGAGCATGCGCACCAGCGCCTGGGCCGTCGCCTCACGGAACGTCACGGCTTTTTCGGTGACGTCGACCATGTTGGCGCGACCTTGTGAATCGAGATGAGTCAGCACGGGATTACTCCTGATCAGGAGCGTGGATTGTAAACCTTCGGGTCAAATTTCCGCACGCACGAATTCTTCGTGTAGGAGCTGCCGCAGGCTGCGATCTTTTGATCTTGTTTTTAACAATCAAAGTCAAAAGATCGCAGCCTGCGGCAGCTCCTACAGTGGATCGGTGGTGTTCATCAGGCTGGCATCAATCAAGGGATTTGTGGTTCAGGCATAAAAAACCGGGCGGCTTTTGGGCCGCCCGGTTTTGTGGGAAGGGTTACAGATGCGATTCGGCGTATTCGGCCAGAATCGAGCGTGGCACCCCTTGCAGGGTGATGTGCACACCGTTGGGGAAATCCTTGAAGCGTTCGGTCAGGTAGGTCAGCCCGGAGCTGGTCGCGGACAGGTAAGGGGTGTCGATTTGCGCCAGGTTGCCCAGGCACACCACTTTGGAACCGGCGCCGGCCCGGGTGATGATGGTTTTCATCTGGTGCGGCGTGAGGTTCTGGCATTCGTCGATCAGGATCAGGCTCTGCTGGAAGCTGCGACCGCGAATGTAGTTGAGCGATTTGAACTGCAACGGCACTTTGCTGAGGATGTAGTCGACGCTGCCATGGGTGTTTTCGTCATCCATGTGCAAGGCTTCGAGGTTGTCGGTGATGGCGCCCAGCCAAGGCTCCATTTTTTCCGCTTCGGTGCCGGGCAGGAAGCCGATTTCCTGATCCAGGCCCTGCACGCTGCGGGTCGCGATGATCCGGCGATAGCGTTTGCTGACCATGGTCTGCTCAATCGCTGCGGCCAGCGCCAGAATGGTTTTACCGGAACCCGCTGCACCCGAAAGGTTGACCAGGTGAATGTCCGGATCCAGCAAGGCGTACAGCGCCAGACTCTGGTAGATGTCCCGTGGTTTGAGACCCCAGGCTTCCTGATGCAACAGCGGTTCCTGATGCAAATCGAGGATCAGCAGCCTGTCTTCCTGAATTTCCTTGATCCAGCCGACAAAGCCTTGTTCGTCAATGATGAACTCGTTGATGTGCACCGCCGGCAGGTTGTCGATCAACTGCACCTGATGCCAGGTGCGGCCGTGATCCTGACGGGTTTCGACTTTGCTGACGCGGTCCCAGAAGGAGCCGGTCATGTTGTGGTAGCCGTTGGGCAGCAGGGACACGTCATCGACCAACTGGTCGGTGCTGTAGTCCTCGGCATCGATGCCGCAGGCGCGCGCCTTCAGGCGCATGTTGATGTCTTTGGTGACCAGCACCACGGCCTTCTTCGGATCACGGGTGTGCAGATCGATCAACTGGTTGATGATTTTGTTGTCGTTCAGATGCTCGGGCAGAATCAGGTTCGACTCGGCCTGTTTGCTCATCAGAATTGACAGCAAGCCCTTTGGCCCGCCCTTGCCGCGCTGGATCGGCACACCCAGCTCGACGTCCTCGGGGGAGGCATCGCCCAGGGTCTTGTCGATCAGCCGGATGGCCTGACGGCATTCGGCAGCAACGCTGTGATGGCCGCTCTTGAGCTTGTCCAGCTCTTCAAGCACGGTCATCGGGATCGCGACGTGGTGTTCTTCGAAATTCAGCAGGGCATTTGGATCGTGAATCAATACGTTGGTATCGAGTACATAAAGGATTGGCTGGTTGGAAGAAGGGCTACGTCCGTGATCATCCATACTCGGTCACCTTTGTGGGAGCCATTCGACGCAATACCTGGGCGGTGCTGCGCCTCGAAGTGACTGCCGAATTCATCCACGAGGGCCTGGATGAACTGCACACAAAAGGAGTCTTGGAAGACGCCACCTGTGTTGCAGGTTTCGGCGGTCTGTCTTCGTAATACTCCAAAACCCATGACATAAAAAAGCACTTTGACGGTTTTTTTAAGTTTATTTTGCAGAGTGACGAAAAGCCCTTGGCGGACCGTCCAGACCCCGCTAAAGTCGGAAGTCCGCCTGCATCGAATTCTCTAGAAAAATCGCCCCAAGCCCAATGTTTCCGGGCTTTTGCCGTTTGTCAGCGAAACCCGTCCTGACAGTCTTCAAAGCCGATGCCGCTTTGCGCAGTTTGCGTGATCAGCCACGGCATCGCTGTCTTCACTGCGTCCTGTTTCATGTTGAAATTGATCACTCCGTGACGCCACAACAGCATCAGGGTCAGCACCCGCTGCGCGCTCTGTGCGCCCTTGAGCTTGCCGGCGCCGTCCTGGGCATCGATATCCCACAGCGCCACTTGCAGGCCCTGATTGCGGAAGAAGCTGCCGGCATCAGGGCGGCGCTGACCCTCCGGCGGACGGAACAGCGGCACGTAGTTTTCCGGCAACTTGTTCTTCACCAGATCGGCGCTGCGGCGCACCGAGTCCTGCCAGTCCTGCCAATAGCTGTGGGAACGGAACTCCCAACCCTGCACGCCCACACACTGTTTCGAGAACTCCGATTGCAGGTTGCTCACCGAGCGATCCGCCAGCCGCGCCTGCACATCCTTGCCCAACAGAAAGAACGTACCGCTGAGGCTGGATTTGCGCAGGTAGTCGGCAATCCAGTCGGTGTTGTCCGGCTGCAGATTGGCGGCGCTGTCGAAACTCAGCAGAAACAGCCGGTCGTGCATCTCGTCGCCACTGCGCTCGTAGTCGCCAAAACGATCGACTTCGCTGCTGGTCTGCGGCGACAGCGCAGCCTTGCGCATCAGCTCGTCGAGGTACTGCAAGTGAAACAGCCGGCTCGGCTCGGCCCACTTGGTGTAATAGCTGTCGTCGCTGACCACGAACTTGGCGGCCTGCTCGCGCAGGGTCGGCAGGTCTTCGACAAGGAAGCAGAACGAGGCGTCCTGATCGCAGCTCTGCTGGGCGAAGTTGTAGTTGGCCAACAGACGTTCCCAAAGCCGCTGCCGCAGGCGGCTGATCGCGTCGACGTTGATCGTGCGCAGCCCCAGACGCTGGGCCAGCGCAGCCTCGTCCAGCGCCTCGGTGCCCAGCAGCCCACGGGCGAACATGAGGATTTCCGCGCGCGAGGCGACGTCGAACAGCGTCGGGCTGCTCAGTTGTTCAGGCCAGGTGCTGCGATCCAGCGTCGCCACATCACCCGGCGCCGCCATGGCCCCGAAGCTCAACAGCCACGCGGTGAATAAAAGAACAATGCGCAAAGGGGTGTCTCCATTACCAAACCCGCGCGGCACTATAGCTGATGTGTAAGCTTCAAGGACGCTGCCCTCACCCCAGCCCTCTCCCGGAGGGAGAGGGAGCCGATCTTCATGTTTTCAAACCTGAGTTCGACTGGATATTTCAGGTCGATGTATGACTCGAGAACAACGCGGTCAGCTCCCTCTCCCTCCGGGAGAGGGCTGGGGTGAGGGAAAAATCCACCAGCCGTCGCAAATGCCCGAGCTTCCTGATACCTATTACCCTCATAGCTGGAGTCAACCCGGCCAACCCCCTAGAATCGCCCCCACGATTAAAGGAGACGACTTCATGCTGATGGTGATTTCCCCCGCCAAGACCCTCGATTATGAAACACCGCCGGCCACACAACGTTTTACCCAGCCGCAATACCTCGATCATTCCCAGGAGCTTATTCAGCAACTGCGCGAACTGAGCCCGGCGCAAATCAGCGAACTGATGCACGTGTCCGACAAGATCGGCGGCCTCAACGCAGCGCGTTTCGGTAGCTGGACGCCCGCCTTCACCCCGGAAAACGCCAAGCAGGCCCTGCTCGCGTTCAAGGGTGACGTGTACACCGGCCTCGATGCGCAATCGTTCAGCGAAGCTCAGTTCGACTACGCGCAAAAGCACCTGCGCATGCTCTCCGGCCTTTATGGCTTGCTGCGTCCGCTGGATCTGATGCAGCCGTATCGTCTGGAAATGGGCACCAAACTGGCCAACGCCCGTGGCAAGGATCTGTACGCGTTCTGGGGCACGCGCATCAGCGAATGGCTCAACGAAGCGCTGGCCGAACAAGGCGATGACGTGCTGCTGAACCTGGCCTCCAACGAGTACTTCTCGGCGGTCAAGCGCAGCGCACTGAACGCGCGGATCATCAACACTGATTTCAAGGATCTGAAGAACGGTCAGTACAAGATCATCAGTTTCTACGCGAAAAAGGCCCGTGGCCTGATGAGCCGCTTCGTGATCCAGGAAAAAATCAACGATCCCGCCCAGCTCAAGCAGTTTGATGTGCAGGGTTATCGCTACAGCGCCGAGCAATCGAAACCGGACAATCTGGTGTTTCTGCGCGACCACGCCCCGGAATAAAGCATGCCCATTGCACGACTCTTTATAGAAGGAGTCGTGCAGCTCGCACGACGTCAAAAATCCCTCGCCACATTTCGCCGCTTTATTGGCGCCATAAAATCGTCCTCCCCGATTCTAATTTTAGTTTCACTCGACAGCCGCACTTTTTTTCAGTAGTGGCACGTAAATTTTTTTACGGTAGTGGCACAAAACTATCTAGCTCGATTACGCACCGATTAACAAAGGCCCAAATCGAAAGTGCTATCAAATTGAGACCAGTGCCATCTTTGGCAATATTTCAAAAAATTTCAGATTTCGCGATGAGCGGGTAGGAACTATGTCCAAATGCATAGCTCATACCACCGGTAACGATTCTCGCCGATTTTGTACGAGATAACTTACGCAGAGCGGAGAACCATGTAACCAAGTTGTCACAGCAACTTGCCTAGATGGTTCACTCATCTGATCGATTAACGATGGATAGGTGATACGCACCATAAACATCCTCTACAAGGCCAAGGCTGCGCCCCTGTAAACGTGCTCGCCTGAGCACCCAATCCCTTGATCTACGGGCGTTACGTCCGACATCAAGCGGACAAGACACATGCACCAGAGTCTTCCACAAAGAAGATCCGCTGCATAACAGGGCAAGTCATAACAACTAAGGCCTAGTTGCGCACATCTTGAGTGCACTTATTTAGACACTCGGAACTTAGTATGCCTGCACACGGCATTGTGGCGCCTGTATGCCGCACTTTCGAGTGCACTATGACCGCTGAACACCATTAACTCCGGCCATCTAATGGCTTGATAAAACACAGAGGTAATTGCGATGCGCATCAGCATATTTGGTTTGGGTTACGTTGGCGCAGTGTGTGCCGGTTGCCTGTCTGCACGGGGCCATGACGTGGTTGGCGTCGATGTTGCCAAAGACAAGATCGACATGATCAACGCCGGTAAATCGCCGATCGTTGAACCGGGTCTGGGCGAACTTCTGGCTCAAGGTATCGAGACCGGTCGTCTGCGCGGTACAACCAACTTCGCCGAGGCGATCCGTGACACCGACCTGTCGATGATCTGCGTCGGTACGCCGAGCAAGAAGAACGGCGACCTGGAACTGAACTACATCGAGGCCGTGTGCCGCGAGATCGGTTTCGTGCTGCGCGAGAAAACCACCCGCCACACCATCGTCGTGCGCAGCACCGTGTTGCCGGGCACCGTCGCCAACGTGGTGATCCCGATCCTCGAAGACTGCTCGGGCAAGAAGGCCGGCGTCGACTTCGGCGTCGCGGTCAACCCGGAATTCCTGCGTGAATCCACCGCGATCAAGGACTACGACCTGCCACCGATGACCGTCATCGGCGAGTTCGACAAGGCCTCGGGTGACGTTCTGCAATCGCTGTACGAAGAACTCGACGCGCCGATCATCCGCAAGGACATCGCGGTCGCCGAGATGATCAAGTACACCTGCAACGTCTGGCACGCGACCAAAGTGACCTTCGCCAACGAGATCGGCAACATCGCCAAAGCGGTCGGCGTCGATGGTCGTGAAGTGATGGACGTGGTCTGCCAGGACAAGACCCTCAACCTGTCCCAGTACTACATGCGCCCAGGCTTCGCCTTCGGTGGTTCGTGCCTGCCGAAAGACGTGCGCGCCCTGACCTACCGCGCCGGTTCGCTGGACGTCGAAGCGCCGCTGCTCAACTCGCTGATGCGCAGCAACGAATCGCAAGTGCAGAACGCCTTCGACATCGTTGAAAGCCACGACAAACGTAAAGTCGCCCTGCTCGGCCTGAGCTTCAAGGCCGGTACCGACGACCTGCGCGAAAGTCCGCTGGTGGAACTGGCCGAAATGCTGATCGGCAAGGGTTACGACCTGAGCATCTACGACAGCAACGTCGAGTACGCCCGTGTTCACGGCGCGAACAAGGACTACATCGAGTCGAAGATCCCGCACGTATCGTCCCTGCTCAACTCGGACTTCGATTCGGTGATCGACAACTCCGACGTGATCATCCTCGGCAACCGCGACGAGAAGTTCCGCTCGCTGGCCCAGGAAGCACCGCAGGGCAAACAGGTCATCGACCTGGTCGGCTTCATGGCCAAAGCCACCAACCCAGGTACTCGCACTGAAGGTATCTGCTGGTAAAGCAGACGTTGCACGGCGCCGCATCCGCGACGCCGCGCGACCTCTGTGAACCCAAATGCAGGAGCTGCCGCAGGCTGCGATCTTTACCCGGCGCACTTGAGTCCTGAGTGAACCGGGGAAGATCAAAAGATCGCAGCCTTCGGCAGCTCCTACACAGGGTTCGTCCGAATTGCGCGTGACATTGCAGTTCTTTGTAAGCCTGCCTTAACCCCATCGGGCCCGGCCCGAGATAGAGACGGATGCAGATTATGCACAGGCTAAAGCACGGCCTACTTCAGGCCGCCGGTTGGCTGTTTTACCTCAGTGTGTTGTTGGGCCTGGCCTTGATGCTGCCCACGTCCACGTTCGACTCCGAGTCGAAGGACTTTATTTTCCTGATTGGCGCCGTGGGTATCTGGCGCTACTCGATGGGTGCAACGCACTTTGTGCGCGGCATGATTTTTCTCTACATCGTTTACCCGCATCTGCGCCGCAAAGTGCGCAAGCTGGGTAAGGCGGCGGATCCGTCGCATGTGTTTCTGATGGTCACCAGTTTCCGTATCGACGCGCTCACCACCGCGCAGGTCTACAGCTCGGTGATCCGCGAAGCCATCGACTGCGAACTGCCGACCACCGTGGTCTGCTCGATCGTCGAAATGTCCGATGAGCTGCTGGTCAAGGCGCTGTGGGCGCGGATGAATCCGCCAGACCGCGTGAAGCTCGACTTCGTGCGCATTCCCGGCACCGGCAAGCGTGATGGCCTGGCTTACGGTTTCCGCGCGATCTCCCGCCACCTGCCGGACGACCGCGCTGTGGTGGCGGTGATCGACGGCGACACCGTGCTCGGCGAAGGCACCGTGCGCAAGACCGTGCCGTGGTTCCAGCTGTTCGGCAATGTCGGCGGCCTGACCACCAACGAGTTCTGCGAAGTGCGCGGCGGCTACATCATGAGCGAATGGCACAAGCTGCGTTTCGCCCAGCGCCACATCAACATGTGCTCGATGGCCCTGTCCAAGCGCGTGCTGACCATGACCGGGCGCATGTCGGTGTTCCGCGCCACCGTGGTGACCGATCCGGAGTTCATCGCCGACGTCGAAAGCGACTCGCTGCAGCACTGGCGCCTGGGCCGTTTCAAGTTTCTCACCGGCGACGACAAGTCGAGCTGGTTCAGCCTGATGCGCCTGGGTTACGACACCTTCTACGTGCCGGACGCCGCGATCAACACCGTTGAGCATCCGCCGGAAAAGAGCTTCATCAAGGCCAGCCGCAAACTGATGTTCCGCTGGTACGGCAACAACCTGCGCCAGAACTCGCGAGCGCTGGGCCTGGGTGTGAAACGCCTCGGCGCTTTCACCTCGGTGGTGCTGTTCGACCAGCGCGTGTCGATGTGGACCTCGCTGCTGGGCCTGACCGTGGCGATCATCGCCAGCTTCAAGTACGGCGGTGCGTTCATCCTCGCCTACCTGCTGTGGATCGGCATCACCCGCCTGATTCTGACCCTGTTGCTGTCGTGCTCCGGTCACCGGATCGGCCCGGCTTACCCGGTGATTCTGTATTACAACCAGATCGTCGGTGCGCTGGTGAAGATCTACGTGTTCTTCCGCCTCGACCAACAATCCTGGACACGCCAACCCACTTCCCTGACCCGTGATCTCGCCAGCTTTCAACGTTGGTTCAACACCTGGTCGTCTCGGACCATGACCTTCTCCGCCGGCAGCATTTTCGTCGCCGTGCTGCTGATGATGGTCTGACCTGCCCCTATTGAATTAACAAGGAAATCGCCCCCATGAATACCGCCGTCAACGCCAACGTAGTGCATGAATCCGAAGCCCAGCGTCAGCACGCCCGAGTGAAAATCCCGGCCAAACTGCGCTTCTTCGGCCCGGACCGGACGCCGGTCGAAGCGCGGGTCCTGGACCTGTCCGCCGGGGGTCTGGCGTTCAACGCCGGGCAACTGCCGCTGACCCTCGGCGAGGTGTACAAGGCACGCCTGCAATTCGTCATCGACAACCTCGGCCTGGCCATGGACGTCGAACTGCAAGTGCGCTCCTACGATCGCCAGAGCGGCCGCGCCGGTTGCCAGTTCCAGAACCTGGAACCGCAGGATATTTCCACCCTGCGCCACCTGATCACTTCGCACCTGGCCGGCGACATCGTCAGCATGGGTGAAGTGTTGGCGACCCTGCAGCGCGATAACTTCACCAAGGCGCGCAAGGTCAAGGACGGCGGCAGCGGCATGACCCCGTTCGGGCGGCTAAAAGCCGTGACCTTCAGCGCCGGTATTTTCGCCATCGGCCTGGTGGCGTTCGGTTTCGTCTTCAAGTCGGTGTACGGCATGTACTTCGTCAGCCACGCGCAAGCAGGTCTGGTCAGCGTGCCGGGGATGAACATCACCATGCCGCGTGACGGCACCGTGCAGAGCCTGGTCAAGTCCGACGGCGTCGCCGCCAAAGGCGCGCCGCTGGCGACCTTCAGCACCAGCATGCTCGACGTACTCAAGGGCCATCTCGACGAAGACCAGTTGCAACCGGCCAAGGTCGAAGAACTGTTCGGCAAACAAATGACCGGCACCCTGACTTCGCCGTGTGATTGCACCGTGGCCCAGCAACTGGTGGCTGACGGTCAGTACGCGAGCAAGGGCGACGTGATCTTCACCCTGGTGCCGCGCAACACCCAGGCCACCGTCGATGCACGCTTCTCCTATCGCCAGTTCGGCGACGTGCGTCCGGGCACCCCGGTGAGCTTCCAGATCGCCGGCGAAGACCAGACCCGCACCGGCAAGATCGTCAGCAGCACCAGCCTGAAAAGCGCCGACCTGTCCTCCGACATCCGCGTGCAGATCCAGCCGGACGAACCGCTGGACAGCAGCTTCGCCGGGCGCCCGGTGGAAGTGAACAGCGACCGTGGCCCGAACCTGAACTGGCTGATCGACAAAGCCATGGCTGCCGGTCTTTAAGTCGAGGACATGCCTGTGACCATCATCAGTCTCCTGAGAACACCGCGATCCCTGTGGGAGCTGGCTTGCCAGCGATTGGATCACTGCGGTCTGTCTGACACACCGAGTCGCCTGAATCGCTGGCAAGCCAGCTCCCACAAAGGTCATATGGTGTGCTCGCTGGCTTTGGCCGTCAGTCTGGCCGGTTGCGCCGGCCTGCCCGACCAGCGTCTGGCCAACGAAGCGCTCAAGCGTGGCGACACCGCCACCGCCGCGCAGAACTACCGCGCGCTGGCGGATCTGGGTTACAGCGAGGCGCAAGTCGGTCTCGCCGATATCCAGGTCGACAGCCGCGACCCCGAGCAGATCAAACAGGCCGAGGCCACCTACCGCGCCGCCGCCGATGTTTCGCCACGGGCCCAGGCCCGTCTCGGTCGCCTGCTGGTAGCCAAACCGGGTTCCACCGAAGCCGAGCACCACGAAGCCGAAAGCCTGCTGAAAAAAGCCGCCGCCAATGGCGAAGGCAACACGTTGATCCCGCTGGCGATGCTGTACCTGCAATTTCCGCACAGCTTCCCGAACATCAACGCACAGCAGCAGATCGATCAGTGGCGCAAGTCCGGCTACCCGGAAGCCGGTCTGGCGCAGGTGCTGCTGTATCGCACTCAGGGCACTTACGACCAGCATCTGGATGACGTGGAGAAGATCTGCAAAGCCGCGCTCAACACCACCGACATCTGCTACGTCGAACTGGCCACGGTCTATCAGAAACGTGCCCAGCCTGAGCAACAGGCCGAGCTGATCAAGCAGATGCAGGCCGGTTACAGCCGTGGCACGGTCAGTGCGCAGCGCGTCGATTCGGTGGCCCGCGTGCTGGCCGATTCGACCCTGGGCAAGACCGACGAGAAAACCGCGCAGTCGCTGCTCGAACCGATCGCCCCGGGCTACCCGGCGTCGTGGGTGACCCTCGCGCAGCTGCTCTACGACTTCCCGGAACTGGGCGACGTCGATCAGATGATGAAATACCTCGACAACGGCCGCGCCGCCGACCAGCCGCGCGCCGAACTGTTGCTGGGCAAGCTCTACTACGAAGGCAAACTGGTACCGGCCGACGCGAAAGTCGCCGAAGAACACTTCCAGAAAGCCGTCGGCCGCGAAGTCGCCGCCGACTACTACCTCGGCCAGATCTATCGCCGTGGTTACCTGGGCAAGGTCTACCCGCAAAAGGCTCTCGACCATCTGCTGACCGCTGCGCGCAACGGCCAGAACAGCGCCGATTTCGCCATCGCCCAACTGTTTTCCCAAGGCAAGGGCACCAAGCCCGACCCGCTCAACGCCTACGTGTTCAGCCAGTTGGCCAAGGCGCAGAACACCCCGCAAGCTGATGAACTGGCCACCACCCTGGCCGCGCAATTGCCGCCCGAGCATCTGGCCGAAGCCCAGCGTCTGCTGCAACAGGAACAGGCCAGCCGTGGCGCCCTGAACCAGAACACGCTGCAACTGCACGCCCTGCAAGAAGAAGACGGCGAGGAATCCCTATGAAGTTGAATCCCTTTGTGAAGGCCGGCATTGGCCTCACGTTCGCGCTGATCTGGTCTTGCCCGACACTGGCCGCGATCACTGAAACCAAGAACTTCGGCCTGGAAGTGAAAATCACCGGCCAGTCCGAAGACGACCGCGACCTCGGCACCGCCAGCGGCGGCGACGTCAACGGTGTGGGCCTGGACCTGCGTCCTTGGATCTACGGCGAAAGCGGTGCGTGGAGTGCCTACGCCATGGGTCAGGCCGTGACCTCGACCGACATCATCGAGACCGACACCCTGCAGCAGTCCGATGGCGCCGAAACCACCGACAGCGGTGACCGCCAGACCAAGAAAAACTACCTGGCGATGCGCGAATTCTGGGTCGGCTACAGCGGCTTCACGCCGTACCCGGGCGAGATGCTCAAGTTCGGTCGCCAGCGTCTGCGCAATGACGACGGGCAATGGCGCGACACCAACATCGAAGCGCTGAACTGGACCTTCGACACCACCCTGTTGCGTGCCAACGTCGGTGTCGCCGAACGCTTCAGCGAATACCGCACCGACCTCAAAGAGCTGGCGCCCAAAGACAAGGATCGCCTGCACGCTTACGCCGATGCCGCCTACCAGTGGACACCGGGCAACTGGGTCGGCATTCGCGGTCATCACACCCACGACAACGGCAAGCTCGATTACGCCGAACCGGGCGTGCCCCGTGACACCCTCGACAAAACCCAGAACGGCGATATCAGCTGGCTCGGCCTGACTGCCGACAGCGACGCCTACAACTGGCGCAACACCAACACCGTCAACTACTGGGGCAGCATCACCGGCATGAGCGGCGACCTCGATTCGGTCAACCCGCTGAACGCCGATGGCAGCCGCCCGGCACAGGCCAAACACAGCGATGACATCAACGGCTGGGCCACCGACCTTGGCGTGCGTCTGCGCCTCGATCCGCAGTGGCAGGTCGGTGCGGCCTACGCCCGCGCCAGCGCCGATTACCAGCAGAACGGTCTGGAGAGCAACCGCTCCAACTACACCGGTACCCGCTCGCGCGTGCACCGCTTCGGCGAAGCGTTCCGTGGCGAAATGAACAACATGCAGACTGCCACCCTGTTCGGTTCGTGGATGCTCAACGACCAGTACGACGCCAGCCTGATCTACCACAAGTTCTGGCGCGTGGACGGCAACAAACCGGTAGGCAGCAACGGCATCAACGCCGTGGAAAACAACACCGACGACGTCACCGGCGCAATCCTCTCCAGCACCTCGCTGCCACTGCAGGATGGCAACAAGGACCTGGGTCAGGAAATGGACCTGGTGGTGACCAAGTACTTCAAGCAAGGCTTGCTGCCAGCGGCCCTGAGCCAGTCGATCGACGAACCGTCGGCGCTGGTGCGTTTCCGTGGCGGCGTGTTCAAGCCCGGTGATGCCTATGGCAGCCAGGTCGATTCGTACATGCACCGCGCGTTCATCGACGTGATCTGGCGCTTCTGATGCAAACCGCCAAGGGAGTGCCCGACATGCACCATGCAAGGAAAGGCTCGCTCAGCCTGTTGGCCGGCGCCATGCTGCTGGCCTCCGCTGGCGCGTTCGCCACGGTGGAACCGGCCAAGCCTGTGACCACCGCCAAAGAGCTGCAACAAGCCAAGACCTACACCGTCAGCAGCGCGCCGACCGAGGCGCTGGAACTGGCCAAGCCGAAACTGCCCGACCTGTCCGGCTTCACCGCCGAGGCCGCTGCCGCGAAGATCAATCGCAGCAAACCGGGCAAGATCAGCGTGCGCCGGATGATGCAGGAAGACGCGCTGAAGGACTTCATCGGCGGCGACAACAAGATGGCCGAATGGGTGGTGCGTCAGCACGGCATCCCGCAGGCGATCTTCGTCGACGACGGTTACCTGAACCTCAAGGATCTGGCGCAGAAGCTGCCCAAGCAGTACTTCAGCGAGACCTCGCCGGGCGTGTACCTGGCGAAGCTGCCGATCGTGGTCGGCCGCAAAGGCATCCTCGAAATCGACGGCCAGACCCAGGAGTTGCGTCTGTCGCAAGAGGCCGGTTCGTTCCTGGTCAACGACGGTCAGCTGTTCGTGCGTGACACCAAAGTCACTGGCTGGCGCGAGAAGGACAACGGCCCGGCAACCTTCCGTTCGCCGAAGGAATTCCGTCCGTTCCTGCTGGCCTGGGGCGGCACCGAGACCTACATCGTCAACAGCAAGATGGCCAGTTTCGGCTACGCCAACAGCAAGTCGTACGGGGTGAGTATTTCCCAGTACACGCCGAACATGGCCAAGGTGCTCAAGCGCCCTGAACCGACCGGCTGGATCGTCGGCTCCGAATTCTCCGACATGTGGTACGGCTTCTACTGCTACGAGACCCGCGACTTCGTGGTCAAGGGCAACACCTACAAGGACAACATCGTCTACGGCATCGACCCGCACGACCGTTCCCACGGTCTGATCATTGCCGAGAACACCGTCCACGGTACGAAGAAGAAGCACGGCATCATCATTTCCCGCGAAGTGAACGACAGCTTCATCTTCAACAACAAGAGCTACGACAACCATCTCTCGGGCCTGGTGATCGACCGTAACAGCGTCAACAACATCATCGCCTACAACGAGATCTACAAGAACCACACCGACGGCATCACGCTTTACGAGTCCGCCGACAACCTGCTGTGGGGCAACAAGGTCATCAGCAACAAGCGCCACGGCATCCGCATTCGTAACAGCGTGAACATCCGCCTCTACGAAAACGTCGCCATGGCCAACGGCCTGACCGGCGTCTACGGCCACATCAAGGATCTGACCGACACCGACCGTGACATCAAGCTCGACCCGTTCGACGCGCAAGTCTCGCTGATCGTGGTCGGCGGTGAACTGGCGGCCAACGGCAGCGGGCCGATGGCCATCGACTCGCCGTTGAGCGTCGAGCTGTATCGGGTATCGATGCTGGCGCCGACCAAATCCAGCGGCATCAGCTTCAACGGCATCCTCGGCGAGCGCCAGGATGAAATTCTCGACCTGCTGGTGCGCCAGCAGAAAGCCGTACTGATCGACCCTGTCGAACGCCAGACCGAACTGCGGGACTGAGGATAATTTTATGCACCCACACTTGATCAAATTACTCAGCCTGTCGGCCCTGACCGTGGGCATTCTGGCGGCCAGTCAAGGCGCCCGCGCCGATGAAGCGGCGGGCGCCACGCCGCCAAAATTCAGCGCCGAACCGTGCTGCAGCCTGTGCCCGGCCGCGCACGATGCGAAGAACTACACCACGCGCTACCAGCAGAACTTCACCACCCTGGTGCAGGCGCAGGGCGACTGGCTATTCCGTACCCAGGAAGATTTGCGCACCGAGTTCAATACCACCCCGGCCGGCTACAAACGCCTGCAACAGCTGCACGATGCGTTCAAGGCCAAAGGCGTCGAACTAGTGATCGTCTACCAGCCGACCCGTGGCCTGGTGAACCGCAACAAGCTCAACCCACAGGAAAAAGCCGCGTTCGATTACGAGAAAGCGCTGGGCAACTACAAGACCATGCTCGGGCGTTTCGCGCAGATGGGTTACGTGGTGCCGGACCTCTCGCCGCTGACCAACGAATCGCTGCCGGACACCCTGCCCGCCCACGATTTCTACTTCCGTGGCGACCAGCACTGGACCCCGTACGGCGCTCAGCGCACAGCGAAAATCGTCGCCGAGAAGGTCAAGCAGATCCCGGCCTTCGCCGACATTCCCAAGCGTGAATTCGAGACCAAGCGCACCGGGCGCATGGGCAAGACCGGCACCCTGCACAACATGGCCGGGCAACTGTGCGGCACCAGTTACGCGATCCAGTACATGGACCAGTTCACCACCGAGCCGAAAGGCGAGGCCGGTGACGGCGACCTGTTCGGTGATTCCGGCAACCCGCAGATCACCCTCGTGGGCACCTCGCACAGCGGCAAGAACTACAACTTCGCCGGCTTCCTCGAAGAGGCCATTGGCGCCGACATTCTCAACGTCGCCTTCCCCGGCGGTGGTCTGGAAGGCTCGATGCTGCAGTACCTCGGTAGCGATGAATTCCAGAAGACTCCGCCGAAGATTCTGATCTGGGAATTCTCGCCGCTGTACCGCCTCGACCAGGAGACCATCTACCGCCAGATGATGTCGCTGCTCGACAACGGCTGCGAAGGCAAAGACACGCAAATGTCCGCCAGCACCACGCTCAAGCCTGGCGGCAAACAGGAACTGCTGGTCAACAGCAAGAACCTGAACCTGCAGAACAGCAGCCATCAGGTCGACATCCGCTTCGCCGACACCTCGGTGAAAACCCTGCAAGCCACCCTCTGGTACATGAACGGTCGCCACGAGGACATCAAGATCGAGAAACCGGAAACCTCCGACACCGACGGTCGTTTCGCCTTTGAGTTGCGCACGGACGAAGACTGGGCCTCGCAAAACCTGCTGGCAGTCGAAGTCCAGGGCCCGGAAGCGGGCACCGCGCCACAAAAAGTCGAAGCGAAAATCTGCAAACGCAACGTATTCCCGGGCGCTGGGCCACAAACCGCTCAGCTCGGGCAATGAGGTCTGCTATGCGAAATCGAACGATCAAACACTTGCTTGCGCCATCCCTGCTGACTCTGGCGATGTTCGCCGGGGCCACTCAGGCCGCCGCGCCACTGCGTCCGCCACAGGGCTACTTTGCGCCGGTGGATAAATTCAAGAGCGGCGACAACAGCGAAGGCTGCGATGCAATGCCGGCGCCGTACACCGGGCCGCTGCAATTTCGCAGCAAGTACGAAGGCTCGGACAAGGCCCGCGCGACCCTGAACGTGCAGTCGGAAAAAGCCTTCCGCGACACCACCAAGGACATCACCACCCTGGAGCGCGGCACCGCCAAACGCGTCATGCAGTTCATGCGCGACGGTCGTCCGGAGCAGCTCGACTGCACGCTGAACTGGCTGACCGCGTGGGCCAAGGCCGATGCGTTGATGTCGAAAGACTTCAACCACACCGGCAAGTCGATGCGCAAATGGGCGCTGGGCAGCATGGCCTCTTCGTACATTCGCCTGAAGTTCTCCGACTCGCATCCGCTGGCCACGCATCAGCAAGAAGCGCAGCAGATCGAGGCGTGGTTCAGCAAGATGGCCGATCAGGTGGTCAGCGACTGGGACAACCTGCCGCTGGAAAAAACCAACAACCACTCGTACTGGGCCGCCTGGTCGGTGATGGCTACCGCCGTCGCCACCAACCGCCGCGACCTGTTTGATTGGGCGGTGAAGGAATACAAGGTCGGGGTCAATCAAATCGACGCCGACGGCTTCCTGCCCAACGAACTCAAGCGCCAGCAACGCGCCCTCGCCTATCACAACTACGCCCTGCCGCCACTGGCGATGATCGCCAGTTTCGCCCAGGTCAACGGTGTCGATTTGCGTCAGGAAAACAACAGCGCGCTCAAGCGTCTGGGAGATCGGGTGCTGGCCGGGGTGAAAGACCCGGACCAGTTCGAGAAGAAGAACGGCAAAGAGCAGGACATGACCGACTTGAAAGAGGACATGAAATTCGCCTGGCTCGAACCGTTCTGCACGCTCTACACCTGCCCGGCGGATGTGATCGAGAAGAAGCACGGCATGCAACCGTTCAAGACCTTCCGCCTGGGTGGCGACCTGACCAAGGTCTACGACCCGTCGCACGAAAAGGGCAACAAGGGTTCGTAAGGCTGACGATATTCCCCTGTGGCGAGGGAGCTTGCTCCCGCTCGGCTGCGAAGCAGTCGTAACCCAGTGAACACGGATTGACTGACACACCGTGTGATCAGGTTTTCAGGGGCGCTTCGCACCCCAGCGGGAGCAAGCTCCCTCGCCACAGGCAAGTGCGCAGCATGCAATACAACCACCCCGTTTTTCGTGGGGGGTTTGGGGGGGCTTTGGCCCTTGACTGTTGGTTCAAACATGGAGAGATCGGGATGGTATTTTCATCCAACGTGTTCCTGTTTCTGTTCTTGCCGATCTTTCTCGGCTTGTACTACCTGAGCGGGCAACGCTATCGCAACCTGTTGCTGCTGATCGCCAGCTACGTGTTCTACGCGTGGTGGCGGGTGGACTTCCTGGCGCTGTTCGCCGGCGTCACCCTGTGGAACTACTGGATCGGCCTGAAAGTCGGTGCCGCCGGCGTGCGCACCAAACCGGCACAGCGCTGGCTGCTGCTCGGCGTGGCGGTCGACCTGTGCATCCTCGGCTACTTCAAGTACGCCAACTTCGGCGTGGACAGCATCAACGCGATCATGACCTCGTTCGGTCTGGAGCCGTTTATCCTGACCCACGTGCTGCTGCCGATCGGTATCTCGTTCTACATCTTCGAGTCGATCAGCTACATCATCGACGTGTATCGCGGCGACACCCCGGCCACGCGCAACCTGATCGACTTCGCGGCGTTCGTGGCGATTTTCCCGCACCTGATTGCCGGCCCGGTCCTGCGCTTTCGCGACCTCGCCGATCAGTTCAACAACCGCACCCACACCCTCGACAAGTTCTCCGAAGGTTGCACGCGGTTCATGCAGGGTTTCATCAAGAAGGTCTTCATCGCCGACACCCTCGCGGTGGTCGCCGACCACTGCTTCGCCCTGCAAAACCCGACCACGGGTGACGCCTGGCTCGGCGCGCTGGCGTACACCGCACAGCTGTATTTCGACTTCTCCGGCTACAGCGACATGGCCATCGGTCTGGGCCTGATGATGGGTTTCCGCTTCATGGAAAACTTCAAGCAGCCGTACATCAGCCAGTCGATCACCGAGTTCTGGCGGCGCTGGCACATCAGCCTGTCGACCTGGCTGCGTGACTACCTGTACATCACCCTCGGCGGTAACCGCAAAGGCACGCTGATGACTTATCGCAACCTGTTCCTGACCATGCTCCTCGGTGGTCTGTGGCACGGCGCGAACATCACTTACATCGTCTGGGGCGCCTGGCACGGCATGTGGCTGGCGATCGAAAAAATGCTCGGCATCAACACCTCGCCGCGCAGCCTCAACCCGATTCGCTGGGCGCTGACCTTCCTGCTGGTGGTGATGGGCTGGGTGATCTTCCGTGCCGAAAACCTGCACGTCGCCGGGCGCATGTACGGCGCGATGTTCAGCTTCAGCGACTGGTCGCTGTCGGAACTCAACCGCGCCAGCCTCACCGGTCTGCAAGTGGCAACCCTGGTGGTGGCGTACGCAACCCTGGCGTTCTTCGGCCTGCGTGATCTGTACACCAACCAGCCTCCGGTGAAGAGCAAACCTGAAGTCAACGTCGAGGCCAACGGCCCTGCCACCGCGACCCCGGGCATGATCAAAGCCGCGCCTGGCGAAAACCCGGCGAGCATCCACGAGCCTGGCTACACCGTCGGCGTCGAAGCCCAGGTGCAACCGGCCTACTGGACGGCGGACTGGTCACGCTACGTGATGCGCGGGCTGATCCTGCTGCTGTTCATCGCCTCGATTCTCAAACTCTCGGCGCAAAGCTTCTCGCCGTTCCTTTACTTCCAGTTCTGAGGGATCTGACATGACCCGCTCATTACGCATCTTCTACATCGCGCTGTTTCTGGTGACCCTGCTGGTGCTCGGTCTGTGGTCGGTGCGCAGCTTCTTCGGCTTCAGCACCAACGCCGATGCGACCGTGCTTAACGGTCGCTGGACCAAAGCCGTGGAAACCCACTACGACGATCAGTTTCCGATCAAGCGTCTGGGCACCAACCTCTGGGCGGCGCTGGATTTCAAACTGTTCAACGAAGGTCGTCCGGGCGTAGTGCTTGGTCGCGATCAGTGGCTGTACAGCGACGAGGAATTCAACCCGATCGTCAACGAAGAGCTGAACCTGCAAGGCAACTACGCGCTGGTCGAAGGCGTGCGCCAGACCCTGAAAGAGAAAGGCGTGAAACTGGTGATGGCGATCGTGCCGGCCAAGGTGCGCCTGTACCCGGAACACCTGGGTGAAGTGAAGCCGGCGAGCATCCACGCCAACCTCTATCAGGACTTCCACGCCCGTGTCGCGGCAGACAAGATCCTCGCCCCGGATCTGCTCGGCCCGCTGCAAAAAGCCAAGCAGAACGGTCAGCAAGTGTTCCTGCGCACCGACACCCACTGGACCCCGGAAGGCGCCGAGATCGCGGCCAACACCCTGGCGAAAACCATTGCCGACAAGTTCCCGCTCAGCGGCGAGCCGCAACGCTTCGTCACCACGCCAGCGGAGAAGGTCACGCACAAGGGCGACCTGCGTCTGTTCCTGCCGCTGGACCCGCTGTTCGAAAACTTGATGCCGACACAAGAGCCGCTGCAAAAGCGCAACACCGTGGCCGCCGAGCAACCTGCCGGTGACGACGCACTGTTCGCCAGCAGCGAAGTACCGGTCGCACTGATCGGCACCAGCTACAGCGCCAACCCCAACTGGAACTTCGTCGGTGCGCTGAAACAGGCGCTGCACAGCGACGTCGTGAATTACGCCGAAGACGGCCACGGCCCGATCCTGCCGATGCTCAGCTACCTGAAAAGCGATGACTTCAAGAACAGCCCGCCACAGGTGCTGATCTGGGAGTTTCCTGAACGATATCTGCCTGTGAACAACGAAATCGGCGACGCCGACCCACAGTGGGTCGCAGAGCTCAAACAAGCCGGTGCTCGCCAACAAAACGTAGCCATCAACACTAAATCCGAGACGCCCGATCGGGCGCAAAACTGAAAGAGAGGTAACACCATGACTTTCACAACTACTCCTCGTCGTCTCGCAAAACGCTTCGCACTGGTTGCTGGTCTGAGCGTGCTGTCGGTCCAGGCTTTCGCCGGTGGTGACGCCGCGCTGTACGGCCCGACCGCGCCGAAAGGCTCGACCTTCGTGCGTGTCTACAACGCCAGCAACGCCGAAGTCAGCGCCACCGTCGGCAGCACCAACCTGAGCGACGTTGCACCACTGGCCAGCAGCGACTTCAGCTTCATGCCGGGCGGTGACTACAGCGCCAAGATCGGCAGCCAGACCCTGCCGGTCAAACTCGCCGGCGACCACTACTACACCCTGGTCAACAACGCATCCGGCGCGCCGCAACTGATCGAAGAACCACCGTTCAAGAACAAGCAGAAATCCCTGGTGCGCGTGCAGAACCTCAGCGACAAGCCGCTGACCCTGAAGACCGCCGACGGCAAGACCGACGTGGTGCCGAACGTGGCCGCCAAGGGCCGTGGCGAGCGTGAAATCAACCCGGTGAAAGTCAGCCTGGCGCTGTACGAAGGCGACAAGAAAGTCGGCGACGTGAAACCGGTCGCGCTGGAGCGCGGTGAAGCAGCGGTGCTGTACGTCACCGGTTCCGGCAGCAGCCTGTCGCCAGTCTGGGTGAAACGCCCGGTGTCGACTCGCTAACAGATTTTCCGAACTGACCCGGCTCCCTGTGGGAGCTGGCTTGCCAGCGATGCAGACACCTCGGTTCTGCAGATACACCGAGGTGATGCCATCGCTGGCAAGCCAGGCTCCCACAGGGACCGAGGTGAACGTTCAGAA
Organism: Pseudomonas sp. HOU2; assembly: GCF_040729435.1. NCBI lineage: Bacteria > Pseudomonadati > Pseudomonadota > Gammaproteobacteria > Pseudomonadales > Pseudomonadaceae > Pseudomonas > Pseudomonas sp. HOU2. Next base: position 4,427,191 of record NZ_CP160398.1, on the reverse strand, counting down.
CGAGACAAAAACAAGAGTGAAACGACACAACGTTCGTGCCTCTAACCAATCGATTTTATGGAGTAAACAATATGATTCCGGTGATCTTGTCAGGTGGTAGCGGTTCACGTCTTTGGCCGCTTTCGCGTAAGCAATTCCCTAAACAATTCCTCGCCCTGACCGGTGAACACACGCTGTTCCAGCAAACCCTGGAACGTCTGGTGTTCGAAGGCATGGACACGCCGATCGTGGTCTGCAACAAGGATCACCGTTTTATCGTCAACGAACAGCTGGCCAACCGTAACCTCGAATGCCAGCGCATCCTCATGGAGCCGTTCGGCCGCAACACCGCGCCGGCGGTGGCGCTGACCGCGATGATGCTGGTCAATGAAGGTCGCGACGAACTGATGCTGGTGCTGCCGGCCGACCACGTGCTGGAAGACCAGAAAGCCCTGCAACGCGCCCTCGCCCTGGCCACCGTCGCCGCCGAAAACGGTGAGATGGTGCTGTTCGGCGTGCCGGCGACCAAACCGGAAACCGGTTACGGCTACATCAAATCCACCGGCGATTCGTTGCTGCCTGAAGGCGTCAGCCGCGTTTCGCACTTCGTCGAGAAACCTGACGTCAAACGCGCCACCGAATACGTCGAATCCGGCGGCTACTACTGGAACAGCGGCATGTTCCTGTTCCGCGCCAGCCGCTTCCTCGAAGAGCTGAAAAAGCACGATCCGGACATCTACGACACCTGCCTGCTGACCCTCGAGCGCAGCCAGCAGGACGCCGACACCATCACCTTTGACGAAGCCACCTTCGCCTGCTGCCCGGACAATTCCATCGACTACTCCGTCATGGAAAAAACCCAACGCGCCTGCGTGGTGCCACTGACCGCTGGCTGGAGCGATGTCGGCTGCTGGTCGTCGCTGTGGGAAGTCAACGAGAAAGACGCCAACGGCAACGTCAGCAAAGGCGACGTGGTGATCCAGGACAGCAAGAACTGCATGATCCACGGCAACGGCAAACTGGTGTCGGTGATCGGTCTGGAAAACATCGTCGTGGTCGAAACCAAGGACGCGATGATGATCGCCCACAAAGACAAGGTTCAGGGCGTCAAGCAGATGGTCAACACCCTCAACGAGCAGGGCCGCAGCGAAACCCAGAACCACTGCGAGGTCTACCGTCCGTGGGGCTCGTATGACTCGGTGGACATGGGCGGGCGTTTCCAGGTCAAGCACATCTCGGTCAAACCGGGCGCTTGCCTGTCGCTGCAGATGCACCACCACCGCGCCGAGCACTGGATCGTGGTCAGCGGCACCGCTGAAGTGACCTGCGATGAAAATGTGTTCCTGCTCTGCGAAAACCAATCGACCTACATCCCGATCGCCTCGGTGCACCGCCTGCGCAACCCGGGCAAGATCCCGCTGGAAATCATCGAAGTGCAGTCCGGTTCGTACCTGGGTGAAGACGATATCGAACGCTTCGAAGATATCTACGGTCGCTCCACCCCGATCGAACGCGGCGTGTCGGTGAAAACCATCGCGCAGTAACGATCTGCAGAACAAGAAGCCCCCGTCCAGCCCGCTGCGTCCCCTATCCGCAGTGGGTTGGGCGGGGGCTTTTTTCAACTCAACGAATGTTGTCGAGTCAGCCTTGGCCGGGAATGTCCCCCCAGTGATTGCTGCCTTCCCGCGTAAGGAGCCGGTGCGAGCAGTCCGATAAAGTCCTGGGTCCGCTGCAGGCCCTGCACCGTACTGGACGTTTGCATCGACAAGTCGGAGACCGCTTCGAAAAGCTCCGGATCCGAGCTGCCGGTGGTTGCCAGCTCGGTCAGGATGGCTTGCGTCCTGAACTCGACCATGTCGATGTCTGCCGAAAGATGTTCGTAAGTGTTGCTTAACGCCTCGGCATTCATCCCCTGCGCTGCATCGATGAATTCCCTTCCCGTCTGGAACAGCCCCCGAGTTTGCGCTCCCAGTTTTTCAGAGACTGCCTCGATCACCTTGTCCTCGACCTTGGCGCGCGCCATTTTGGTCAAACGTGATCGACCGTCGGCTGTGCGCGGATCATGCGCTGCCAATTCCAGTTTCACTGTGGCAAGACTCAGCTTCTTTTTCGGCTCGACGCTTTCAACCAAAGCCTTGGGATTCAATTCGCTGCCTTTGAAATGGATAGGTCGGTTCAACTGATAGGTGTCCACCAATTTGTCGATGGCTGCACCCGCCAACTTATCGCCGACCTTGGTGCCAATCTTGCCCCCAAGAGAACCGGCTACCGGTCCGAACACGTTGCCCATTGCAGTGCCAATCGTGCCCCCTGCGGCTTGAGCGCCTGCGCTGAACATGCTGCTGGCCAGTTGCGTCCCGACGCGCCTGACAAGGGCCTGAAACCGGTGTCGCGCCTGAGTGTGATTAAGCAATGAATTTCTGACGTCCGCTGCCGCCGAGGTCATCGTGCTCATTAATGCCTGCTGCTTTTGCACACTGTCAGCCAATTCAGATGTGGCGGTCTTTCCGCCACCATCGGTGTCGACATGGCCCATGGGCGAGTTACCCACCATCTGGTACAGGTTCGGCCCGTCGATAAAGCCTTTCGGGTCAGGATTCAACCAGCGCTGCAACCACGGCATGTAATAGCGATAGCCATAATAATAGAGACCTGTGGCATCGCGTTCCTTGCCCGAATAACGCAGGGTTTTGTAACTGGCCTCGGTGTCCTTGCTCCACGCCGTTTCACCGAACGGGAAGAATGTTTCTTGACTGATGAGCCGGGCATCCTCGCCCAGTTCCAGGCAGGTCGATCCGAGATGATCCGTCAGCGTGTACCGATAATGGTCATTGGAACCGGTGGGCGGAGCACTTTCCCAGTGCAGCACGTGTACACGGCTGATGTGGCCCTCGACGCAGATCACTTGCAGTTGCTCACCGGTGGCCGTGTCGGTGCGTAGCTCCAGCCCAGGCAAATAGCGCACCTGGGCCGTGACGCCGCGGGCATTCGTCTGGAGTGAGCGAATCTTGCGCACACGTTGGCCGGCACCGTCGTAGTAATAGTGTTCACGGTCATTGGGTCCGCTGGCACGTTCGACCGGCGTGACCGATTGCAACTGATTACGCAGATTCCACGTCAATGAACTCCCCGCATACAGCGCTCGCAAATTGCCACGGGGATCGAACGCCGCGGCAATCTCCTCTTCCGTCGGTGGCACGCCATTACGGTAAGGCAAACAGCGATTACTTGATCGCGCAGCTTTGAGCTCGCGGCCATTGCGCGCGCCAACATGCGTCAGCAGCAGCAGATTGCCGGATTCATCGTAGTTGAAGGTCTGTCGATAATTGCTCACTGCTGCCGGATCGTCACGTCCGATGGACGCCGGACCTTGAGTAGCAGCACCTGCTTTCCAACCGGTGGCCACATACAACTGGTAGAAGCTGTCGTAGTCGAAACGACTGACAGGATCGATACGCTGGTTGGCGAAATACCGGATCGGCAGTGCCTTGTCCTCGATGCTCAGCAAGTTGCCCATCGGGTCATAGTCGTAGATCAGATGTTGCAATATCTCGGCCCCGGCTTTCCTCGCATGGCGGGTTAGCAGAAGACCGTCCTCGGGCTGATAGGTCAGCGTCGTCAGCACACCATTGCCCGCCAGTTCCTGAGTGACTTGCCCATCAGCGTTGTAACGAATGTCGCTCACCAGCGTTAGCGCTTTGGTCTGGTGCCGCAATTGCAGATGGCAGGCGCGCAACTGACCGTCGAGCGTCAACTCGCGGCCATGGTGATTATCACGCGCATCGACTTGTTCGAGTACCTGCCCCAGCGGCCCGAAGCGCCAGCGGGTCTTGGCACCGTCGCCGGGTTCCAGCAAGCGCTGGCGGTCATCAACGTTTTGCGGCCAATCGGCGACGCTGTGGTCGAGGGTGAAGTGCCGTGTGCTTTCAATGCATTGCCCACTGATTGCAAAGCTTTGCGAGCACACACTACCCGCCGGATCATCGTGCCGAATCAACTGGCCCAGCTGATTCCGCGAGGTATCACCCGCGCCGGGCTGACCGTAAGTGAGACGTTCGACGCACCGCCGAGGCTCGGATGCACCTTCTTCGAACACGGCAATCGGACGCAGCAGCGGGTCGTGTTGCACCTCGCGCCAGGTTTCTCGACTGTCCCAGTCGTACAGCGTCTCGGCACCTGGCCCGTACAACGCCAGCTGCGTACCGGCATCGACGCTGTCGGAGCGCAGCGTTTGCCCGATCAACGAATAAAGGGTGCGCAGATTCGCAGGCGTCAGCGGCTCGGTCGTTTGCAGTGCCCACAGGCGCGGATCCCACTGTTCAACAACCCTTCCGGCAGCGTCACGCATCGTGCGATTGATGCGGGCTTGAGCAGGGCAAAGGTCTTCGGCACGCCAATAACCAACCGTCCGAATCTGCAATCCGCGCGGGTCGCTTACCGAAAGCGTCGGTGTTTTGCCATGCTTGTTCATCAGCTTGCTCCCGGCACTACCGTTAACCATGCTTCTGGGCATCAGAGCATCCGCGCTTTGCGATTTTCAACTGTCAGAAATTACAGTATCGACTGACGGTACATTCGGAATACGCGCGAATGTCCATTGTGCCGGCCCTCCGGTAGGATGGTACTCACGAACCAAGGAGCGTTCCCTCATGTTCATCGGCATCCTGCTGATCATCACCTGGTTGATTCTGCTGCTGCGCTATCCCGCCAAGGCTGTGCCGGTCTCCGTGGCCGCGGCTATCGGTCTGGGCCTGGTGGCCGTGTGGGTGGTGTGGCTGGACAACCGCGAACTCAAGCAACTGGCGCGTCTGGAGATGCGCATTGCCTACGCCCCTGAACAGTGCCCGGCGGATCGCCCGTTGCAACTGAAAATGAAAAACGGCAACGACGTGCCTTTGACCGAACTGCGCTGGCGCATCGCAGCCTATGCGCCGGGTGACACGGTGAATCTGGCCGACAACCAATACACCGCGCCACGCTATCGCGGCCCCGGTGAATTGCAGGCCGGCGGCGACTGGGAAGACTGCTTGCCGATGCCACCGCTGCGCCCCGGTTACCGTCCGCAAACCCTGGAGTTTCGCGCCGAGCGCTTGCAGGGCAGTTTCTCCGACTGATCCCCTTCCCCACTTTTTTGCACAAGGAATGCGCCATGCCCGTTGCGTTGATTACCGGTTGCTCCAGCGGCATTGGCCGCGCCCTCGCCGATGCGTTCAAAGCCGCCGGTTACGAAGTCTGGGCCAGTGCGCGCAAGCCTGATGATGTTGCGACCCTCGCCGCTGCCGGGTTCACCGCCATCGCGCTGGATGTCAATGACAGCGTGGCGCTGGAACAACTCGCCGAGCGCATCAACCAGCAACACGGCGGCCTCGACGTGCTGATCAATAATGCCGGTTATGGCGCGATGGGGCCGCTGCTCGATGGCGGCGTGCCGGCCATGCAGCGTCAGTTCGAAACCAATGTGTTCTCGATTGTCGGCGTGACTCGTGCACTGTTCCCGGTGCTGCGCCGGGCCAAGGGGCTGGTGGTGAATATCGGCAGTGTGTCGGGGGTTCTGGTGACGCCGTTCGCCGGCGCCTACTGCGCTTCGAAAGCGGCGGTGCATGCCTTGAGCGATGCGTTGCGCATGGAGCTGGCGCCGTTCGGCATTCGCGTGATGGAGGTACAGCCGGGGGCGATCCAGTCGAGCTTCGCCAAGAATGCCGGGCATGAGGCCGAGCAACTGATCAACGAACAGTCGCCGTGGTTTCCATTGCGTGAGGGGATTCGCGCGCGGGCCAAGGCCTCGCAGGACAAACCGACGCCGGCCACTGAGTTTGCGGCGCAATTACTCAAGGCTGTGCAGCAGGGCACGCCGCCAAGATTGATCCGCATTGGCAATGGCAGCCGCGCGTTGCCGTTGCTGGCGACGTTGTTGCCCAAGGGGTTGCTGGAGTCGACGTTGATGAAACGGTTCGGGTTGCGCGGCCAGCTCTGAGACCGAGGTGCTCCTATCGCGGGCAAGCCACGCTCCCACAGGGTTTTGCGGTGTACACGGATATCCAGAGCGACACAAAAACTGTGGGAGCGTGGCTTGCCCGCGAAGAGGCCGGAACAATCACTCGAGATCCTCAGCCCCAACCCTTCATGAAATCAATAAACGCCCGCACCTTCAGCGGCAAATGCCGGGTATCCGGGTACAACGCGTAAACACCCTGTTGGGCAAAGCGGTAATCGGCGAGCAATCGCACCAATCGCCCCGCCTGCAGATCCTCCTGAATCAACCACTGCGGCAAAATCGCCACGCCTTGCCCGGTCAGCGCAAACGCTCTGAGCGTCGCCGAGTTGTCGGCGACGATGGCGGTGGTTCCCGGTTTTGGCTGGTAGACATGCTCGCTGCCGGTCGGGTCGGTAACGGTCATTTCCGGGACGCGGCCATGGCCCAGCGTCGGCATCGACTCCAGCGTCGCCAGCGTGGCAACCGGCGCAAAGCGCTCGACCAGCTGCGGCGCGGCCACCGCAAACACTTCGAACGTCGACAACTGCACCGCGCGCAGGTTGGAATCGTGCATGCGCCCCAGACGGATCGCCATGTCGAAGCGTTCGGAGATCAGATCGGCGTGGGTCGAGGACGTCGACAGGTGAATGTTCAATTGCGGCTGTTGCTGGCGAAACACTTCCAGCGCCGGCACCACCTGGGCCAGGGCAAATTCCACGGTGGTGGTGATGCGCAGCGTACCCTTGAGTTGCGAGTGCTCCGAGCGCGCCTCCTCGATCGCCAGTCGCGCTTCGTCGAGGGTGCGCAGGCAGCGCCGATAGAAGCGCTCGCCGGCATCGGTCAGGGCCAGTTGCCGGGTGTTGCGCGTGAGCAAGGTGACGCCCAGTTCTTCTTCCAGGCGCTTGAGATTGAAGCTCACCACCGCCCGGGTCTGGCCCAGAGTATCGGCGGCAGCCGTCAACGACCCGGCCTCGACCACGGCTTTGAAAGTGTCAAAACGGTCCAGGCTGACCATGTCCAGTGCGCTCTCTGTCAAAATAATTTTGACAAACTAGCAGGCAAACCAGCGTTTTCCTAACGCCACAAGCGCCCTACCCTGCACGTCTCATCACAGGGAAGCTGCCATGGCCTATCGCTCGAAAGTCGCGCTGGTGTATCTGTTCGGGTTCGCCCTCGACCTGTTGAACATGTTCGCCTCGAGCATTGCCTACCCGGACATCGCCCGGGAATTACAGGCCTCGGTGACGCAATTGGCGTGGATCACCAACGCCTACATGCTCGGGCTGACGCTGGTCATTCCGCTGAGCGTGTGGCTGGCAGCGCGGCTGGGCGAGCGGCGGTTGATACTCGGCTCGCTGCTGCTGTTCGGCATCGCCTCGGGGCTGGTGGCCCAGGCCGGGTCGATTGAAAGCCTGATCGGCTGGCGTTTGCTGCAAGGGCTCGGTGGCGGCTTGTTGTTGCCGATCGGTCAGGCCTTGGCCTATCGGCAATTTCCAGCGGCGCAACGCGCGCACCTGACCGGCGTAGTGCTGATGGTCGCGTTAATGGTGCCGGCCCTGTCACCGGCGGCGGGTGGCCTGATCGTCGAGGCGTTGTCGTGGCGCTGGATTTTCTACCTGAACATGCCAATGGCGCTGCTCGCGTTCGGTCTGGGTCTGCTGTGGTTGAAAGCGGATCAACCCGGTACGCAACGCCCGACACTGGATGTGCGCGGTTTGCTGCTGGCTGTGACAGCCCTGAGTCTGTTGTTGATTGCCGTGAGCCTGGCAAGCGCCGCCGCTACCCGTCACCTCGCCGGCGGCGTTCTGCTGCTCGGCGCCGTCACCTTGGGGCTGTACCTGCGTGATGGCTGGCACAAACCTGACGCGGTGCTCGACCTGCAACTGCTCAAGAGTCCGTCGTTGCGCCTGGCGATGTTGATCTACCTGTTCGTGCCCGGGGTGTTTACCGGCACCAACATGATTGCCGTGTTGTACCTGCACGACCTCGGTTTCGGCGCCGCGCAGACCGGTGCGCTGATGCTGTCCTGGGCGGCCGCATCGGGGGTGGCGATCATGCTCGGCAAACGCAGTTTCAACCGCATTGGCCCCAAACCGTTACTGATCACCGGGATGCTTTTGCAGTGCCTGGGGATTGTCCTGCTGATGCGCATCGAACAACCCGCCGCCGCGCCGCTGGTCATTGCCTATGCCTTGATGGGACTGGGCGGCAGCCTGTGCAGCGTAACCGCGCAGAGCCTGGCGTTTGTCGGCGTCGCGCCAGAAAAAATGGGGCATTCCAGCGCTCTGTGGAACATCAATCGCCAGCTCGGTTTCTGTCTCGGCGCGGCGCTGCTCAGTTCGCTGTTGGGCGCACTGGGCGGCAACGGATTCAAATACTGCTTTGTCGCGGCGGCCTTGCTCACCTTGCTGCCCATGATAGCCGTGCTGCGTTTCGACGCCTCCAAAGTGCTCGCCCTTTTGAGCTCACCTTCCCTCCAGGAAAAATCCACATGACTGACTACAACGAATATTTTGATGAAGTGATCCAGGCCCACCTGGTCATCGAACGATGGTTTGCCGTGGAACAGGATCCGGCGGAACTTGCGCGCTTGCTGAGTCGGTTCTCGGCGGATTTTTCCATGGTCACGCCGCTGGGCCGGGTGCTGGATATCGAAGCCTTGCGCGGGCTGTTTCAGGCGGCGGGCGGGAACAAGCCCGGGTTCAGGATCGAGCTCAGTGAGCTGCGCGGGATTGCCCTGCATGCGCATGGCGCGACGCTGAGTTATCGCGAGCAGCAGAGCGATGCGAGCGGGTTGCACACCGATCGCCGGTCGACGGTGGTGTTTGAAAAGAGCCAGGACGGGCGGGTGCTGTGGCGGCATTTGCAGGAGACGTTTTGCCAAGGTTGATGGAATCCCATTGTGGCGAGGGAGCTTGCTCCCGCTCGGCTGCGTAGCAGTCGCCAAACCTGTCTACGCGGTGTGTCTGACCTCACTGGCGAGCAGGTTTGGGGCTGCTGCGCAGCCCAGCGGGAGCAAGCTCCCTCACCACTGGGTTACTCGACAGCGTCTTGCTTCACCACCACCGTGCAAGTAATCCCCGCCGCCAACAACACCCCCTCCGGCACTTCATCAATGTGAATGCGCACCGGCACTCGCTGCGCCAGACGTACCCAGTTGAACGTCGGGTTGACGTCGGCGATCAGCTCACGGCTTTCCGGGTTGTCGCGGTCGTAGATGCCGCGAGAGATGCTCTCCACGTGGCCCTTCAATACTTCGCCGCTCATCAGTTGCATGTCGGCCTTGTCACCTACGCGCACGTGCGGCAGTTTGGTCTCTTCGAAGAAGCCGTAGACCCAGAACGAGTTCATGTCGACCACGGCCATTTTCGCTTCGCCGATGCGCGCGTAGTCGCCGCGATGCACGTTGAGGTTGGTCACGTAGCCATCCACCGCTGCGCGCACTTCAGTGCGTTTGAGGTTGAGTTCGGCGGCTTCCAGTTGCGCTTGTGCGTGTTGATAATCGGCCAGCGCGGCGTCGGCGATGTTGCTGGCGTCGTCGCGGTTTTCCTTGGAGATCACCAGATTGTCGAGGTCGGCGCGGCGATGCGCATTGACCTTGCGCATCTCCCAGGTCGACTTGCGCGAAGCCACCAGCGACTGCGCCTTCTTGACCGCGATGCGGTAGTGCTCCGGGTCGATCTGCATCAGCAGGTCGCCCTTCTTCACCAACTGGTTGTCGCGCACCGGCACATCAATGACTTCACCGGTGACGTCGGCGGCGACGTTGATGATGTCGGCACGAACGCGGCCGTCACGGGTCCACGGCGTATTCATGTAGTGCTCCCACAGGGTCCGGCCGATCCACAGCGCCAGGGCCAGCACCAGCAGGGTCGCGAGCAGGCTGAAAAACTTTTTCATCAGAGCGTTCTCAACGGTAGACAGTCAGCGCCATGGCGCCGAACAGACAGGTAAACAGACTCAGGCGCAGCAACGCCGGGTGCCAGAAAAAACGGTACAGATCAAACCCCGACAGGAACCGGTCCAGCGCCCAGGCCAGCGCCGCAGCGACAAAAAACATCAGGGTCATGGTCGGCATGTACACGCCGTGGAAGGCGATTTCACGAGGCATGGGCAAGTCCTTCGGGCTAGGCGACGGCATAGGCGGCGAGTGGTGATTGCGGGTCGAGCAATGAGGTGCGGATAAAGTGCAGGTAGCTCTTCACCCGGCGCAGCGCGGACGTGTCGAAATGCGGCGCGAACGGCTCATCGGTCGCGGCGACCCGGCTGATCGCGTGATCGACCGCCACCAGTGCGCGCTCCAGATTGCTCGGGTTCGGTTGCAGGAACAGCCGCACCAGCGCCCGGCCCATCACACGAATCGCCTGACGCCACGGCTGCGATTCGGCGTACGCCGGGTGCACCGGGAGGATCGCCTGTTCCTTGCGCAACTCGATGATCGCGTGGCCGACTTCCAGCACCACGAACATCCAGCGCAGCAGGTTTTTCTGCACGGTCGGCTGACCTGCCGCCAGACCGTAAGCCTGGTGCAGCAGATCACGGGTACGACTCTCGAAACTTGACGCCAGGCCCTTGAGTTTGCCGCTGATCGCATAGACCACTTGCTCACGCAGATCCTGCTCCAGGCGCTTCCACAACCAGCGGCTGTTCGGCGGCAGAATGATCGCCCCCGCCGCCGCGCACACCAGCATGCCCATGACCATGGCGATGTAGTCATTGATGAAGGTGTAGGGGTTGTAGATGGTCAGGTTGTCCGGCACCGAACCGGTGCTGAAGAAGATCAACAAACCGAGACCGACCCCGGCATATTTCGGCCGCGAAGCGAGGAACGAGCCGAGCACGATCACCGGCGCGAGCATCACGCACAGCAGCGGAAAACCGTCGATCCACGGGAAGATGAAAAACATCTCGACGAAGCCGATCAGCGCCCCGAGGAACGTCCCGCAGGCCATTTGAAAAGCCATGCGTTTCGGGTTCGGCGTGGCGGCGGACAGGCCCACGGTGGCGGCAGCGATCAGGGTCATGGTCGCGCCGCTCGGCCACGCGGTGGCGACCCAGTAACTGCCGAGCACGATCAGGATGAACGACGCGCGAATACCTGAAGCGGCAGCGGCCCACCAGTTGGTTTGCGGGGTGAACGGCTCGTCCCAGCGCTCGCGTTCGTGGCGGTGATCGGCCAGCGACGCGTGGGTCTGTGCATAACTGTGCAGGTCATCGACGAAGCGATAGAGCAGCTCGTACGCGGTATGGAAATCCAGTTGTTCGGCTTCACTCGGATCGGTTTCCTGGAAAATACCGCGCAAGGTTCGCACGCGCGTCGGCAGGCCTTCCTTGTACGCGGCCAATGCCGTCGCCAGACGTGCGGCATCCGGGCTGGTGAGGGCGCGGCCACTGAAGCCGTCGAGCACTTCGGCCAGATCCTGCAGACCCGGCCGGATCGCGGCCACCACGTGTTCTTCACCATTGCCACGCAGACGTTCGAGCAACTGATGCAGCGCGTTGAAGCGGGTGGTGATGCCCATGAATTCGCTGTTCAAGCGGCTGAGGCGACCGTTGCGCCGACGCATGTGCGGGTCTTCGAACACGGTCACGCTGCGCAGCCCTTCCAGGCCCACCGCTTCGGCGATAAAGCGCACGTTGCTCGCTTCGAACGACTCGGCTTTGCTGCGCCCGCGCAGGCCATCGGTGACGAACAGCGCGAATACACCGAAGCGCTGATACAGCGCGTTGCGCATCGCCGCGCTGGCGGTTTGCGGCAGGATCGCGGCGCTGACCACGGTCGAGCAGAGAATCCCCAGCGAGATCTCCAGCACCCGCCACACGGCGGCCATGAACGCGCCGTCCGGGTGCGCCAGCGCCGGCAATCCGACCATCGCTGCGGTGTAGCCGGCAAGGACAAAACCGTAGGCGCGAAAGTTACGGCAACGTGCCGCACCGGCCGAGCAGATGCCGACCCAGATCGCCAGCGAACCGAGGAACAACTCGGTGTTCTGCGCGAACAGCGCGATCAGCGTGACCATCATCGCCGACCCGGCCAGCGTGCCGAGGAAACGATAGAAACTCTTGGCGAACACCTGGCCGCTCTGCGGCTGCATGACGATGAACACGGTGATCATCGCCGTACGCGGTTGCGGCAACTCCAGGCGCATCGCCAGCCACAGCGTGAGGAACGCGGCGAGCAAGACCTTGAAGATGTAGACCCAGGTCACGCCATCGCTGCGCGCCCAGTCAAACAAACCCCGACGCCATTCCAGGGAGTAGAGCCAGCGTAGAGGTGCGGGCAAGGGAGTCATTTGGACTTGCTCGATAAATGAAGGAAAAGTCTGTGAATCACGCAATTCCTGTGGCGAGGGAGCTTGCTCCCGCTTGAGTGCGCAGCGCTCACAAGATTTTTGGGGCTGCTGCGCAGCCCAGCGGGAGCAAGCTCCCTCGCCACAGGTTTGCGCATGCCGTCGGGATAGTGTTCACCGCAGCAGGGCCGGGGTTTTCGGGGCTGCCGTTTGCTCGGCAGTCGGCACGTCGTTGCCAGCCCCGAGGCCGCCACCCAGCGCCGTCACCAGTTCCGCATGCGCACTCAAGCGCGCGGCCTGCACCTGCTGCTGCACTTGCTGTTGCTTGAACAACAAGGTCTGCGCATTGAGCACGTTGAGGTAGTCAGTAAGGCCGCGCTCATAAGCGATCATCGCGATGTCGTAAGTCTTCTGCGCGGTGGCCACGGATTCGGCGGCGAAGGCTTGCTGCTTGTCCATCGACTCGCGGCGGATCAACTGGTCGGAGATGTTCTTCAGCGCATTGACCAGCGTCTGGTTGTAATGCGCCACGGCGATGTCATACCCGGCGGACGCTTCGCCCAGCTCACTGCGCAAACGCCCACCGTCGAAGATCGGCAGCGAGATCGCCGGGCCGACGTTGTAGTTGAGCTTCTTGCCGGTCAAAAACTCCAGCGCCCCGCCACCGGTGGCCATGTAGCCGAGGCTGCCGACCAGATCGACGTTGGGATAAAACCCGGCATGCGCCACATCGATACCGCGTGCCTGCGCCGCTACTTGCCAGCGACTGGCAACCACGTCCGGGCGCTGACCGAGCAGCTCGGCAGGCAAGGCCGATGGCAGTTTCAACGCAGCACCCAGCGCCAGAGTCGGCCGCTGCAACTTCGCCCCGTCGCCCGGGCCTTTGCCCGCCAGCGCGGCGATCTGGTTACGGCTCAGGGCAATTTCTTCGTCCAGCGCATCCAGTTGCCGATGGGTTTCCGGCAATGGCGTTTCGGCCTGGCTGACTTCGAAGTGCGTGCCGATGCCGCCGTCCAGTCGCTTCTGCGCCAGGTCGAGAATCTGCTGTTGTTGCTTGAGCGTCGCGGCGACGATGTCGCGCTGGGCGTAATGCAGCGACAACTCGATGTAGGCGCGCACGATATTGCTCTGCAATTCCAGCTGCGCCAGCCGCGCTTCGGCGGCGCTCATGTGCGCCAGATCCACCGCGCGCTCGCTGGCGTTGCTTTCGCGGCCCCAGAGGTCGAGGGCGTAGCTGAAGCCCAGCGCGGCGTTGTTGTCCCAGGTGGTGGTGTTGGCCAGCTCGCCCGGACCGTAGAACTGATCGGTCGGCCAGTTGTGGCGCTTGAGCGTCGACTCGCCCTTGATCTGCAACGACTCGGCCGCTTCGGCGACACCGGCCATGGCCTTGGCCTGACGCACTCGCGCAGCGGCCATGGCCATGCTCGGGCTGCCCTGCACGGCAAGATCGATCCAGTGATTGAGTTGCGGGTCGCCGTAGGCTTGCCACCATTGTGCGGTGGGCCAGTGTGCGTCACGGGCGGCATGGGCGATGGCGTCGTCAGTGGCCAGTGCGTCGGCTTCCAATGCCGTGCTATGCGGGGCAATTCCTTGCGTTGAGATGCAGCCGCTGAGACCCAGGGTAAAAGCCAGAACACTGAGCGGCAAAAGCGCTCTGATGATGCGACGCGGCACAGCTGCGAATTCCTGAAAGAGGATAAGGCGGGGCGTGCTCCCTCTGTAGGAGCTGCCGCAGGCTGCGATCTTCTGATCTTGATTCCCTTAAAACAAAATCAAAAGATCGCAGCCTTCGGCAGCTCCTACAGGGAACGGCGCAATTCTAGGGGGCGGCCTGAACGGCGATAAGCTGGGATTCCTGTGAATCTTTGTTACCGTTAACGAGATAATCCCTTGGTCGGGGGTCTCAGCCCCTGAAACTTCGTGTCACAATTTGCCATCTCCCTTGAGAGCACCCCATGGACACATTGCAAAACATGCGCGCCTTCAGTTGCGTGGCCGAAGCCGGCAGCTTCACCGCCGCCGCCGTGCAACTCGACACCACCACGGCCAACGTCTCGCGCGCGGTCTCCAACCTGGAAGCCCACCTGCAAACCCGCCTGCTCAATCGCACGACCCGGCGCATCGCCCTGACCGAGGCCGGCAAGCGCTACCTGCTGCGCTGCGAACAGATCCTGGCCTATGTCGAAGAAGCCGAAGCCGAGGCCAGCCAGGCCCACGCGCGCCCCGCCGGCCAGTTGAAAGTGCACACCATGACCGGCATCGGCCAGCACTTCGTGATCGACGCCATCGCCCGCTACCGCAAGACCCACCCGGACGTGACCTTCGACCTGACCATGGCCAACCGCGTGCCGGACCTGCTCGACGAGGGCTACGACGTGTCCATCGTGCTGGCCAGCGAACTGCCGGACTCGGGCTTCGTCTCGCAACGCCTGGGCATCACCTACAGCATCGTCTGCGCCTCCCCGGCCTACGTGAAAGCCAACGGTTGCGCGCAAAAACCCAGCGACCTGCTGAACCACGCCTGCCTGCGCCTCGTCAGCCCGGTGATCCCCCTGGAAAAGTGGGCCTTCAACGGCCCCGACGGCCAGGAAATGGTCACCATCAACAGCTCGCCGTTCCTGGTGAACTCCGCCGACGCGATGAAAGCCGCGATCATCAGCGGCATGGGCGTCGGCGTCCTGCCGGTGTACGCCGCCATTGAAGGGCTGCGCAACGGCACGCTGGTACGGATGATGCCCAACTACCGCTCGCAGGAACTCAACCTGTACGCGATCTACCCGTCGCGGCAGTACCTGGATGCGAAGATCAAGACCTGGGTCGAGTATTTGCGCGGGTCACTGCCGGAAATCCTCGCCGCGCATCAGGCAGAACTGGCCGCCTACGAGTTAAGCGGCAGCCTCGCCGGAGCCCGCGTCGCCAACTGATTTTCAACACACAGTGTTCACTGTAGGAGCTGCCGCAGGCTGCGATCTTTTGACCTTGATGTTTAAAAATCAAAAGATCGCAGCCTACGGCAGCTCCTACAGAAGCGGTGATTTGGAGGGAGTTTTCCGACAGGTTTTGACGGTTGTGGGTCGGAAGTGGGGTGGATAGGCTCAGGGGGTCGTTGACGAATCAACGACCGGACTTGGTCGTCCGGGTTTAGAATGGCGCACTTTTCAAGCTTGCTTAATGGCGAGCTGTGCGTGGGAGGGCCTTGGCCCTGCCGGGTTTCCATTCCCTGGTCGACCAACCTGCGTACGGTTCGCCACCCCTATTGCTTGGTCGCAGTACGTGGCGAACTCCACATCCCGAATGGAGTTCCACCATGATCAAACCCACACCCAATCCGCCCCAAGCGGAAAGCACCTCCCCCTACGAATCCCTCGATTCAAAAAAACTCCACGACGCCGCCGAACGCGCCCTCGACCACTACCTGAAACCTTCCGCCGCCGCGGTGAGATTCCACAAACCCAGCAGCATGTTCCAGGTCGCCCCCGACATGGACAACGAAAGCCTGCTGGTCCACGCCTGCGAATCACTGGCCTCGGCAAGCATCATGACCAGCGACATTGCGGCCTATGTCGAAAGCCCGCAGCGACAGACGATACTGGCGATCCAGCAAATCATCATGCTGGCCGAGCTGGCGGTGAATCGGGTGCTGGATAACCACGAAATCTCGCAGTCTTCAACACACAACTAATCCCCCTGCTCGCGAAAGCGTCAGCCCATTCAATATTTTTGGTGCCTGACACACCGCTTTCGCGAGCAGGCTCGCTCCCACAGTTGGAATGACTGTGTTCAGTTGGAGACTGGTCGGCTCGTAGGCCGCTATCGCTGGCAAGCCAGCTTCCACAGTGACTGGATGCATTCAGTTGAAGTCTGCTCGGCTGTCAGGCCGCCATCGCTGGCAAGCCAGCTCCCACAGGGATTGAGTGAATTCAGTTAGATCCAGGTCGGCTGTCAGGCCGCCATCGCGAGCAGGCTCACTCCTACAGAAAAGCAAAGCAGTCCAGACAGACCGCATGCTCTTCACCACTCAAATGGCCGAGTGTCAGCTCGCCGAAAGCTTTTGATCTTGCCGTGCCGGCCCCATCGGCAGGCTGAGTGGAGGGGTTTATCCGGGGGTAGGCGCGCAGCGCCATGCGGCGAAGCCGCATACATCGAGAGGAGGTGCAGCGAAGCAAACCGGAGGCGATGCCCCCGGATGAATCCCGCAGCGAAGGAACCCGAGCCTAAGCGAGGGCCGTACGCCGGGGCCAAGCCTTTTGGTTACTTTTCGGCGTCTGGAAAAGTGACTCGCTGTAAGAGCGAAACCGTCAGCCGCAACACCCGAAGCAACGGATATGCCCCCCATCAACCCAAAACATGGTCGGCCCAGAGGCCGCCAAGACAACCCAAAACAGAAATGTTAGCTTGCTTGGCAATAAAGCCCCGAAGCCGAGCCCATAGCGATGAAAAAAACAGTCCTGGCCTTCAGCCGCATCACCCCGCCCATGATCGAGCGCCTGCAGCAAGAGTTCGATGTCATCGTCCCCAACCCAAAGAACGGCGACATCAACGCCCAATTCAACGAAGCCCTCCCCCACGCCCACGGCCTGATCGGCGTCGGCCGCAAACTCGGCAAAGCCCAACTCGAAACCGCCGAAAAACTCGAAGTGGTCTCCAGCGTCTCCGTCGGCTACGACAACTACGACCTCGACTACTTCAATGAACGCGGGATCATGCTCACCAACACCCCGGACGTGCTCACTGAAAGCACCGCCGACCTCGCCTTCGCCCTGATCATGAGCAGCGCCCGCCGCGTCGCCGAACTCGACGCCTGGACCAAGGCCGGCCAATGGCAAGCCAGCGTCGGCGCGCCGCTGTTCGGTTGTGACGTCCACGGCAAGACCCTGGGCATCGTCGGCATGGGCAACATCGGCGCCGCCGTCGCCCGCCGGGGCCATTTCGGTTTCAACATGCCGATCCTCTACAGCGGCAACAGCCGCAAGCCGGAACTGGAACAACAACTCGGCGCGCAATTTCGCAGCCTCGACCAACTGCTGGCCGAAGCCGACTTCGTTTGCCTGGTGGTGCCGCTCAGCGACAAGACCCGACACCTCATCAGCCACCGCGAACTGGCGCTGATGAAGCCAGGTGCGATTCTGGTCAACATCTCCCGTGGCCCGGTGGTCGACGAGCCGGCCCTGATCGAAGCCCTGCAAAACAATCGCATCCGTGGCGCCGGACTGGACGTCTACGAAAAAGAACCACTGGCCGAGTCGCCGCTGTTCCAGTTGAAAAATGCTGTGACATTGCCGCATATCGGCTCCGCCACGAATGAAACGCGCGAAGCCATGGCCAATCGTGCACTGGCCAATCTGCGCAGCGCGCTGCTCGGCGAACGCCCGCAGGACCTGGTCAATCCGCAAGTCTGGCGCGGATAAAAAATAACGGGCAAGTGCAGAACCGCACTTACCCGTTAGTTGCCGCACTACATAACTTGAAATTGAACAACAAAGCCAATTAAACAACAGCATTATAAGCTCTGCCTGGCAATCGAAGTATCGACCACTGCTATGGAGAGCTAATACCGTGAACAATCTGACAACCGACAAAATTATTCGCTACAGCAAAGTTATATTGATGACTTACATCAGCTTCTTTGGTGTATTGGTAATGATTCATAACTTTACCGACTATGATTCGAACTACACGTACGTGGCTCATATCCTGAGCATGGACACTACCGCCGCCAGTGAGTCCATAAAATACCGAGCCATTGACTCGCCAATGATTCATCACCGGATCTATTGGTTCATCATCACGCTGGAAGTAACGTATACGACGTTGTGCCTGATAGGCACCTATCAACTCTATCGGCACATCAACGCGCCTGCAGAGGTATTCCACGAGGCAAAAAAGTTCTCGATCATGGGAATACTGGCGGCAATATTCATTTATTACGTGTGCCTGCAAACCGTGGGTGTGGAATGGTTTGACATGGACACTTCACAATCATGGAATGCCAAAGACTGGGCCCGGCATATCGTAGACTTCATGTTGCCGGTGATGATTTACATCACCTTGAAAGTCGAGCGCTGATGTTCAGTGATCGTTTGTTTCATACCAACTTCCCCTGCACCGGCGCCACCAGCGTTTTCGGCTTACGAAACACCAAGACATTACCCAGCATCACCAACACCAGCCCGAGCAACGCCGGTGCCGTCCACTGATAACCTTCAGCAAACGCTGACACGTTCAGCGCCACCACCGGGAACAGCACCGTGCAGTAAGCGGCGCGCTCCGGCCCCATGCGCCCGACCAGCGTCAGGTACGCGGTAAACCCGATCACCGAACCCGGGATCACCAGATACAGCAGCGCCCCGACATAACGCGGCGACCAGTCCATATCGAATGGAATGCCTTTGACCAGGCACCACACCGACAACATCGCCGCGCCATAGGCCATGCCCCAGGCGTTGGTGGTCAAGGGTTTCAGACCGGCCTTCTGCTGCAGGCTCGAGAGCATATTGCCCGCCGAGAAACACAGAGTGCCGCACAGCGCCAAGCCAAGACCCAGCAACGTTTCGGGGCTGGCGTGATGGCCGGCCAGTTCCGGCCAGAACAGCATTCCCAGACCGAACAAACCGAGCGCCCCGCCCATCAGCACGTTACGGGCGATGCGCTGACCGAAGAACACCCGGGCATTGAGCGCGTTCCACAAAGTGGCTGTGGAAAACACCACCGCCACCAGTCCGCTGGGAATCCACTGGCTGGCGGTCAGAAAGCACATGAAGTTGACGCAGAACAGACACAAGCCCTGCGCCACGCAGATCAGATGCCCCCGCCGGTTCATCGGTTGCAGCCGCCGACTGAGCAGCAACAGCGCAAACAGCACCAGCGCGGCGAGACCGAAGCGATAGACGATCGACACCGGTATCGCGACCACGCCCAATTGCCATTTCAGGGCAATCCAGGTGGTGCCCCAGATCAGCACGGTCAGCAGATACAGCGAAAGGTTCATGACGAGACTCCTGAGGACACCGGACACTCTGTGGCGAGCGAGCTTGCTCGCGCTTGAGTGCACAGCACTCACTGATGGGCTGCTGCGCAGCCCGGCGGGAGCAAGCTCCCTCGCCACAGGGTTGTGTTGAATGGAAATTCAGGGTGCAGCAGGCAGGAGCGGGGCGCTTGCAGATTCTTGCGCTTTTGTCGCTCGACAGGCTGGCAGCGCGCCGGCTACGGAGTAGGATGCAAGGCGTTGGAGAGAACCGCACATGGCCGCTATCGATACCCTGCAAGTCTTTCAAGCCCTCAACCGCTCGCCGAACGCACGCCTTGTGCACAGCGCCGAGCTCGGTGACGGCTTGTCTGCGGCCCTGTGGACCAACCACCACGACGCCCAGGAATACGCAGCGCCGAGCCACCACACCCTGTCCTGCTACATCGCCGGTGGCACCGGGACGTTTCGTCGCGGTCAACCGGGGCGCAAGGGTGGGCCGGACAAGCTGTGCATCCTGCCGGCGGATCATGAATCCGGTTGGGTGATCAACGGCGATATCCGCCTCGCTCATCTGTATTTCAGTGCCGAGCAGTTTGCGTTGGGGTGCGTCACCTTGCTCGATCGCGAGCCGCGAGAGATGCAACTGCGTGAGCAGACCTTTCTGGAAGATCCACAGCAGGCCGGACGCTTTCGGCAGTTACTGACGCTGAATTGGGACGAACCTGCCGAACGCTTGCTGACCAGCAGCATCGCCCATGAATTGATCAGCCATACCCTGCTCAGCCAGGTCGGCGCCCGGCAGGGTTTGCGCCTCAAGGGCGGACTGGCGCCCCATCAGCGGCGGCAACTGGTCGAGTTCATCGACAATCAGTTGGCCGAGCCGATCAGCCTCGGGCAACTGGCCGGATTGTGTGCGCTGTCGGAATACCACTTTGCGCGGATGTTTCGCGTGAGCTTCGGTTTGCCGCCGCATCAGTACGTGCTGGCACGGCGCTTGAGCCGGGCGCGGGAATTGTTGCGCGGCACGGCGTTGCCGCTGGGGGAGATTGCACTGGCGTGCGGGTTTGCCAGTGCCAGCCATTTCACCAACCGGTTTCGGCAGGTATTGGGTGGGACGCCGGGGGAATATCGGCAGGCGTTTTTGCGCTAGAGGCGAATGTTTTCGCTGTCTGTCAGGGCCTTATCGCTGGCAAGCCAGCTCCCACAATGTCTCCGTTCAAAACATTTTTGCTCGACCGTGAACCTGTGGGAGCTGGCTTGCCAGCGATGAACGATGACGCGGTCCCCGATCAGAACTCCAGCGTACTGGAGAGCGAAATCTGCCGCGAATCGCCCATCGACACAAAGAACCGGCTCGCCGCCGAGGTGTAGTAGGTGCGGTCGAACAGGTTCTTCACGTTGAGCTGGAACTTGACCTTCTGCCCTTCGAGTCTGGTGTCGTAAGTGGCAAACGCATCGGCCACGGTGTAGCTCGGCAGGTCGAAATCATTCACCGCATTGCCCGCGCGTTCGCCGACATACCGCGCCCCGGCACCGACCCGCAGTTGATCACCACCGATCACGCTGCCGAAGTCATACACCGCCGACAATGAGCCGCTGTTCTTCGCCACGTTTTGCAGGCGATTGCCTTTGTAGTCCGGGTCTTCGGTGACCTCGGCATCGGTGTAGGCATAGGCGCCGATCAGGCTCCAGCGGTCGGTCAGTTGACCGGTCAGGTCCAGTTCAAGACCCCGGGAACGCACTTCGCCGGCGGCGCTGTAGATCGTGGTCGGGCCTTCGGCGTTGGCCACCAGCACGTTGCGTTTCTTGATGTCGAACAGCGCAATGTTGCCGGTGATGCGCCCTGGAATATCCAGCCGCGCCCCCAGCTCCCACGACTTGGCTTCTTCCGGCGCGATGCTGCCGTCGAGCACGGTGCTGCTGCCGCTGAGCGGGGCAATGGTCGAGTTGGGTTTGAACGATTCGGTGTAGCTGCCGTAGAACGACAACTCGTCGGTGTAGCGATACACCAGGCCCGCACGCGGTACGAACTTCTGCCCGTCGCTGTCGGTGTTGGCCTTGAACGGCACGCCTTTGCCGGCGTACTGGTCGTACTCCTGGAAGCGTCCGCCGGCGACCAGAATCCACTGATCATTGAGATGGATCGAGTCCTGCAGAAACACCGAATCGCTGCGCAGCAGATCGGTCTGCGCGCTGTCCGCCGCGCTGACGGTGGTGCCTTCGACTTCACGGCCATACACCGGATTGACGTAGCTGAAGGTGCTCAGGCTTTTCTGGCGGATCAGGTCGGCGCGGTAGATCTTGCGGTACTCGTCGTCGACGCCGAACACCAGGTCATGCTGCATGCCCAGCACATTGACCTTGCCTTCGAGGCTGGCGGTGGTGAAACGGTCAGTGCTGATCGCGCCTTGCGTGCCGTCCATGCTGCGGGTCAGCGTGCCTTTCTTGGTGTCGATAGCGGTCACGCGCACCTGGCTGGCGTCGTAGGTCTCGCGGTTCCAGCTGTAGCCGAAGTGAGCTTTCCAGTCGTCATTGAGTTCGTGGTCGGCCTCGAAATGGTACAGGTCCGAGCGGCCTTCCATGTCGTTGAACGGCTCGTCCAGACGCTCGTTGCGCGAGATGTCCAGCGGGTGGTTGGTGCGCGGATCGATCAGCGTGCCACGGTCGAACGGCGTGAGAAACTCACGGTGTTCGTAGGAGAACAACAGCTTGGTGCGTTCGCCGTACCAGGCCAGCGATGGCGCGATCAGCGTCTCGCGGTGAGTGCCGAAATTGCGCCAGTAATCTTCGTCTTCGTGATCCAGCACCATGCGATACGCCAGGCCGGAATCGCCCAGCGCGCCGGTGCTGTCGAAGCTGCCGCCGCTGCCGTTCTTGCCGTCGCCGTAGGTGGAGCCACGCAGGGTCAGGGCGTTGTATTGGGTCAGTTCGGGTTTCTTGCTGACCAGGTTGACCACCCCGCCCGGGTCCTGGATTCCGTAAAGCAACGAGGCCGGGCCCTTGAGCACTTCGACGCGATCAACGGTTTCGTTCATCCCGCGGCCCTGCACGATCGGCATGCCGTCGCGCATGATCGAGCCATTGCGGTTGTCGCCGAAACCGCGGGTCATCACCGAATCCTGGGTGCTGCCCAAGGTGTTGCCCTGAGTGATGCCGCTGACGTTGGCCAGCGCATCGTCGAGATTGCGCGGGGTCTGATCGCGGATCACCTGGGCCGGGATCACGTTGACGGTCTGCGGAATTTCCTGCAGCGAAGCCGAAGAGCGCATCACCGAACTGGTTTGCGGCGGCTGGTAGCTCATCGAGTCGTCGCGCATCGAGGTGATGGTGGTTGCGCCGAGATTCAGCGCCCCTTCGGTGGGCTGCGGTTCCAGCGCCAGGGTATGGCTGTCGGTGCGGCGGAAGGTCATGCCGGAGCCGCTGAGCAGGTGTTGCAGCGCTTGTTCGGCACTCATCTGGCCGCTGACGGCCGGGGCGTTAATGCCGTACGGCGCCTCATCGGTGTAGACCACGCTCTGCCCGGTGACGCGGCTGAAATCGCTCAGGGCTTGCGGCAGCGGTTTGGCGCTCAGGGAAAAAATGAACTGCTTCTGCGTCGGGCTGCTGACGGTTTCAGCGGCGAGAACCACGCTCATCGGCAATAGCGCCAATGCCGAAAAACTCAATGCCGAAACGCCCAACCACTGTTTGACCGAACCCGATTTTGCCCTGGACTTCATTGCTCAATGACCTGTGTAGAACCGCAACGGATGCGAATGACTCGCAGTTTCAGTCACTACACGGATGGGGCTGTGGTTTACCTCACCACTCATTTGAAAATATTTTTCAGAAGCAAAAGATCGCAGCCTGCGGCAGCTCCTACAGGTATACGCGATCCCCTGTAGGAGCTGCCGCAGGCTGCGATCTTTTGACGTTGATTCAGCGCAGAATAATCAGATGCCCCAACACCTGATGCTGCTCAAACCCCAGCACACCCTGCAACGAACTCAACACCGCCTGCGGATCCTTGCTCGGAAAACTGCCGCTGACCTTGCGTGCCGCCAATTCATCATTGAGCACAACAATCCGCCCCGGATAATAGCGCCGCAAGTCCTCCACCACATCGGCCAGCGACGCCTTGTAGTAATTCAGCCAGCCCTGACGCCAGGCCAGTTGCGCTTCGCTGTCCACCGCGTGCAGTTTTTCTGCACTGCCCTGCCCGTAAGCCACTTGCTGGCCGGCGGTCAGAATCTGCTGTTGCGCGTTGCGATTCGCCGTCACGCCAACGCGCCCCGACAGCACCGTGACCTGCGCGCCATGGGGTTGCAGGCGTACTTCGAATTGCGTGCCGAGCACTCGCGCCTGGCCTTTCTCGGCTTCGACCACGAACGGCTCGCCGGTGTGCGTCACACTGAAAAACCCGGCGCCGCGTCGCAACTGCACCCGCCGCTCGCCATGGCTGAAATCCACCGCGATAGCGCTGTCGGCGTCCAGCGTGACTTGTGATTGATCGGCCAGTGTTACGGTGCGGATCTCGCCCGGTGCCGAAACGTAATCGGCACCCAGATCATCGATCCAGCGCTGCGGTTGCCAGCCCGTGCCGAGGCTGACCATCAGCAACAGGCACGCGGCCATCGCCAACGCGCCCGACCAGCGCACAAGTGCCGGGCGACGCGGACGATCCATCGCATTCAGGTAACCCTGCAACGCCAATGCGTCTTCAGCGGCCAAGGTACGCGCCGGGCTTTCGCTCAACTCCCAGAGCACTTGCGCCTGGGCATAAGCCTCGGCATGGGCCGGGTCAGCGCGCAGCCATTGGCTGAAGGTCAGTTGATCGCCGGTGCTCGGGTGGTCGTGCAACAGGCTCAGCCAGGCGAGCGCGGCCTGTTCCTGAGCGGGCGTCGGGGTGACGCGGTCGGTGTGATTCACGGTGCTTTCCCTGGCAGGCGTGGCGCGGGCTCGCGCAGGCTGGCCTTGCAGGCCTCGAGGGCGCGCATCATATGTTTTTCCACGGCGCTTTGGGACAGGCCCATGGCTTTGGCGATGTCCGCGTACTTGCGGCCGTGGATGCGATTGAGCAAAAAGATCTGCCGGGTGCGCTCGGGCAAGGCGCGCAATGCCGCTTCGACATGGCGCAGATCATTGCCCGCTTCGAGCGCGGCTTGCGGCTCGCTGCCGTGGCTGTCCGGCGCGTCCGGTTGCCAGCCCTCGTTGACCCGCACGCGCGTGCCTTCGCTGCGCAAATGATCGATGGCGATGTTGCCGGCGCAGCGCAAAAGGTAGGTGCTGAGTTCTTCGACTTGCACCAGCGGCCGCCGCCAGAAACGCAGAAACAGATCCTGCACCAGATCCGCCGCCGTGGCCCGGCAACCGACACGCCGGTTCACCAGCGCTTCCATCTGCGAGCGCTGCGACAGGAACACCTGAAGAAAATGCGCACGCGCCCCATGTGGTTCGTCGTCGCGGGATTCCGGGGGATGACCGATCAGCATGTCAGCACTGCGCCCAGGCGGCGACCGGGCTGGCCAGCAGGCTCAACCCGGCCAGCGCGAGGGCAAGACGTGGGCGATACGGCAGCAACAGCACCAACGCCAAGGCGCTGAGCATGAGTACCGCGAACCAGTCGACCAGACCGAAACTCCAGCCGTTTGCCCCGACTGCCGCCCAAAGCGACAGCCCGAGCAACAGCCAACCGGCGAGTTTCAGAATCCGTGCGCGTCGGGCCGAGGGTTTGTTGCCAAGCAGCTCATCGTGGTGCCGAGGCATCGACAGACACAACGCGCTGAACCCGGCGTAGCACAGCAACAATGCCAGCAACATCAGCTGGCCTCCTGCTCGAGCGCGATCGGTCGCGGCTTTTCCCGGGGTGTTTTTTTCACGCTGACGGCGCTGCCGGCACGCTGCATTTTCCATGCGGCCCAGCCGAGGAACAGGCCTGCGCCCAGGCACGTCAGATCAAAACCCGCCAGCGTCCAGTCACCTTGCACCAGCGTTACGCCGAGATTCCATGGCGTGGTCAGATTGATCAGCTGCACCGCGACAAACAGCACGGCAGCCAGCGCGAGCTGTTCGACCCAGGCCTTGCGTCCTTTGCGCAGCAACGCATGCACCACGCTCAACGCCCAGGCAATAAAAAACGCATTTACTTCCTGATCGGCGCGCCCGGCCAGATCTGCCGGCAACAGGCGATTGGCCAAAAAGAACACCGCCACCGCTACCACCAGCCCGGCCATGCTGGCGATGTTCAGCACTTCCACCAGACGCAATTCGAACGGCATCACGCCGCTCTTGGCGTGTTTGAGCTGACGCTTGCCAAGCCAGATCACCAGCCCGGTGCCGATCATCGCGGTACTCACCAGACCGCAGATGAAATACAGCCAGCGCAATGTCGCCCCGGCAAAGTGGCCCATGTGTAAACCGTAGAACGTGCCGCCGACCGCCATCGCCACTGGCTGCTCCGGGGTGTTGCCCAGGCGCTCGCCGGTGACGCCATTGAACGTCACCGCGCGCCCGAAATCGTGGACGACGCGGTCGCCACGGCGCGACAGCACCACCGAGGCATTCGCGTCCCCCGGGTTGTTCACCGTCAGCCGCGTGGTGCTGCCTCCCGCCCACTGCTCGCTGGCCTTGGCCAGCAGTGGTGCCATCGGGCTCAGCGGCGCCACCCGGTTGGCTGGCTCAGGGGTCCTCGATGCCGGGAAAACTTCGTCGTAAAAGGCGCGCACGTCGCCGTTATAGGACGCCAGAATGCTCGCCGGCATAACCATCGCCATGAAAATCACCAGGCTGCTGTAGGTGATCATCAAGTGAAACGGCAACACCAGCACGCCGACCGCGTTATGCCCGTCGAGCCATGAACGCTGGCCTTTGCGCGGGCGAAAGGTGAAGAAGTCCTTGAAGATTTTCTTGTGGGTGATGATGCCGGTGATCAGCCCGACGAACATCACCATCGCCGCCATCGTCGCCAGCCAACGGCCCCACGGATAGGGCATTTGCAGCTGAAAATGGAAGCGGTAGAAGAACTCGCCGCCCAGGCTTTCGCGGGCCTGGACTTCGCTGCCGGTCTGCGCGTCGAGTGTTCTGGATTCGAACTTGCCGCGCTCGCCCGGTGTATTCGGCGCCTGCTGCCAGCGCACCGTCAGACCGGGATCGCGGGCGTCGGGCAAGTCGATCAGCCAGCGCGAGGCACCGGTGGCGTGTTGTTGCAGGTAACTTTGCGCCAGGGTCAGGCTGGCTTCGGCATTGATGGGCCGCGCGGGAATTTCCGGCTGCATCCAGTGGCTGATCTCATCCTTGAAATAGGCCAGCGTCCCGGTGAGGAAAATCGCAAACAGCAGCCAGCCGAACACCAGCCCCGTCCAGGTGTGCAGCCAGGCCATCGACTGACGAAAGCCCTCTTTCATGCGTAGCCCAAGCCCCGTGCGGCGCCGGACACCGTCGCCAGAATTACGCTGGGCACCAGCAAACCGACCCACGCCGACCACGCCGTGCGGCAAGCGAAGCACCACAGCACCGCAACGAGATAGACCAGAAAGGAAATGGTCATGCCGGTCACCACCGCCTCGGCGCGGCTCAACGGCAGCCACATCGTCAGCGCGACACTGGCCAGCGCCGCGACCAGATAGCCGCCGAACACCGCCGCCAGCACCCGCGAGGTGACGGCCAGACGATAGGACATGGGAAGTGAGGCGAGTTTGCCTTTCATGTTTCGACCCTGAAACGAAAAACGTCCGGCCGACAAGCCGAACCAACAGACGAGCAATATTAATGATAAATATTCTCATACGCAAAAGCATCTGATTGCCGGACACCCTCGCCCGCCCCTACAATGCGAACAGTTCTTGTTCTCTAACGCATCGATCATGCGCCCGGAGTAATACCCTTGTCGTCCGCCCATCCCGTCGAATCGCTCTACCACGACCACCACAGCTGGCTCACCGGCTGGTTGCGGCGCAGGCTCGGCTGCCCGGACAGCGCGGCGGATCTGGCGCAAGACACGTTCATCCGCGTGCTCAGCGCCCGCGAACCCGTGACGATCATCGAACCGCGCGCGTTCCTGACCACCCTCGCCAAACGCGTGCTGTTCAATCATTACCGCCGCCAGGACCTGGAACGCGCCTACCTCGATACCCTGGCGCAGATGCCGGAAATGGTTGCGCCATCGGAAGAAGACAAAGCGATCATCCTGCAGACCCTGATCGAACTGGATCAGTTGCTCGATGGCTTGCCACGTCTGGTCAAGCGCGCCTTTTTGCTGGCGCAGGTCGATGGCCTGACTTATCCGCAAATCGCCGTCGAACTGGGCATCTCGGTGGCCACGGTCAAACGTCATCTGCAAAAAGCCGCCCTGCGCTGCTACTTCGCCCTATGAATCGCGCTCCGGATTTCTCTGCGCAAGTGGCCGAACAGGCCGTGCACTGGCTGTTGGAAATGCAGCAAGGCACGCTCTCCCCACGCCAGCAACAGGCCTGGCAACAATGGCTGGACGCCCACAGCGAACATCGTCGCGCGTGGGAGCACATGCAGCGGGTCAACCAGCGCTTGCGCGGCGTGGCGTCGCCATTGGCCCACTCCGCGTTGAACGGGCCGAAGTCTTCCAGTCGCCGTCAGGCGCTCAAATTGCTGCTGCTTCTCGGTGCCGGTTCTGCCGTCACCTGGGGCATGCGCGAGCACAATCCGCTGCCGACGCTGCTCGCCGATTACCGCAGTCCGCTGGGGGAGCGACGCAAGGTTGCGCTGGGCGCGGGCAGCCAGTTGCAGCTCAATACCGCGAGCGCGGCAGATGTGGATGTCGGACAACGGCTGATCCGTTTGCTGGAAGGCGAGATTCTGCTCAGCACCGTACACGCGTTCGAAGTGCGCACGGCCCAAGGTGTATTGAAAACAAACGCTGCCCGACTCAACGTCCGGCAATTTGCCGATCGCACGCAGGTGGCGTTGTTTGAAGGTCAGGCCGAACTCATCGCCCATGGCCGCGCACCAATGTCATTGTCCGTCGCCCGTCAGCTGAGCTTCAGCTCGACAGCGATCAGCGAATCCAGACCCTTGGATGCCAACAGCGGCGCCTGGGCCGAGGGCATGCTGGTTGCCGCGCACATGCGTCTGGGCGACTTCCTCGATGAACTCGCCCGTTATCGTCGGGGGCAGTTGCATTGTGATGCGAAGGTGGCCGACCTGCTGATCTCCGGGACTTATCCACTGGACGACAGCGAGCGGATTCTTGATCTGCTGCAAATCAGTCTGCCGGTGAAAGTGCGGCGGTTTACCCGTTATTGGGTGAGTGTCGAGGCCCGGGTTTAAAACAAAACTGTGGCGAGGGAGCTTGCTCCCGCTGGCCTGCGCAGCAGGCCCTCAATACGGGGGCCGCTTCGCGCCCCAACGGGAGCAAGCTCCCTCGCCACAAAATCAGTCATTCAAAAAAATATTCGTAAACCGTGAGCCGTTTTTCAGATCTGGCGTGACAGAGAAGGAAAGCCCCCTTGATTCAACCTTCTCAGGATCAACCTTCATGCACCCCACCCGCCTCACGCCACTGGCCCGCAGCCTGCGCAACCTCGTACTGGGCGCCAGCCTGAGCCTCAGCGCTCTGCCAACCATGGCCGCCGAAACCAAGGTTTACCACATCGCCCCGGCGTCACTGGAAAACGCCCTCAACCAGTTTGGTCGTGAAGCCGGCGTGCTGATTTCCTTCGGTTCGCAAGTCACCAGCGGCGTGCAAAGCCGTGGCCTGGAAGGCAGCTACAGCGCCGCACAAGGTCTCGATGCGCTGCTCGAAGGCACCGGCCTGCAAGCTCGCGCCGAAGGCAACAATGCGTTCAGCCTGCAACCGGTCGGCGACACGGCGCTAGAGCTGGACACCTCGAAAGTCGTCGGCGACTGGCTCGGTGACGCGGCGCAGGTCAACGTGTTCGAACACCCGGGTGCCCGCGATGTGATCCGCCGCGAAGACTTCGAACGTCAGGGCGCGACTCAGGCACGCGACGTACTCAACCGCATCCCCGGGGTCAATGCTCCGGAAAACAACGGCACCGGTAGCCACGACATGGCGCTGAACTTTGGTATCCGTGGCCTCAATCCACGACTGGCGGCGCGCTCGACCGTACTGATGGACGGCATTCCCGTACCCTTCGCACCGTACGGCCAGCCGCAGTTGTCGTTCGCGCCGATCAGCATGGGCAACATGGATGCCGTGGACGTGGTGCGTGGCGGCGGCGCGGTGCGTTACGGCCCGCAGAACGTCGGCGGTGTGGTCAACTTCGTGACCCGTGCCATTCCCGACGCGCCGACGGTCAAGGGTGGTTTCCAGACCGAAACCAGCCCGTCGTCGAGCCATGACGGCTTCAAGACCAGCGCCAACCTGCTGGCCGGCGGCACCAATGAAAATGGTCTGGGCGGCGCGCTACTGTATTCCGGCACCCGTGGCGGCGACTGGCGTGAACACAGCGACAGCGAGATCGACGACCTGATCCTCAAGGGCAAATACCAGCTCGACGAGGCCAACAGTTTCAACGCCATGGCCCAGTATTACGAGGGCAAGGCCGACATGCCCGGCGGCCTCAACGTCGCCGATTACGATGCCGATCCTTACCAGTCGACGCGCCCGAAAGACCAGTTCTGGGGCCGCCGTACGATGTTCAACTTCGGCTATCGCTATCAGGAGGATCGCCGCGAATTCACCGCCAACACCTTCTTCACCAAGACCTTGCGCAGCGGCTATCTGGATCAGGGCACGTTCCTCTCACTGTCGCCACGCGAGTATTGGGTGCGCGGTTTCGAAACCCGTTTCGCCCAGGGCTTCGACCTCGGCCCGACCAGCCACGAAGTCGGCGTCGGCTACCGCTACATCAACGAGGCCGGCCACGAATTGCGCTATCGCACGCCGATCAGCAGCAACCAATACCCGACCACCGACAGCCGCAATGACCGCGACACCCGCGGTGGCACCGAAGCCAATGCGTTCTTCGTCGACGATCGCATCGACATCGGCAAGTGGACCATCACCCCGGGCGTACGCTACGAGATGATCGAATCGCAGCAGACCAACAACCTGACCAATGTCAAATACAAGGGCGACTACAACACCGCGCTGCCGGCATTGAACGTGCTGTACCACCTGACTGACAGCTGGAACCTGTACGCCAACACCGAAGGTTCGTTCGGCAGTGTGCAATACAGTCAGATGCCCAACCGCGTGAGCAGCGGCGAAGTGAAACCGGAGAAGGCCCGCACCTGGGAACTCGGTACCCGTTATGACAACGGCGCCCTGCGCGCGGAGATCGGTGCGTTCCTGATCAACTTCGACAACCAGTACGAAAGCAATCAGACCAACGATTCGGTGATTGCCCGTGGCGAGACCCGCCATCAGGGTATCGAGACCAGCGTCAACTATGCGCTGGATGACTTGAGCCCGGCACTGGCCGGTTTCGATGTGTACGCCACTTATGCCTATGTTGACGCGACCATCCGCGAAGACGGGCCGAACAAAGGCAATCGCGTGCCGTTCTCCTCGAAACACAAAGGCACGATTGGTGTCGGTTACACCGAAGGGCCATGGAAACTCAACGTCGACAGCAGCTTCCAGAGCGACCAGTTCGCCGACAACGCCAACACCTCCAGGGAAAGCGCCGACGGCAGCACCGGCAAGATCCCCGGCTACATGCTGTTCAGCAGCCGCGCCGGTTACGACTTCGGCCCGCAATTGTCGGATCTGAACGTGGCGGTGGGGGTGAAGAACATCTTCAACACCCAGTATTTCACCCGCTCGTTCGATGACAACAACAAGGGCAAGTACGTGGGTGAGCCGCGCACGGTGTATGTACAAACCTCTGTAGCTTTCTAAGAAAACTGTGGCGAGGGAGCTTGCTCCCGCTCGGCTGCGAAGCAGCCGTAACTCCCGCGGATGCAGTCTTGTTGCAGATTTTTGGGGCCGCTTCGCAGCCCGGCGGGAGCAAGCTCCCTCGCCACACTGCTCAGCAACACAAACAAAAAACGGGCCTGCTTGCGCAGGCCCGTTCTCATGGGGTGGCTTGAAAAATCAGCGCATCAACTGTTGATCGCTGCCTGTTCGTTCTCCAGAAATTCTTCCTCCAGCAGTGCGTCATTCGCCTTGCTGAATGGCACGATGGCGGCGCGGGGTTTGCCGCGCAGTTTGCCAAACAGATGCTCCAGCGCGTGTTCCAGTTTTTCGGCTGCACCGTCGATCGCCTGTTCCAGCGAATCGGCTTTATGGGTGACGGAAATCGGTTGATGGCCTTTTGGCCGCGCTTCCAGTTGGCAGCGCAAGTCATGGGGACCTGGTTTGTCGCCGTTCTCGTCGCTCAGGTGGACTTCGACACGGGTCAGGTCTTCTTCATAACGGTCGAGCGTGCTCTCAATGGTTGTACGTACCCACTCCTCCAGTCGTTTACTGCTTTGAATATGGTTATCGCTGTTGACTTGGATTTGCATAGTTCATCCCTTATTTCAGCTAGCTCGCCAGAGGCCTTGAATTGGATTTCCTGACCTCCTGGTTACAACAATCGGCCCGACCGGCGAACATTTCAACCCCTGAAAAAAGATAAATATTCATTCGCAAAAAAAGCCGGACAACCGAGCATGTCACTGGTAAGGTCGGGAGTTGGGTCGCCTCGCAACCCTGCAAAATCTGCTCACAATTGCCCGTCGTTCAACGGGTGCAAGCTACGGAAAATCCCCGCCTCCTCCACCAGCCAGTCATGCACCGCACGCACGCCTGGATGGCTCAAGGCCCCCGGCGCATACAGCAGCACGTAGCGTTTGTGGTTGGGCACCGACAGACCGAACGGCACGATCAACGTCCCGCGCTCCAGCTCATCGTTGAGCAACGTGCGCCGGGCAATCGCCACGCCCATGCCGGCAATCGCGGCTTCGATGGTCAGGTGATTGCGGTTGAACGTGTGCCCACGCCGTACGTCGGCGCCTTCGAAGCCGATCGCGTTCAGATAGAACTCCCATTCCGCGTATTCGTAACTGCCGCGCCAGGCGGTGATGTCGTGCAACAACGGGAAATGCACCAGATCCGCCGGCCCATGCAGCGGCGGACGTCCGCGCAGCAAACTCGGCGCGCACACCGGGAAAATCTGCTCGTCGAGCAAGGCTGTGGATAACAGGCCCGGATAACTGCCGTCGTTCAGGTCGATTGCCAGATCAAAGTCGCCCTCGTGCAATGGCACGCTGCTGTCCTCGGCCACCAGGCGCAACTGGATGTCCGGATAGCGCTGTTGCAGGCGCGGCAAACGCGGGGTCAGCCATTTGCTCAAGAACGACGGGATCGAACGCACCCGCAGAATCCCGCTGATCATCCCGGCATCCAGACGACGCAATTCAGCATCGATGCTGCCGTAGGCCTCGTTAACCGTGATGGCCAGTCGCTGGCCTTCCGCACTCAACTCGACACCCCGCGCTCGTCGGTGGAACAGGCGAAAACCCAGACGCTCTTCCAGTTGGCGAATCTGCTGGCTGACCGCCCCCGGGGTGATGTGCAGCTCTTCCGCGCAACGGGTGAACGACAGGTGCCGCGCGGCACAGGAAAACACCTGCAGCCAGACGTAGGTCTGGGCATGCAATTGACGACTCATCGTTTAGTCCTGCTAAAGGCTTACTTAGGAAATTTCGTTAGTCACGTAGGACCGAGGTAGGCAGTATCGCCGACATTGCGCTTGTCCTACAAAAAATGGCAGCGATTCCTACTCCATTGCTTGTAAGGGTTTAGCATGGCTATCAGTGTTTTCGATCTATTCAAAGTCGGCATCGGTCCGTCCAGTTCCCACACCGTCGGCCCGATGCGCGCCGCCGCGACCTTCGCCCTGGCGCTGATCGACCATCGCCTGCTCAACGATGTGCGCCGTGTGGAGATTCGTTTGTACGGTTCGCTGTCGGCCACCGGTGTCGGTCACGCCACTGATCGCGCCACGGTCATGGGCCTGATGGGCGAATGGCCGGATAGTATCGATCCGGCGACCATCGACCCACGCATCCAGCAACTGCGCGAAAGCGGCCTGTTGCTGCTGGCCGGGCACAGAGAAATTTCCTTCAACTGGCAGCACGATCTCCTGCTGCTGGACGAAAGCCTGCCCTACCACCCCAACGCCATGTCGCTGACAGCCTTCGGCGAAAGCGCCGAGCTGTTCACGCAAACGTACTACTCGATTGGCGGCGGTTTCATCATCGAAGCGGCGGAAGCCGAGTCCGGTGTGGCGCCGGCCGGCGACGTGGTGTTGCCGTACGATTTTTCCAGCGCCGCCGAACTGCTGAGCCTGTGCAAGCAGCACAACTTGCGCGTGTCGGAACTGATGATGGCCAACGAGCGGGCCTGGCGCAGCGACGCTGAAATCCGTAACGGCTTGCTGCACATCTGGTCGGTGATGCGCGAGTGTGTCGAACAGGGCCTGCGTCACGAAGGCATCCTGCCCGGTGGGCTGAACGTGCCGCGCCGCGCGGCGAAATTGCACCGCAGCTTGCTGGAAATCGGCAAGCCGAACGTCATCAGTTCGACGCTGTCGGCGATGGAATGGGTCAACCTGTTCGCCCTCGCCGTCAACGAAGAGAACGCTGCCGGCGGGCGCATGGTCACCGCTCCGACCAATGGCGCGGCCGGGATCATTCCGGCGGTGCTGCACTACTACATGAAATTCAATCCGGACGCGTCTGACGATGACGTGGTCGCGTTCTTCATGGGCGCCGCCGCCGTCGGCATTCTGTGTAAGAAAAATGCCTCGATCTCCGGCGCTGAAGTCGGCTGCCAGGGCGAAGTCGGTTCGGCCTGCGCCATGGCGGCGGCGGGCCTCGCTGAAGTGCTCGGCGCGACCCCGGAGCAACTGGAAAACGCCGCCGAAATCGGCCTGGAACACAACCTCGGCCTGACCTGCGACCCGGTAGGCGGTCTGGTGCAGGTGCCCTGCATCGAACGCAATGCCATCGCCGCGGTGAAGGCGATCAACGCCACGCAAATGGCCCTGCGCGGCGACGGCAAACATTTCATTTCCCTCGACCGGGTAATCCGCACCATGCGCGATACCGGCGCCGACATGCACGACAAATACAAAGAGACTTCACGGGGCGGCCTGGCCGTGAGCTGGGTGGAATGCTGACGCGCACTCCCTGAGCGCCCCGGCAGGCCGACACCCGCGGCCTGCCAACCGTGAGCCCGAGCAAAAATAATAACGAGGCAAAAACGATGACCGATGTACGTACACCTGCTGCCGAAAATCCCGCTGTAGATCGCACACGCAATACAGAAATTGCCCACAAGGGCTGGAGCAAATCCGACACCACCTGGATGCTCGGTCTGTACGGCACCGCCATCGGTGCCGGCACCTTGTTCCTGCCGATCAATGCCGGTGTCGGCGGTTTCTGGCCGTTGCTGATTCTGGCGTTGCTGGCGTTCCCGATGACCTTCTTCGCCCACCGCGGCCTGACCCGCTTCGTGCTGTCCGGGCGTTCGGGCGACATCACCGAAGTCGTCGAAGAACACTTCGGCATCGGTGCCGGCAAGCTGATCACCCTGCTGTACTTCTTCGCGATTTTCCCGATCCTGTTGGTTTACAGCGTCGCGCTGACCAACACCTTGAGCAGCTTTCTCGAACACCAGTTGCACATCGCCCCGCCACCCCGGGCGATTCTGTCGCTGGTGCTGATCCTCGGCCTGATGGCTATCGTGCGCTGCGGACAGAACGTGATCGTCAAAGCCATGAGCGTGCTGGTCTACCCGTTCGTCGCTGCCCTGCTGTTGCTCGGCTTGAGCCTGATCCCGAACTGGAACGGCGCGTTCTTCGCCAGCGCCAAGGAGGCGATGCCGCTGTCAACGTTCCTCAAGACGATGTGGCTGGCGATCCCGGTGATGGTGTTCTCGTTCAACCACTCGCCGATCATCTCTGCGTTCGCGGTTGACCAGAAACAGCGCTACGGCGAGCAGGCCGAGCGCAAGAGCAGCGGCATCCTCGCCATGGCCCACGGGATGATGGTGGTGACGGTGATGTTCTTCTGCTTCAGCTGTGTGCTGGCGCTGTCGCCGGCGGATCTGGCCGCGGCCAAGGCGCAGAACATTTCGATCCTGTCGTACCTGGCCAACCACTTCCAGACCCCGGTGATCGCTTACGCCGCGCCGCTGATCGCGCTGGTGGCGATCACCAAATCCTTCCTCGGCCACTACATCGGCGCCAGCGAAGGCTTTCAGGGCATGATCGTCAAAAGCCTGCGCGGTCGTGGCAAGGTGATGTCGGCGAGCTGGCTGAACCGTGCGACCGCGCTGTTCATGATCCTCAGTTGCTGGGCCGTGGCCACCTTCAACCCGAGCATTCTGGGCATGATCGAAACCCTCGGCGGACCGGTGATTGCCTGCCTGTTGTTCCTGATGCCGATGTACGCCATCCGCCGTGTGCCAGCCTTGCGCCAGTACTCGGGACAGGCGTCCAACGTGTTCGTGGTGCTGATCGGCCTGATTGCACTGTCGGCGATCATCTACTCGGTTCTGCCCTGAAACGGGCCACAAATGACAAAGGCGAGCCATGGGCTCGCCTTTTTTATGCCGTATCCATTGTCCAGCAATTTTCCCGGCACAGCCCTTGCTAAGCCCTGTGTAGGAGCTGTGTAGGAGCTGTCGAGTGCAACGAGGCTGCGATCTTTTGATCTTCATGACGCACATCAAGACGCCGCAAATCAAAAGATCGCAGCCTGCGGCAGCTCCTACACAGAAGCACTTGGCGAAATGGCCACGGAATCGCCGATGATCAGGTATTGCGAACCAACCCGATCACGGCCGGTCAACAACTGCACGTTCAATCAGGCGGTGACGCATCATGGACAACCCTTTTCAGATCATTACCGATGCCTTCGCGCCGGACTATCAGATCAACCTGAGCATTCAGGGACTGGACGGCAGCATCATGCTGACCTTGTCCAACAGCGGCCGAATCGTCGCCAAACGGATGATCAGCGCCGAACAGCGCAACGACCCGGTACGGCTCAAACGGCTGGTGCAAAGCATCCAGTTCGGTATTGCCATCGAACAGGGCCACAGCGCCATGGCGATCCTTGAAGCGATGACCGGCGGCGACGGCCTGCCCCCGCCACCGCAGCCAATTGACGGCCGCTCTCGACCATCAGCCGGGATTTAGAGTTCGCCCTTCTCGATCTCGGGGTGCTCACCGGAGCCGGCGCCAAGTTTGCGTTGCGGTTTTTCGATCTTCACCGATGGAAATTGCGACGAGGCGTAACGCACCACCAGGATCGAGAACGCCAGCAGCAGAATGCCGCCGCACAGGTAGATGATGCCCATGTCCGGCGGGTTGTGATGCGAGACGTTGGAGATCAGCAGGCGGGTCAGCGCAGTGATCGCCACGTAGATCAGGAAGCGCACCGGCATGTGGTTGGTCTTGAAGTAAATCCCGACCATCGCCCCCAGTTCCAGATAGATAAACAGCAACAGAATGTCATCGATCTTGATGTGGCCTTCTTCGAGCATGCCGAGAAATTCCAT
Source organism: Pseudomonas sp. HOU2 (assembly GCF_040729435.1). NCBI lineage: Bacteria > Pseudomonadati > Pseudomonadota > Gammaproteobacteria > Pseudomonadales > Pseudomonadaceae > Pseudomonas > Pseudomonas sp. HOU2. The sequence continues at coordinate 4,390,508 of NZ_CP160398.1, read as the reverse complement.
CACCGCCGCCCACGCGGTCACCGCACCAATGGCGAACAGCGCCAGATAGTGAAAGGTCTCGACGAACAGGTTGCCCAGGGACTCGGCCAGCTGATGCACGTTTTGCCGCAGTTTCTCGGCCCAGTTTATTTTCACGATGATGTTCCTTAGCCCGATGCGAGCGGATGATGCCGGTTGGACGTGACGGTTTTCCGTATGCGCTGTGCGCCATGCAGAAACGAGGCCACGCATCATGGCGAGCCGGCATCAAACCTGCGCCGTGGCGTTTGGTCGCACCGTTGAACAGGCACCGTCGACAAGAATGATTATGACGGTATAACTGAAGTTTCTTGATAAGTTCGTTACGCTTGAAATGGCATTAGCTTATAAGTGAAATATTATTAATCGGGTCAATCTGTGAACTCGCGCACACTCACCTCGGTTATTCACCAGTTAGTTATCCAATATATGACTGGTGTAATTATTTCCAGAGCAGCCCCATCAGCGAAGCTTTAACTGCAGCAGCGATCTTGTTTTGGCAACCGAGCTTCTTCAGGCAATGGTTTATATGGAAGTTAACCGTCCTTTTGCTGATGCCGAGGATCACCGAAACATCGTCCGATGACTTTCCGTCAGCGGTCCATTGCAGGATTTCCTTTTCTCTCTGCGACAGTTCTATCGGCACCGGGAGCACCGAATCGGCGCCGCGCATCTGCAGGCGCGTCAGCCCCAGGTGAGTAATCTGGGCCAGCCAGGACAGCTGCGCCTGTTTGGTTTCGAGTTCCAGCGCGGTGATCGGCTCGCTGCCCCGGGCGAAGGTCACCAGCCCTTGAGTTTCGCTGTTGAGCAGCGTCTGCCCCCAGCCCTCCGAGAGCCCGTGAGCCTGCGCATCCTGCCAGAATTCGGGCATCTGAGCCTTGAGTTCAGCGTCCCACAGCACCGGTTTCACGCTGCGCATTGCGCGCTGGACGTAAGGATCGACGTCCAGGTAACGATTGGCGGAATAGGCAGCTTGCCAGGCGGGCGAATAATTATTGGCAAGAAAAAGACAGGGTTTGGTGATGGGGAAAAGTCGGCGTGACCCGTAAGCCACATAATCAAACTCCAACTGCCTGGCGACGGTCTTGATACTGTCGAACAACAACTCGACATCCGTTGCAGACATGGCGTTTTCCAACAGTTCAGCCTGCCAATATGACATAGAGATTCCTTTCCCACAGTTAATGCTGTCGGCCTCTTGCCAACATGCCTAGCATATTTCCAAATGTTTCCGCTAGCTGTCAAGGGTGACAGGTAGTATGCGAGCGCAGTGTGCACTTTAATCGCCACCCAACCAATCACTAAACGGAATCTGTGATGGATTACTTGTCAGGACGTTATGACGAGTTGACGACAGTAAAGCGTCAACGCTTGGCTCAATATCGCTATCAGGTGTTCGTCGAACGCCTCGGCTGGCAGTTATCCACGCCGGACGATTTCGAGTTCGATCAATTCGATCACAGCGGCACCCACTACATCGTCGCCGAAGAACACGACGGCAACATCAAGGGATGCGCCCGCCTGCTGCCGACCACCCAGCCGTATCTGCTGAGTGAGGTGTTCACCTCGTTGCTCGGCGACAAGCCTGCACCGTGCGGCGATGACATCTGGGAGCTGTCGCGCTTCACCTCACTGGACCTCGATGCCGAGGGCGGCAAAAACGAACAGGTGATGTCCGACGAAAACACCGTTGGCCTGTTCATGGCCACGCTGGAGTACGCCAGGACCTGCGGCGTTTCACATCTGGTGTCGGTGTCACCGGTCGCGATCGGACGCCTGCTCAAACGTGGCGGCATCGACTACAAATGGCTGGCACCGCCGCAGGTACTGGACAACCGAACCCTCGGCGCCTGCTACATCACGGTGCAGTAACCCTGCCCGACACGCGATAACAAGAAAACAAGAAAACAAGAAAACACATCAACTGAAGCTGCCGACACGCGTCGAGCAGCACCTTTCGGTGTGGGTCGATTTCACGCCATGGATAGCAACTGCCTTACAACCAACGTTCAACACAGAGGGATGATCATGATCGACATGCACAGGAAAGTTGCCAAAGACATCGTCCACAAGGGCCACGATGACGACGTGCTGATTTACGACGCTCACCACTTGCTGCCAGCCTGGCTGCCGGCCGCCATCGTGCAACGGGCGAACCTTGATCCAATGGATCTGGAGATCGTCAATCAGGCCTATCGGCTCGACAGCGAGCGTCTGGTGCTGCGTTCGCTGCCAACCATCATCGACCTGGAGGAGCTCGAACTGGCGGGCCTGGCCGACTGTCTGCCGGAGCTGCTGACGAACTACGAGAAAACCACTGACCACCTGATCCTCAGCGGCGTCTGGGTGCTGGAAAGCACCGAGGCCAAACTGGCTCGACTGCCCGGTTGCGACAATGGCCTGAGCCTTGATCAGCGTCGACAGGTGCATGATGTTCTGAAGGCTCTGGACGGCTGCCCGCAACAGGGCCTGCTCTATTTCACCCTGTTCAACGACACCGCCAATTACTTCTTTTACCGCAAACACCACGAACACGTGCCGGGCCTGATGCTGATCGAAGCGGCACGCCAGGCGATGTACGCGCAGTTCTACCAGCACAGCGGTTACGCCCGCGGCGAGGTGTCGATTTCCATCGTTGATCTGCTGTCGAGTTTTCCCCGGTACACCGAGTCTTCGTTTCAGGTGGATGTACTGGTCGGCGACTACGAAGGCATGGCGCCGCCGCGGGCGCGCAAGGTCGACAAGCGTGCGCGATTCTTCCAGCGAGGCGAGCTGGTGGCCGACATTCGCCTGCACGGCGAAGTGATCAAGATGCCGGTGTTCAAGCGTATGCGGAATATCAACATCGACCCCGCCTGCTGGTTCCGTCCGCTCAAGGGCATACGCCATGAAGTGCTGGTGCGCCTGGATTCCGGGCGTCACCTCTCCGCTCGTCTTGAGCTGCTGTCGATGGCCGGTCTGCAAGTGCAATGCGACAGCCCGCTCGACGCCTCCGAGCGCGGCCACGTCTACCTGTACCTGGAAAACGAAGGCATGCTCAGCCTGCCGCTGCAATCGCTGCACACCTGCGACGCGACAAAGGCCGGCACGCTCAAGCTGCAGCTGGCAGAACTGGATTCGCCGCTGCGCTTCAAGTGGCGCGAAGTGCTCAAGCAATTCGCTTACTTCTCCCACGAAGAAACCGCCCCGGCCCCGGCGCCCGTCCTCGGACAACCGTTGTGGATGACCTTCGATCAAGCCTCGGCGATGCCCGAACAAAGGAAGGAAGCATGATGCCGCGCTATCCCCACGTGCTGGAGCCCCTGCGGCTGGCCGGCGGGCTGGAGTTGCGCAATCGGCTGTTCTTCGCGTCGATGGGCGTGGACCTGGCCGATCACAGCGGGTGCGTGACGCCCGCCATGATCGAGTTCTATCAGGGCATCATGGAGGGCGGTTGCTCCATGGCGTTTCTGTGCAACGCCACGGTCTCGCCGCAGTCGCGTCTGCAGAGCACCGGGCTCGGCCTGTTCGAGGAACATCAGGGCGAATCGCTCAAGGCGATGTTCGCGATGGCCGAGCAGGTCAACACGCCGGTGGGTGTGCAACTGCAGCATTACGGTGGTCAGGGCACCACCACGCACACCGGCGTTGCCGTGCTGACCCCGAGTGGCGTGCCCTGCCCGCGCGTGTCGAAACTCGATCCGGATTACCGCGTGCGGATCATGGACGAAACCGACATCGCTCTGGTGATCGAGCAGTTCGCCCATTCCGCCTGGCTGGCCTGGACCAACGGCGCGCGTCTGGTGCAGTTGCAGGCGTCCAACGGCTACCTGCTGAGCAGTTTTCTCTCGCCGCACACCAACAAGCGCACCGACCGGTATGGTGGCAGCGAAGAGAACCGTGCGCGGCTTTTGCTCGAAGTGGTCAGGGCCATCCGCGAGCGTACCCAGGGCCAACTGATCGTCACCATTCGCCTGGGCATCGACGACCGTCTGGGCGCTGAAGGGCTGCAATATACGGACCTCAAGGAAACCGTGCAGGCGCTCTGTCAGGCCGGCGTTGCCGCGCTGGAATGTTCGATGTGCATGGGCGCGACGTTCGGCCAGTTGATCGTGCATTCCGAGACCATGGACCACTACCTGCAAGCCGGCGTGCGGGCGATCAAATCCGTGTCGACAGTGCCGGTGGGTTACGCCGGTTTCATCGATGGGCTGGACAAGGCCGAGCAGTTGCTCGCCGATGGCGTATGCGATTGGGTAGGAATGTCGCGAGCGCTGTTCGCCGACAATGACCTGATCAACAAAACCCTGCAGGGCCGTTCCGCCGACATCCACAAATGCCGCTGGGACAGTCAGTGCTTCAGCGACAAGAGCAATCCGCGACTGGATCGGGTGTATTGCTGCGTGAACCCGAAATATTTACGCCCCGCGTTGGCATAAGGAGATGCGACATATGTACGATTTTCTGGGAAAAGTGTGCCTGGTCACCGGCGGCACCAGTGGCATCGGCGAGACCGTCAGCGAACGCCTGATCAAGGCCGGCGCCGATGTGATCGTGTTCGGCCGGGACGAAGAAAAAGGCGCGGCGCTGGCCGATCGGCTGGGTGAACACTGCCGCTTCATCGCCTGTGATGTCGGGGATCCGGTGCAGGTCGAGCAGGCGTTCGCGAGCATTCGTTTGGTCTACGGCCGTCTCGATTGCGCGTTCAATAACGCCGGCGTAACCGCCAAGTACGGAGCGCTCGCGCAATCGTGCCCGGATGACTGGATGAGGGTGATGAACATCAACGTCAACGGCACCTATCACTGCATGCGTCATGAACTGCAACTGATGCTCGACCGCGGCACCGGGGCCATCGTCAACACCTCATCCTGTGCCGGCGTGGTGCCAATTGGCGGCCAGGTCGCCTATGTTGCCAGCAAGCAGGCGATCAACGGCATGACCCAGGTGGCGTCGATCGAAAATGCGCGACTGGAAGACGGCGGCTGCATTCGCGTCAATGCGGTCGCCCCGGGACCGATCCTCGGCGGCATGAACAGCGAGGCACGCCTGAAAGCCGCACCGGAAAACACCCAGCGCAAAATCAACGTGACGTCGATGAAGCGTTTCGGCACCGCGGACGAAGTGGCCAACGCGGTGCTCTGGCTGCTCAGCGATCAATCCGCTTACGTCACGGGTGTGATCATGCCCATCGATGGGGGTTACGCCAGCGGCAAGTTCTGAAATCAAAATAAAACCAACGACCCGCCGTGTGCGGGTCGTTTTGTTTGAGGGGCGTGAATCAGGAAAAACGCCGAATCCGGTCTACATTGAAAAGCCACTACCCAAAGCGCAGGGATTCGCTTATCCTTTCGCTGTATATAAATACAGTAGTCGCTAAGACAACTAAATGTGAAGGCATGTGAGGTGGTGAATGGCCGTCGAAGTGGTATACCGCAGCAGCCGAGATCTGGAGCGCTTGTTCATGGATAAAGCCGAAGCTGACCGTCATGACAAAATGCTCGAACTGGCCGAGATGCTGTCCGAAGTGTTGCAGAAAGCCGTGCCGTCGCTGAACGAGCAACAGGTTGAAGAAGTCGGGATCTACATGGCGAAGAACCGCGATGTGTTCGCCAAGGCCTTCAAGAGCCAGCCTGATGCGCTGTCGGAGCTGATCAATGCACCGGCCGAACCAGTGGCGGAAGTGGCTGATGCAGAAGAGCCTGCTGAAGCACCGGCTAAACCGACAAAAGCGGCGAAAGCTGCCAAGTAACAACGTTTGAATCGAAAAGATCGCAGCCTGCGGCAGCTCCTACAGGGAATACGCATTCCATATGTAGGAGCTGCCGCAGGCTGCGATCTTTTGCTTTTCAACGATACAAAACCTTCTCCGCCAACTCATCCGCCACCCGCGCCGGCGAACGCTTCTCGGCCTGCGCATGGGCAAAGACTTCGGTCAGTCGCGAACTGATCTTCGACAGGTGCGCGGTAATCGTTCCCAGTTCTTCTCCGCGATGCTTGAGCGAGACATAAATCAACCCGCCCGCATTGATCACGTAATCCGGCGCATACAGAATGCCGCGCCGCTCCAGTTGATCGGCCACATCCAGATGCGTCAGCTGATTGTTCGCCGATCCCGCCACCGCCGAGCAGCGCAGTTGCGTCACCGTGTGGCTGTTGAGCACTCCGCCGAGGCCGCATGGCGCGAGGATGTCACAGGGTGTGCTGAGCAAGGCATCGTTGGCGATCGGATGCGCATTGAGCTGTTCCATCGCCAGTTGCACTTTGCCGTGATCGATGTCGCTGACCAGCAACTCCGCGCCCGCCGCGTGCAACTGCTCGGCCAGTGCATAACCGACGTTGCCCAAGCCCTGAATCGCCACGCGCAAGCCTTCAAGATTGTCGCTGCCCAGCCGCGCCATGGCGGTAGCGCGAATCCCGGTGAACACGCCCATCGCCGCATGCGGTGCCGGGTCGCCGGCCGAGGTGGTACTGGTGACATGCTGGGTCTGCTGTGCGATGCAATCCATGTCCGCCACCGAAGTGCCGCTGTCGATGGCGGTGATGTAGCGACCGTCGAGCTGCTCAATGCAGCGGCCAAACGCTTCGAACAAAGACGCGCGGTTTTCCACATGCGCCGGGCGCACAATCACCGCCACCCCGCCACCCTGATCGAGCCCGGCCAGGGCAGCCTTGTAGCTCATGCCCTGCGCGAGGCGAATGGCGTCCTCGACTGCGGATTCGTCGTTGGGATAGGCGAGATAACGGCAACCGCCCAGGGCTGGGCCAAGGCGACTGTTATGAATGGCAATGACCGCCTTCAACCCGGTGACCGGGTCAACGCTGAGGTGCAGCGATTCCAGGCGAGTGCTTTGCATGAGAGCGAACATCGGCAGGCTCCCGAATCACTTCTGGTAGACGCCAGTATAGGCTTGCGCCCAAAAATTGCTGAAGCGCACCGGAATAAGCGCCCGCTTCGACGATGACTTTGCGGCATAACCTGGTCGGTACTGGACGAATGGCGCGGACGGGGCTAAAACGAGGCATTCCCCGGAGATTGCGATGAGCCCGCGCCAACGTTTTTTCGAGTGTCTGCACCGTTCACCGCCCGCGCTGTTCGAAGCGGCGTTGTGGATGGCCGCTGAACACGAAAAAGGTCTCGATGTCGAAGCGCTGCAACAAGACTTCAAGGCGCTGCAACAGCGCGTCAGCTACGGCTTGCCGATGCTGCCGGTCAGCGAACTGGCGCAACCGTTGCTGCGGCGGATGAATGACCTGGGCTTCTCTCAGGACGATTTTCTGCCGCTGCGCCCGCAGGTTGCGTTGTTGGACAAAGTGCTGCAGACCCGTCGCGGCCAACCGCTGAGCCTGTCCTTGATTGCTCTGGAACTGGCGCGTGGTCTGGAGATTCCGCTGGTCGGGGTGAACTTCCCCGGGCATTTCCTGCTGCGGGTACCCGGTGCTGATCATCTGCTGGATCCCTGCGGCGGTCGGCGGCTGTATCCGAATGATTGTCGCGAGTTGTTGCAGCGTCAGTACGGCGCGCACCTCAAACTCAATGCCGACCATCTGGCCACCGCCAGCCCGCAGCAGATGCTTCAGCGCCTGTCACGCAACCTGCGCCAGTTGCATCTGGCCCATGAGGATTACATCGCCGCGCTGATCGATGCCGAGCGCGTGCTGGAACTGGGCGGTGCCAGCGCAGCCGATTATCTGGCCCGCGCCAGCCTTTATCAACGGCTCGATTGCCCGAACGCGGAGCGCTTCGATCTGGAGCATGCGCTGCTGCTCAGTGATGACCCGATCCAGCGCCTGCGCCTGACTGAACGGCTCGGGCATCTGCCGCCGAATTCCGTAGTGCACTAAACGCTTTTTGTAGGAGTGAGCCTGCTCGCGATGCAGGCGCCGCCGTTTTTTCTGTCAGACCGCGTTATCGTTCTTCGCCAGCAGGCTGGCTCCTACATTGGACAGGGTGGACTCGGAAGGCGAGCGCACCTGAATGATCAACAGCGCCGCAATGACCGCCGGAATCGCGCAGAAGAAGAAAATCTGCGTCACCGGAATGTGCATCGCCAGCAGCATGCTGCCGAACAGCGGCCCGAGGATCGAACCGAAGCGCCCTACCCCCAACGCCCAACCCGTGCCCGTGGCCCGCACATGCGCCGGGTAGAAGTTACTGGCGAAAGCGTTCAGCGTCAGTTGCCCACCGATGATGCAGAACCCGGCGGCAAACACGCAGGCCACCAGATAACGTGGATTATCGTGGTTCAGGCCCAGCAGAATGGTGCACAGCGCAGCCCCGGCCAGCACTGCGCAAAGCAGCCGTACCTTGCGTTGCAAACGGTCGGCGAACCACGCCATGCACACCGCGCCCAAGGTGCCGGCGAACAGGAACATCGAGGTCACCAGATTGGCTTCATTGAGTTTCAGGCCGCTTTCCAGCAACAGCGTCGGCAGCCAGCTGATCATGAAATACAACAGAATCAGGCTGACAAAAAACGTCGCCCAGATCAGCAGGGTCGGTCGTGCATAACCGTGGCGGAACAGCTCGACCACGGTCAGTTTGCTGCCCTGCTCGCGCGCGTTCTGTTCGACGGACGCGGCCGGCGGTTGCCAGTCCGGGAGCATTCGTGCGGTGACTTTGCGCAAGCGCGCATAGGGTGGTGCGTCGCGCAGCAGACGCGGCAGCGATTCCGGCAGCATCCACCACAGGAACGGGAACAGCAGCAATGGCGTGACACCACCGGCAAGAAACACCGCTTGCCAGCCAAAACGATCGATGAAGCCCGCAGCAACAAAACCACCCGCCGCACCACCAAATGAAAACCCACAAGCGGCCAGCGTCACCATCAAGGTGCGCAGGCGCGGTGGCGAGTACTCCGACATCAACGCCATGGCACTCGGCATCGCGCCGCCCATGCCGATGCCGCAGATGAAGCGCGCGATCATCAAGGTGTTCAGAGAATCGGCGAACACCATCAGCACCGTCAGGCTGGCGTAGATCAGCACGCAGGCAAGCAGGATTCGCCGCACGCCGAAGCGATCGGCCAGCGGCGTCACCGCGAGCGAGCCGAGCGTGAGGCCCAACAGGTTGGCGCTGAAAACCGGCCCGAACGCGGCTTTCTCCAGGCCCCAGTCCTGAGCCAGAGCCGGCACCACGTAACCGAGCACCTGGGCGTCATAACCGTCGGTGACCAGCAACAAGGCGAGCAGGATCAGCAGTAACCACTGATAGCGGGACACAGGACGGGCGTCGAGTGCCGCGCGGAAGCTGGCAATCTGGTTGTGCATCGCAAGGTACCTGTTTTGTTTTTATGATTTTTGTGTACGGAGCTGATCCCTTGTAGGAGTGAGCCTGCTCGCGATAGCGGTGTGTCAGTCAACATCCCCGTATCTGACACTCCGCTATCGCGAGCAGGCTCACTCCTACATTGGGGCGAGGTAGAGCTTTAAGGGGTATCCGGCTGATTGGCCGGATGCGCCTTGATGAACGCCGGATGCTCTACCGCCAGCGCCGCCACCCGCCGAATCCGTGGATAAGCCTCCAGCGAAACACCGAACCGCTCCGCCGCATACAACTGCGGAATCAGATAAACATCCGCTACACAAGGCCACTCACCGAAACAGAAACCGCTGTCACCGATCAATTGCTCGACAGTCGCCAACCCCTGACTGATCCAGTGCGCGATCCACTCCACCACCTGCGGCTCTTCGTGGCCCAACTGACGCAGGTGATTGAGCACGCTGACGTTGTGCAGCGGATGCACGTCGCAGCCGATCACCGCCGCCACACCGCGCACGTGGGCGCGGGCGGCGAGGTCTTCGGGCAACAACGGCCGTTGTGGATAACGTTCTTCCAGGTATTCGATGATCGCTGGCGACTGAATCAGCAACTCGCCTTCATCCGTGCGCAAGGCCGGCACCCGACCCTGCGGGTTGATCGCCAGATACGCCGCCTGGTGGTGCTCGCCCCCGGACGGCGCGATCAGGTTAACCGGCAGCGCGGTGTAGTCGAGCCCCTTCAGCGCCAGGGCGATGCGCACCCGGTATGACGAGGTCGAGCGGTAATAGGTGTAGAGATCCATGATCCGCTCCTGTCAGCGCGCCGCCAGCACTTTGCCGCGGCATTCGCCGAAGCCGATCGAGGCAAAACCGTCACGGGCGCAACGCGCGCGCAGGATGATTTCGTCGCCGTCTTCGAGGAATTTGCGCACTTCGCCGGAGGCCAGTTCGATCGGCTTTTTACCGCCCTCGGTGATTTCCAGCAGGCTGCCGAACTGACCGTTTTCCGGACCGGACAAGGTGCCCGAACCGAACAGGTCACCGGCCTGCAACTGGCAACCGTTGACGCTGTGGTGCGCGACCATTTGCGCGACGGTCCAGTACATGTAGCGGGTGTTGCTCAGGGTCAGGCGATGGGCCGGCAGATTCTGTTCACGCATGGCTGCGGTGAGCAGCAGCACTTCCAGCTCGATGTCGAAAGCGCCGCCGTCCTGATCGCGCTTGTCGAACAGATAAGGCAGCGGCTGCGGATCACCCTCCGGGCGCGCCGGTTGCGCGGTGCGGAACGGCTCCAGCGCTTCAGCAGTGACAACCCATGGCGAGACGCTGGTGATAAAACTCTTGGACAGGAACGGCCCCAGCGGCTGGTATTCCCAGGCCTGGATATCGCGGGCCGACCAGTCGTTGAGCAGACAGAAACCGGCGATGTGTTCGGCAGCATCACCGATGGCAATCGGCTCGCCCATGTCGTTGCCCTGACCGATCCAGATGCCCAGTTCCAGTTCGTAGTCCAGTCGGGCGCAAGGGCCGAAGGCCGGTTCATTCGCACCGGCCGGCAGGGTCTGGCCTTTCGGGCGGCGCACGTCGGTGCCGGAGGCGCGCACCGTGGAGGCGCGACCGTGGTAACCGATCGGCACGTGTTTGTAGTTCGGCAGCAGCGGGTTGTCCGGGCGGAACAGTTTGCCGACGTTCTGCGCGTGATCGATGCCGACGTAGAAGTCGGTGTAATCGCTGATGCGCGCCGGCAGGTGCATCTGACAATCGGCCGCCAGTGGCAGCAGTTTCACGCCCTGGGCTTCGATGGCGCCGCGGTGGCTGCTGCCCTCGCTGAACAATTCCAGCAAACGGCTGCGCAAGGCTACGCGGGCTTCGCGACCGAGGTCGAAGAAGGCATTCAGCAGGCCGCCGTGCATGGCTTCGACCGCGCTGCGTGCCGGGCCGTCGAACAGGCCGGCTTCAAGCGCCACCTGCAAATCGAAAATATGTTCACCGATCGCCACGCCCGCGCGCGGCGCCGAGCCGCCAGTGCTGAACACACCGAGCGGCAGGTTCTGCAACGGGAAGTCCGCGTGGCCGTTGGCCGAAGCAACCCAGCTGCGGGTGATGGAAGTCTGAGTCATGGGTTATCTCCGGGTCGGGTCGAACGTGGCGGGCAGCGTGGCCCAGCAGGCGTCGTAAGTGGATTGCAGTTGCGGGCAGTCGAGGGCGAAGCGGCTTGGGCGCAGCACCTGACTGGTCTCGAACATGAAGGCCATGGTGTTATCGATCTTCGCTGGCTTGAGGTCGGCGTTGATCGCTTTGGTGCAGGTCTCGCCATCCGGGCCGTGGGCGCTCATGCAGCTGTGCAGCGAGGCACCGCCGGGCACGAAGCCTTCAGCCTTGGCGTCGTACTCACCGTGGATCAGGCCCATGAATTCGTTCATCAGGTTGCGGTGGAACCACGGTGGACGGAAGGTGTTCTCGGCGACCATCCAGCGTGGCGGGAAGATCACGAAGTCGAGGTTGGCCAGACCGTGCACGCTGGTCGGCGACGTCAGCACGGTGAAGATCGACGGATCCGGGTGATCGAAACTCACGGTGCCGATGGTGTTGAAACGGCGCAGATCATATTTGTACGGCACGTTGTTGCCGTGCCAGGCGACCACGTTCAGCGGCGAATGATCGAGCTCGGTGCCCCACAACTGGCCGAGGAACTTCTGCACCAGCGTCGTCGGCTGCTGCAGGTTTTCATAAGCGGCGACCGGCGCGAGGAAGTCCCGTGGATTGGCCAGACCGTTGCTGCCGATCGGCCCCAGATCGGGCAGGCGCAGTGGCGCGCCGTGGTTCTCGGCGACGTAACCGCGCGCCTGCGGATCAAGCAGCTCGACGCGGAATTTCAGGCCACGCGGCAGCACGGCAATCTCCAGCGGCGCGACGTCCAGCACACCCAGTTCGGTGGCAATGCGCAGCCGCCCCAGTTGCGGCACCAGCAGCAGTTCACCGTCGGCGTTGTAGAACACCCGCTCCATCGAACGGTTGGCGGTGTAGTTGTAGATGCTGATGCCCGCAGGCTTTTCCGCCGCCGAGTTGGCGACCATACCGACCAGGCCATCGATGAAGTCGGTTGGCTCGGCCGGGATCTGCAGCGGGTTCCAGCGCAGGCGATTGGGGGTTACTTCACCCAGTGGACCGCCGGCCAGTTGCCGCTCGAGTTTGACGAACGCCGGGTGATTGGCCGACGGCTGAATCCGGTACATCCAGGTGCGCCGGGCTTCACTGCGGGTCATGGTGAACGCAGTGCCGGAGAGCAATTCGGTGTAGAGGCCGTAGGGGGCTTTCTGCGGGGAGTTCTGGCCGATGGGCAAGGCGCCGGGCAACGCTTCACTGCTGAATTCGTTGCCGAAACCGGACTGGTACGCCAGCTCCGACGCGTTTGAATCGAGGTTCATGGAGCCTCCTGAACAGGGAGTCGGCAGTGGCCCATCGCTCTGGCTCAGAGGTTTGCGCACGCCGGGGTTGTTATTATCGTAATTCGATTACGCATAACGTAATTTGCTCGCTATCCAGCGTCAAGCTATAAAGACGCCCATTCGTTTTCGGATCCCGGCCGCACCATGGAAAAAACCAGCGACAGCAACGGCAAACAGAAAGTCCGCTCCGCCGAGGTCGGCACCGACATCCTCAAGGCATTGGCCGAGTTGTCGCCCTCCACCTCACTGTCGCGTCTGGCCGAGCATGTGCAGATGCCGGCGAGCAAGGTGCACCGTTATCTTCAGGCACTGATCGCCAGCGGTTTTGCCGAACAGAACGCCGCCACCAACCACTACGGTCTCGGCCGCGAAGCGTTGCGCGTGGGCCTGGCAGCCCTGAACAGTATGGACGTGCTGAAAGTCGCCGCCCTGCCCCTGTCCGAGCTGCGCGACGAACTGAATGAAACCTGCTTTCTGGCAGTGTGGGGCAATCAGGGCGCGACCGTGGTGCACATCGAGCCGGCAGTGCGCGCGGTGACGGTGGTGACCCAATTGGGTTCAGTGTTGCCGCTGCTCAGTTCGTCCACCGGGCTGGTGTTCAGTGCCTTTCTGCCGCATCGGGAGACCGATGAGTTACGCGAGCAGGAAATTGCCGTCGCCGGCCATCCACTGGCCGATCAAAATGCCTACAGCAGTTTGTGCGAGCAGATCCGCGCGCGCGGTCTGCATCATGTGCACGGTTTGTTGATGCCTGGGGTCGATGCCTTGTCGGCGCCGGTGTTCAACGCTGTCGGGCAGATCGCCGCGGTGCTGACCATCGTCGGTCCGACCTCGCTGTTCCACGCCGACGAAAACGGCCCGGCGGCGCAGCGGTTACTGGCTGCGTCGCGGGCCGTGAGCTGGCGCATGGGGTATGAGCAAGCCGATTGAGTCAAGCGATCCCCATGCGCCAACCTGGCGATCAGCGCACGATGGTCTGGCTGATGCCCATTACCCGATCTTTCATCAACCCAGTGATGAAATCGATCAACTGTTGGTCTACAGTTTTATGACCCGCCGCCTCGGCGACGAATTGTGCTGCCGACCGTGCGTCATCGACCAGATCCAGAAACGATCTTTGTACGTTGGTCACCTGCTTGATCACCTCTGCGCTCGCACCGGCTGTGGCCGCCTGGCCGAGCGTAAACAGTCCGATCAGCGCCTCTGCGCCGTGTCCCAGGGCCGCGGAGTAGTCACCTCGATGTTGCGCCTGAGATCCGTCGTAAACACTTTTCATCATCTGCACCGCGATGAGCAGAGTGCCGATTGGCGGCACGGCGAGACTGATGACACTCGTCGCCTTGATCAGGCCATCGTAAATCAGTCCGGCGATAATCTCCTTCAAGCTGGTGGTTCGCTCGTCGATATCGCTCAATGCGCGACGCACTCTCCGATCATGGAACGTGAAGAGGTTGTTCAATTTGGCGCGTTCTTGCGTCTTGACCGGAGGCCGGGTATTCACGGTTGCGACAAGATCGTCAAAATAGTCATTGATTACTTTTTGATCGATGATCGCAACCCGGTCAAAGTAATAATCGCGCATCGGTCCATAGCGGAACCGAATGGAGGGAATGAAATCGTTGATAGGTCGGTAGGCAACGCCATCCGGCGCATCGGGCGTATATAACCAGTCGTTGAACTGGCCGAGAATGTTCATCCGCAGGATATAGACACCCGCAACCGTACGATCCCCCTCCTTGGTCAAGCCTATTTTCCCGATATTGAATTCGTAAAGACCCTCATCACCTTCCGCGGGAGAATGGGAGATCGGAGAGTGAGAGAGATCCTCCATCAAACTCCCGACAACCCGTTGCAGCCCTAAAAAAATGTCAGACCCAAACCTGCCACCGATGTAGTTGGAGAGCAGATCGTAATGCATCTGACAGCGAACTTTTTTCGCGTGAACGGCGCGCTTGAAGGCGTAGTCAGGATGCTCCCGGTCCAGATAGTCGGTATTCAACATTTTCGTATACCTGTCGCCAGGACGGAATGTTTTCGATAACGAGGACAGATCGCGAATATCCAGCTGATCGACTGCCGGATGGCCGCCCGTCAAAAAATACCTCGGGTCATACTTGCCTGGATACGCCGGATTGGCAGCTTCAAACGACAGCCCTTCGATGAGCAGATCCGTTACGCTTTTCTGAAAATCGTCAGTCTGGACAATAATCTGATCCGGATCGATCTCGACACTTCGTCCTCGCGAACGCAGCAGATTTTCAAGGTTCTGCTTTACCGCATCGCGGGTAAAGCGTTCAAAAGAAGGGAACGCATTGTCCCTTGTTTCTACGGTGGAGAGTGCTTTCAGTTCGGTATTCAATCGAGCGTAACGTTTGAGCGGCTCAATCCCGAGGAAGCGGTAAGGCGCAGGCGCAATGGTCTTGTGTAACGCCAGTTCAGACTGATAAGCGACAGTGACGTTATTGAGCAACGGCGCTGTGCCATTGGGGAAAAGGTCCGGGTATCGGGTATCCAGCTTGTACAGATAATGGGTTGAGTGACGGCTGGCACCGCGCAACGATCCGGCATCGTGCAAATAGTCCGGATGAATCAATGACGCCGCGTATTGGCGATCAGCGGTCATGGCCGATTCAAACCATTTGTTCAGAGCGAATGCATCCGCAAACGTCATGAAAACAGACTTGCCTGCAGGTGTTTTCAGATAAACAAGATGGTTTCGAGTCTCCCGTGCCTGAAAAATCATCACACCTTTCAAGGTTGGCCCTGGAATCTGCAGGCTCAGTTGCAATCCGCGGATGGACACCGACGGGTCACCTGCCAACGCCCTTTCAATGACCTTCGCTTCAGTTTCACTGAAGACCTCCGAATG
The DNA here is from genome assembly GCF_040729435.1 of Pseudomonas sp. HOU2. Classification (NCBI taxonomy): domain Bacteria; kingdom Pseudomonadati; phylum Pseudomonadota; class Gammaproteobacteria; order Pseudomonadales; family Pseudomonadaceae; genus Pseudomonas; species Pseudomonas sp. HOU2. The sequence continues at coordinate 4,374,932 of NZ_CP160398.1, read as the reverse complement.
ACGCGCAACGAAAAGCGCGAATTCCATGTTGCTGTGCAAGTGGTCACGATACGCCTGTGCAAACTCAGGCGATGGATCAACGGGAAGCCTGGATACGAACTGCGAGCGCACGTTGATATTGCTCAACCATCGCTCAAGCGCTGCCGAGGATAGCCTGCTGCCGGACGGCAGCCCGGTGATGCTGATTTCGGCTTTATATCCCTCGTCATGCAGACCGAAGATGATGAATTCCGTCAGGGTCCGACTATCGACCTGCTCGAGGGTGCGGCCGCCCACTTGCATCTTGTGGACGCTGCGCACCTTTATCGTCTCGGCATCCAGATGCTCACCCAACGCGCTCATCGCCCACTCGGAAAAACAACGCAAGACATATTCTTTAAACGAGAAATGCCTGTCGAACACCATCTGGTAGGCAGAGTGATATTTCTCCATTGAGTGCTCAAGTTCGACGTACCGCTGCTGAAGAGCGTTTCCACCGCTCTTCAGCCAGTGTGGCCATTCGGTACGCTTGAGTTCTGCCTGCACTTGATCGAATCGACGACCGATGTCAGCACGCATCACCGACAACACATGATTGTCCTGCAATATCCGGCTGAACGCTTGAGTCTGGCCCTTGCGATCGCGCATCAGACTTGCAAGCGTATCGAGCTGCCCCTTCAAGTAAACATCGACACAATACGCAGACACACTCTGCCTGGCTTTGGGGAAAGCCATTTTGCTACCGGACGCCGATACACGCGCCAGCAACGTCGCGGGCAAGTCGAGGTTCCTGGCGAAGTATTCAAAACCATTGCCTGGCGTGTGAAGGACATAACCGGTGGGCTCATTGAGCAATTTCATTTCCGGATCCGCCCGCATCGCATTATCGAGCACAAACCCAGGCCGGAGCGAAGTGCGATAGTCGGGTTCAGGACTCACCACAACGTTATAAGCACCGGCGCCGTTTTCCAGGTTCAACAAGTAGCAGTAGCGCGTCGCCATGCCATGATCCAGGAATCCCGCCATGGCTTTTAAAGAAAGCTCGGCTGTCAGCACAACGTTATATGCCTGCTGAAAAGCCTGTTTATTTGTCAGGCCGGTATTTTCAGTCGTTGCGACTTTTACGGGTGCTGCCCAATACTTGCCCATCTCCGAACGCAGACTGCTTTCCAGATTTCGCAGTGTATAAGTAATAGCTTCCTCAGCCTCGAAAATACTGAAGCCCTTGACTCTCATCTGTTCGCCAACGGTCTCCGGCAGATGAAAAACACCGTCCCCGCCGCCATCCAGATAGTTTGGCAGCACATTATTATCAAGACAATGAAACAATACGTCAGACAGTTTCCCCGAAGGACGGCGTTCTATCTCATATGACTGATCGGTGACATTTATGTACACATTATCGATATCGATATTCTTCCGCCGTTGCTGAAGTTCTTGCTGCAATGCCTGCCGAGCAATCTGCCGAACTGTCGGGATCGCCTCAACAATAGCGAACAAATCATCCTGCGCGGCGGCAGCCTTTACCCACTCGGCCCTCCAGGTTACTTCCGCACCTTCAGAACCTCGCATCAGGCTTTTGTATAACTTATCCATATTCAAGTCCTATCTTTCAAGTTCAATGAACGGAACCCCGTATCACTGCGAAAGCGAAAGATAGTTTTATTTTTGAAAAACAAGAAGCACCAGTTCATTTCAACAAATATAGATTACAAAACAATAATCAAAATAAAGAAGCCACTTATAAAAAGTGACAAGATTACAAACAAAACTGCACAACAAGACCCATACAAAGTAACTAACGCAGCCATCCAGAATAGACAGAAACGATACATTTCAGACTGCGAATGCTCTGCAAAGTCCAAGCAGGGTGCGCTGGCACGAACAAGACTGTTGCACGCCCCGTAACAGTGCATGTCCGGAATCGCTATTTTTCCATTGGGCTCAAGTGCTTATTCTGAGCGGGCTTTCACGGCACACGCCGCAAAGCACCCAGCTTTGGCTGCCGAGTAACTCGCGCCAGCGCTGACCGATTTCAGATGAGTCGATGCTTCGATTGATCGCCCCGGTGTTCACTGACGTTGATTTGTAGCTCCTTGATCCAACGTCTTACCTTGGCCGCTGCGTTTGCAGCGGCCTTTTTTATGGGCGAAGGTTTTGCCGATCGGGTTGCTCATTAGCCGGGCATGACACACGTCACAGCGAATACTTCTGCAAGTTCGCCATCATTTCCTTCAGCGCTTCAATGTTGTCCTTCGGATGCGCCGCGCCTTCGAAATCGCATATCTGCTGCCAGTGCGCCGCGACATCTTCCGGGGAGAAACCGCTGCGTGGATCGAACCCGGCGCCGAGGCTGCGTTCCCAGCGCACCTTGCCCATCCAGCCGCCACCGACTTCAAACAGGCCGGAAGTTTCCTGGCACTGTTCACTGGCCAGGTACACCACCAACGGGCTGACCAGCTCCGGTTTGAGCTGTTCGAACACTTGCGGAGGGATCAGGCCTTCGGTCATGCGCGTGCCGCCGGTAGGCGCGATGGCATTGACCAGAATGTTGTTCTTGCGACCTTCGATGGCCAGGGTACGGGTCAGGCCGTAGAGGCCGAGTTTGGCCATGCCGTAGTTGGACTGGCCGAAGTTGCCGTAGATGCCCGATGTCGATGCCGTGAAGATCACCCGGCCGTAGTTTTGCTCACGCAGGTGCGGCCACGCGGCGCGGGTCACTTTGTAGGCGCCCTCGACGTGGACGCGATAGACCAGATCCCAGTCAGCGTCGTCCATCTTGTGAAAGGTCTTGTCGCGCAGGATCCCCGCGTTGTTCACCACCACGTCGACACGGCCAAAGGCGTCGAGGGCGTTCTGTACCAGTTTATCGCCGTCGGTGACCGAGTCATGGTTGGCCTCGGCGATGCCGCCGGCTTCGCGAATTTCCGCCACCACACGGTCGGCGGCGGAGGCGTTGGCGCCTTCGCCCTGAGTCGAGCCGCCGAGGTCGTTGACCAGCACCCTGGCGCCGTGCCGGGCAAACAGCAACGCGTGCGCCCGACCCAGGCCACCACCGGCACCGGTGACGATCACGACTTTGTCTTCGAAACGTACGGACTCATTCATCGCAGGAACTCCAGCAGGCCTGAGGGACAGTAATCCCGAGTGTCAGGCACGGGGCTTTCGCTCACAACGAACAGGGCTGGGGCTGAATGGTGGGCGATAAGGCTGGGGGATGATGAACAGCAAAATCAAAAGATCAAAAGATCGCAACCTTCGGCAGCTCCTACATTAATTTGTGCAGGAGCTGCCGCAGGCTGCGATCTTTTGATCTTTCAGGAGCACGCCACCTTGCGCGGCGGCAACTCCAGACGCTGACGAAACGCCAGGTAATGCTTGAGCACCTGCACCGGCGCTTCGATTTGTGGGTAATGGCCGATGCCCGGCAACAACACAGTGTCGGCATCGGCAATCAGCTCACGATAACGCTGGACCATGTGCACACCGGAGATCGGGTCGACTTCGCCATCGATCACTCGCAGCGGGATTTCATCACGCTGCATGGCCGCCACCCAACGGTCGCGCTGCATACGGCGCTCGGGGATGTAGCTGATCAGTTTGTGCAGGATGCGTGGGCCGCGATGGGTCTCGATCAGACTCCAGAAATCATCCAGCTCACTTTCGCTGGGGCCGGTCTGCGGACCAAAGATCTGCCGGAAACCTTTCACCAACGCGTCACGGCTGAACGCCCGCCCGATCATCCAGCCCAGCGGGCTGAGCAACAGCTTTTGCATCAGCACCGGGCGATGGGTTTCCGGGAACAGTCCGCCATTGAGAAAGACACAACTGGCCACCTCGATCCGGTTTTCGTAATGCCGGGCGAGCAGTTCCTGGGCAACGCTGTCACCGTAATCGTGAGCCAGCACATGCACCGCTTGCTCGATCTGAAGATGCGCCAGCAGCGCCTGTTGCAGGTCGGCCTGTTCCAGCAGGCTGTAGCGGTGATGCAACGGTTTGGCCGAATCCCCGAAACCGAGCATGTCACAGGCGATCACTCGATAACGCTGGGCCAGTGGTTGCCATAGATAGTGCCAATCCCAACTGGCCGTCGGAAAACCGTGGATCAGCAGCAGCGGCTCACCCTGCCCCGCCGTCCAGTAGCGGATCGACTGGCCGCGGAAGACAAACGTCCGGCTGCGTTTGCGCCAGACACACAGAGGAATCTCGGCAAGAGGCATCAGAGTTTATATCCGGGGTCTTGTTTATCGAGTTTGCGCAGCAGCGCCGGCCAGGCCAGCGCGCCGCCCATGCCTTGAGCACTTTTGGTCACGCCGGCGATCATCGCTTTGGCGCCCGCGAGGATCTGCGGTTCGATGGCGATCAGTTCAGCACCGCCGGTTTGCGCCATGACCTGAATATCGCAGGCGCGCTGAAAGGTGAACATCATCAGAAAGGTGTCGGCGATGGTGTTGCCACAGGTCAGCAGACCGTGGTTGTGCAGCATCAGGAAATTGTTCTCGCCCAGATCGGCCTGCAAACGGGCCTTCTCTTCATGATTCAGCGCCACGCCTTCATAGGCGTGATAAGCCAGGCTCGACAGCACGAACAGCGACTGCTGACTGATCGGCAACACGCCCTGCTTTTGCGCCGACACCGCGACACCGGATGCGGTGTGGGTGTGCAGCACACAAACCACATCGTGCCGCACTTCGTGAACGGCGCTGTGGATGGTGTAACCGGCGGGATTGATTTCGTAGGGACTGTCCATGAGCTTGTTGCCGGCCTGATCGACTTTGACCAGGCTCGACGCGGTGATCTCATGGAACATCAACCCGAACGGGTTGATCAGGAAGTCTTCGGTGCCCGGCACCTTGGCCGAGATGTGGGTGAAGATCAGGTCGTCCCAGCCATGCAACGCCACCAGTCGATAGCAGGCGGCAAGATCGACCCGAGTCTGCCATTCCGCGGCACTGACCTGGTCTTTGACATCAAGGGACGACTGGACGGGGGCTACGCTCACTGTATGCACCTCTGCGTTCTTATTGTTCTGCACGTGTCAGCAGTCTAGTCAGGCGCAGAGGATCGCGGAGTTGCATTGCCAGCCAGCTTGATGACTGAGCGGGTCAGCCATGCAAACACCTTGGATCCATGTCAAAGCAACGACGCCAACAAAGGCGCGGCGAACAGATTGAGCAACCCGGTCAGCACCATCACCAGCCCCGCCACCGAGCCTTCTTCACCGCCCACTTCATGCGCCCGACTGACGCCTGCGCCGTGCGCGCCAACCCCGAACAACGCACCGCGCGCCAGGGCACTGCGCAACGGCAGCCACTTGAGCAACACGCCACCGAGCATCGCGCCGAACACGCCAGTGAACATCACGAACACCGCGGTCAGTTCCGGCACACCACCGAGATCCTGCGCCAGTGGCATGGCGAACGGCGTGGTGATCGAACGTGGCACCAGTGACATCGTCACCGAGCTGTCGAGCGCCAGTGCCCTGGCCAGACCGAACGAGGTGGCAATCGACGCGGCACTGCCGGCGAACATGCCCAGCAACAACGCGGACCAATGCTGCATGAGCAATCGCCGCTGCTGCCAGATCGGCACCGCGAAAGCGACCGTCACCGGGCCGAGTACCAGCATCAACCAGTGAGTGTTGCTGGAATATTCGGCGTAGGCGGTGTGCAGCGGCACGGCGAGGGCCAGCAGCAGCGCCGGCACCAGAATCAGCGGCGACAGCAGATAACGTCCGGTACGCCGATAAATCCAGCGACTGAACAGATACGCCAGCAGGGTGAAGGCGAGCCAGAACATCGGCATCCATTCAAGCGTCATGGGACCGCCTCAGGCGCACGGCCAACTCGACGGTGAATGCGGTCACGAGCATCACCATCAGTGTGCTGGCGCCGATCACCAGCAGAATCCGCCAGCCGTCATTGCGCAGCAGTGCGCCGTAGTCGAGCAGACTCATCAGTGCCGGAATAAAGAACAACAGCATCTCGGCCATCAGCAACCCGGCACCCAGTTGCAGCGCCGCCGGTTTGACCCAGCCAAACGCGAACGCCAGCAGCAACAAAGTCATGCCGATGACGCCGCCGGGAATCGGCCAGGCCAGCCACGCGGCGATCTGGCAGCCGAGCAGGTAGAGACCGAGCAGCACGGCCAGTTCTGCGAATAGACGGGAAAGATATTTGAGGGATGCGGCGTTCATGATGGGCTCCTTACAGGGGCTTATTTTACGAAGCGGCCTGCCATCCCAGAAGCGAATTGTTAGACTCAGTCCTATTCCACAATGGAATCGGAACATGGAATTCAAACAGCTGCGCAGTTTTGTCGAAGTCATGCATCAGGGCGGCTTCACCCAGGCGGCGAAAACCCTGCACATCAGCCAGTCGGCGGTGAGCAAGCAAGTCGCGCAACTGGAGCAGAGCCTCGGCACGCCGTTGCTCGAACGGCTCGGCTCACAGTTGCGCCTGACCGCCGCGGGCAGCGTGGTGCTGCAACGCGCCGAAGGCATGTTGCGTTTGCGCAATGAGTTGCTCAGTGAACTGGATGATTTGAGCCAACTGGCTCGCGGTGAACTGCGCCTCGGCCTGCCGCTGCTGGGCAGCGATGCACTGTTCGCCGGGCTGTTTGCCGAGTATCGGCGGCGCTACCCGAACATCAGCATTCAATTGCTTGAGGGCGGCAGCCGCAATATCGAGCAGGCGGTGCTCAGCGGCGAACTGGAGTTGGGCGGCAGCCTGCTGCCGAAAGATCCGCAGTTCGACTTCCAGCCTTTCTGTGATGAAAAGCTCGATGCGCTGCTGCCGGTGGATCATCCGTTGGCAGCACACGGCGAGATTGGTCTTGAGGAATTGGCCGACACGCCGTTCCTGCTGTATCAGCGCAGCTTTGTGCTCAATGACCGTCTACTGCAGGCCTGCCAGCAACTGGGCTTTACCCCGAAAGAAGGCGGGCGCAGTGGCCAGGCGGATTTTCTCGTGGCACTGGTGGCCGCCGGGCAAGGCGTGGTGCTGCTGCCCAGCGTGGTCGCCCGGGCACTGCAGCGTCCGGGCGTGGTGCGCCTGACCCTGCGCGCGCCGGATTACTTGCGTTGGGACATCGCGTTCATCTGGCGCCGGGGTGCCTATCTGTCGAAAGCTGCGCAGGCGTGGCTGGCTTTGCTGCGCGAGCGCGCGATCAGCCCTTGAGCGTGGCGATCAGTTGCGCCAGCCATGGCTCGGCGTCGGTTTCCGGGGTCACGCTTTCGCTGGCGTCCAGACGCAGCATCTCCTGCACTTCGCGCACGCCCAGCTCGGCGAACAACTCACGCATCAGTTCGCCGCCGCCACAGAACGTATCGCCGTAACTGGCATCGCCCAAACCGATCACCGCGCCCGGCAAACCGCGCCAGGCCATTGGCAGTTGATCGCGAATGCTCGAATACAGCGGCACCAGATTATCCGGCAACTCACCCATGCCGGTGGTCGAGGTCACCGCGAGAAACGCTTCAGGGCCGAACGCCTGAAGGTCCGCCAGGCTGGCGCGCGGGTTGTAGAAGGTTTCAAAACCGGCGTCTTTCAGCAGGTTCTGCGCGTGACGGGCGACTTCTTCGGCCGTGCCGTAAACCGAGCCGGAGAGGATGGCGACTTTCATCAATCTGATCCTGAAGCTGAAAAAAAGAGCGGCGATAGTAGCAGTCCCGACAGAGATGTTGCGACTGGCTCTCAACAGACGCTGATGGCCTATAGACAGCGCCGGCTGATCTTCTAGAATGCGAGCCATCGACAATGCTGAAAGGATTCACAGATGATCAATGCCAGTCTGCTGCAAATGGTGATCAACGCGTCGAACGACGGAATCGTGGTGGCTGAGAAAGAAGGTGAGCAGGACAATATCCTGATCTATGTGAACCCGGCCTTCGAACGCCTGACCGGTTACAGCAGCGAAGAGATTCTCTATCAGGACTGCCGCTTTCTGCAGGCCGGAGACCGTGATCAGGCAAGTCTGGAGCGGATTCGCGGGGTGTTGCGCGAGGGTGGTTCGTGCCGGGAGATCCTGCGCAACTACCGCAAGGACGGCACACCGTTCTGGAACGAACTGTCGCTTTCGACGGTAAAAAATGCCGATGACGGTCAGACCTACTTCGTCGGTGTGCAGAAGGATGTCACCGTTCAGGTCAAGGCACAGCAGCGCGTCATTCAGCTGGAGGCCGAGGTTGCGGCATTACAAGCGGAGCTTGCAGCGTTGAAAGCGACGAACGGCGCAAACAAAACAGCGAACTAAGTGTCATTAACTACAATCACCAATGACTTTGTAACTATTTCTTTCGAGCCAGGCCATGCAACGCGACGCCCTCCTGACCCAGGATGAGCTGGATTTCATCCAGACCATGCAGCACAACCCGCAGCTCAATGTGCGGGATGCGACGTCGAGCCTGCTGGTCAATGGTGGTTCGCAGATCCGCGACTTGCTCACGCGCCTCGCGGCTCAAGAGCAAGTGACCATCCAGGCCAACTTCGAAAATCAGCAGATGACCTTTCCGCTGCACCTGGTGGAAGACGAATTCCACGCCTTGCACCTGCGTCTGGGCGTACCGAGCATTTACGAAGACGGGCCGATGGTTCGCCCATGGCGCCTGACCCTCGAAGAGCCGGTAGCGCTGGAAAATGCCAAGGGCCAGCCGGGCATGATGTGGGTGCACGAGGTGTCGCACAAAGGCGTGCTGCTGGAAATGCGCAACAAGACCAAACCACCCAAGCATTTCGCCCTGTGGTTCAGCCCGTCAGGCTATGAGCGTATTTCCCTGCGCGGCAATTTCGAGCGCGAAACCGAGCACGGCTTCTACGCCTATGAGCTGAGCCAGACCGATGCCGATGAAACCGAACGCCTGCGCCAGTTCATTCTGCAGCAACACCGTCTGACCCACCCCGCCCTGCACACCTGATATTCAGGTATCCAGCGTCCCCGCGAGAAACTGCGTCATGCGCTGACGCATCGTCGCCCCTTCATTGCCCAGACAACCGATCGACGATCCGGCCAGGTTGTCCTGTGCCAGATCAGCAGTATCACCGGCGAGCATGACCTGACAATCCAGACTCAATGCCAGACGGTTCAACCGTCGCGGCAAATCGGCTGTCGGGGCGTGGTTGGAAAACAGCACCAGCGCCTGCGGCTTGATCCGCTCGCACACCAGCGCCAACTCATCGAATGGCTGACCGGTGGTCAGCACCCGCACCCCGGCGTCATTGCCGCTGAGAAACAACGCGGCGACCAGCAGCTCGAGTTCACGACACTGACCGGCGAGCGCACTGACAATCACCTTGCGCGGTTGCGTGCCGCGCAGCGCAACAATGCGCTGCAGCACCCGAGCCCGCAGGAACCCGTCGAAAAACAGCCACTCGCTGGTCTGACCGAAGGCGTCCTGGCGCTGCAACATCTGCAGCCACAACGGCATGAGGATGTCCTGAAACACCACCGGCAGCGAGTATGAAGAGAAAATCTGGTTGTAGACCTGATCCAGCGCGCGGTCATCGAACGCACTGACTGCAACTTGCACCTGCTGCTGCCACTGCGCGTAATCGGTCTGAACCAGATCATCGGGGATGATATGCGCCAGGGCCTTCAATGGCTCGGTCTTGGCGAGGATCTTGCCGACCTTGCTCACGGCCACGCCGCGATCGATCCAGTCGACGATGCTGCGCACACGCTCGATTTCGGTCATCGAATACAACCGGTGCCCGCTTTCGGTGCGCGTCGGCTGGATCAAACCGTAGCGGCGCTCCCATGCACGCAGCGTAACCGGGTTGACGCCGGTCAGCCGCGACACCTCCCGAATAGGGAACAACTCTTCGCGCTCAAGCGCGACAGAGGCCTGCGGGGCAGGGCTAGCGTCCGTGATAACAGCCATGGTGCTGGTGTGTCCGCTCGGTAAATTTGGATCCCATTCTACATCCGATGCCCTCTATCGGTTCAACCCAATGAACAGAGACGAAAGTCTCTGAAACTGTCATCAAAATCGGGAATAATCCTTGCTTGCTGAAAAGTGCAGGCCCCTACCCCGGCCTGCGCCATGCGAAATCTCCTACCCGGAGCGACGCAATCGAAATATGGAGATACACAATGTCTACTTCCCCCGTCACGCTGATGGTTGCGCGTCGCGTCGCCGACGGCCGCTATCATGACCTGATTGCCTGGCTGCGCGAAGGCGAACAACTGGCCACAGACTTTCCCGGCTACCTGGGTTCCGGCGTGCTCGCTCCGCCACCCGGTGACAACGAGTTCCAGATCATTTTCCGCTTCGTTGACGAGCAGACCCTGCACGCTTGGGAACACTCGGCCTCGCGTACCGCTTGGTTGGCCCGGGGCAGCGATCTGTTTGCGCACCCCAAAGAGCATCGGGTCAGCGGCATCGAAGGCTGGTTCGCCGCGGCTGGTCAGCGGCCTCCGCGCTGGAAACAGGCCGTGGCGATCTGGCTGGCGTTCTTCCCGGTATCGCTGCTGTTCAACTTTGTCCTCGGCCCGCTGCTCGGCGAGATGAGCCTGCTGCCGCGGGTGTTGATCAGCACCGCATGCCTGACGCCGCTGATGGTGTACTTCTTCATTCCGCTGTCGACGCGGTTGCTGGCCAACTGGTTGAACGCTGTGCCGGCGCGACCTTTGCCTGCAACACCCTCTACGCAGAATCGCTAAAGATCGCAGCCTCGTTGCACTCGTCAGCTCCTACAGATGAATGCGCCCCTGCAGGAGCTGCCGAAGGCTGCGATCTTTTCGGCAGCGTCGCTGTTATAGTTTTTACTCTGACCGCGACCCGAGCCGTACATGACCAATTCCTCCGCCCCGATCCTCATCACCGGTGCCGGCCAGCGTGTCGGTCTGCACTGTGCGCAGCGTTTGCTTGAGGACGGCCATCAGGTCATCTTCACCTACCGCAGCGAACGTCCCGGCGTGCAAGCCCTGCGGGATCTGGGCGCGATCGGGGTGTTCGCGGACTTCTCCAGTGAAGCCGCCATCCTCGTCTTCATCGATGAACTGAAAAGCCACACCGACTGCCTGCGCGCCATCGTCCACAACGCCTCCGAATGGCTGGCGGAAACCCCGGGCAGTGAAGCCGAGGCCTTCTTGCGCATGCTCAACGTGCACATGCTCGCGCCGTATCTGATCAACCTGCACTGCGCCGACCTGCTCAAGCGCTCGACGCCGGCCGACATCATCCACATCAGCGACGACGTCACCCGCAAGGGCAGCAGCAAGCACATCGGTTATTGCGCCAGCAAGGCCGGGCTCGACAGCCTGACCCTGTCGTTCGCCGCGCGTTATGCACCGGCGATCAAGGTCAACGGCATCGCGCCGGCCCTGCTATTGTTCAATCCCGACGACGACGCGGCGTACCGTGCCAAGGCGCTGGCCAAATCCGCGCTGGGCATCGAGCCCGGCAGCGAAGTGATCTACCAGAGCCTGCGCTATCTGCTCGACAACCCCTATGTCACCGGCACGACCCTGACCGTCAATGGCGGACGGCACGTCAAATAAGCTGCTGCGCGAGGATCTCCCATGAGCCGTACCCTGCCCGAGAATTACCGCGAGATCCTCATCGGCCTCGGTGAAGACCCCGACCGCGAAGGCCTGCTCGACACCCCGCTGCGCGCGGCCAAGGCCATGCAATACCTGTGTCACGGCTACGAACAGAGTGTGGATCAGATCGTCAATGGCGCGCTGTTTGCCTCCGACAGCGACGAGATGATCATCGTCGCCGATATCGAGTTGTACTCGTTGTGCGAACATCACCTGCTGCCCTTCATCGGCAAGGCCCATGTGGCTTATATTCCGACAGGCAAGGTGCTGGGGCTGTCGAAGATCGCGCGGTTGGTGGACATGTTCGCCCGGCGCCTGCAGATTCAGGAAAACCTCACCCGGCAGATTGCCGATGCGGTGCAACAGGTCACCGATGCCGCCGGCGTCGCGGTGGTCATCGAGGCCCGGCACATGTGCATGATGATGCGCGGTGTCGAGAAACAGAATTCGACCATGAACACCTCGGTCATGCTCGGCGCCTTTCGCGACTCGAGCAACACCCGTCAGGAGTTCCTGCAATTGATTGGACGGAGCAAGTAAATGTCACAACTTCAACCGGGAATGGCGCGCATCCGGGTCAAGGATCTGCGCCTGCGCACCTTTATCGGGATCAACGAGGACGAGATCCTCAACAAGCAGGATGTGCTGATCAATCTCACAATCCTGTACGCGGCGCAGGAAGCGGTGCGCGACAACGACATCGATCACGCGCTGAACTACCGCACCATCACCAAGGCGATCATCGCCCACGTGGAAGGCAACCGTTTTGCGCTGCTCGAACGCCTGACCCAGGAATTGCTGGATCTGGTGATGACCCATGCCGCGGTGCTGTACGCCGAAGTCGAAGTCGACAAGCCGCATGCGCTGCGTTTCGCCGAATCGGTGTCGATCACCCTCGCCGCCAGCCGCTGAGCATGTCTGGCGCATCGCGCGCCAGACTTTTATCATCCGCGCCACGAATAGACTGCACAGAGCCCATCATGACCGAGCAACAACGCCTCGAACTCGAAGCCGCCGCCTTCCGCCGACTGGTTGCCCATCTGGACAGCCGCAAGGACGTGCAGAACATCGACCTGATGAACCTCGCCGGGTTCTGCCGCAACTGCCTGTCCAAGTGGTACAAGGCTGCCGCCGACGAGAAGCAGATCGAGGTCAGCCTCGACGACGCCCGTGAAGTGGTTTACGGCATGCCTTATGCCGAATGGAAAGCCCAATACCAGCAAGAAGCCAGCGCCGAACAACAGGCGGCGTTCGCCAAAGGAAAACCCAATGAGTGATCTGAACACCCTGCGCGCCAGCTTCAAAAGCGGCGAGCACGTTTTTACCGACACCCTGGCCTTCATCGCCGCCAACTACGACTACCAGCCTCAGGCGTTCAACAACGGTGGTGTGGAAAGCGCCGCCGGGCAGAACGAGGGCTCGTGCAAGACCTTGGGTCTGGCGCTGCTGGAAGGTCTGAGCGACGAAGAAGCGCTGCTGGCATTCGGCGAGCATTACCGCTCGGTGGTGGCGACGCCCGAGGGCAGCGACCACGGCAATATCCGCGCGCTGATCAAGCACGGTCTGGCCGGTGTGAAGTTCGAAGCACAGCCGCTGACCCGCCGCTGATTCAAGATCAAAAGATCGCAGCCTCCGGCAGTTCCTACACCGATCCCTGTAGGAGCTGCCGCAGGCTGCGATCTTTTGACTCTCATAAAAAAACCGGCCGAAGCCGGTTTTTTTGTGTCTGCGATTTAGAACGAAGCGTTTTGCAGACCGTCCAGATAACGCTCGGTGTCCAGTGCCGCCATGCAGCCGGCGCCGGCCGAGGTGATGGCCTGACGGTAAACGTGGTCAGCCACGTCACCGGCAGCGAAGATGCCTTCGACGCTGGTCGCAGTGGCGTTGCCGTCACGGCCGCCCTGCACCACCAGGTAACCGTCTTTCAGGGTCAACTGGCCTTCGAACAGCGAAGTGTTCGGGGTGTGGCCGATCGCGATGAACACGCCGTCGACTTTGATTTCGTCGAAGCTGCCGTCGTTGTTCTTCAGGCGCGCACCGGTCACGCCCATGTTGTCGCCCAGCACTTCGTCGAGGTTGGCGTTCAACTTGAGGATGATCTTGCCTTCGGCCACGCGGGCGTTGAGCTTGTCGATCAGGATCTTCTCGGCGCGGAAGGTTTCGCGGCGGTGGATCAGGGTCACGGTGCTGGCGATGTTGGCCAGGTACAGCGCTTCTTCAACCGCGGTGTTGCCGCCACCGACCACAGCCACTGGCTTGTTGCGGTAGAAGAAACCGTCGCAGGTCGCGCAGGCGGAAACGCCTTTGCCCATGAACGCTTCTTCCGACGGCAAGCCCAGGTAGCGAGCGCTGGCACCGGTGGCGATGATCAGCGCGTCGCAGGTGTAAGTCGCGCTGTCGCCGGTCAGGGTGTATGGCTTGGCGGCGAAGTCCACGGCGTTGATGTGATCGAAAACGATCTCGGTTTCAAAACGCTCGGCGTGCTCGCGCATCCGCTCCATCAGCGCCGGGCCGGTCAGGCCGTGTACGTCGCCCGGCCAGTTGTCGACTTCGGTGGTGGTGGTCAGTTGACCGCCGGCCTGCATGCCGGTGATCAGCAGTGGCTTGAGGTTGGCACGGGCGGCGTAGACCGCAGCGCTGTAACCGGCAGGGCCGGAACCGAGAATAATCACTCGCGAATGACGGACTTCAGACATGACCTGCTCCTGTTGACCGGGCCGAAACACTGGCGCGGAACGCCGGACTGCCGGCGGGAATAAAAAAGGACTGTGGATAACCTTGGGGAAGGCATGAGCTCGACAGTCCTGTAAAAAGTTGGGTGCAGCGTATCGAGGGGGGCAAGATTAAGGAAATACGGATTAACAATCCAGCTCATAGGTGGTCTCTATACGCAGACTCCGACCAGATCGACGTCTTTGTTACAGTGAATGTCGATGGCTCTGCCGCGCTTTCGCACCGGTTGCAAAGTCGGTAAGGTCGGCGCGTTTTCCCTTGCTCGGAGCACCTTATGCCCGCCCCTGTTCTGTCCGGCCCGCAATACCTGCGCGAAGGCCTCAAACTGGTTCTCAGCCCGGGCCTGCGCCTGTTCGTGCTGCTGCCGCTGGCGATCAACCTGGTGCTGTTCGTCGGATTGATCTATCTGGCCGGCCACCAGTTCAGCCTGTGGGTCGACAGCCTGATGCCGTCGCTGCCCGACTGGCTGAGTTTCCTCAGCTACATTCTCTGGCCGCTGTTCGTGGTGCTGGTGGCGTTGATGGTGTTTTTCACCTTCACCATGCTCGCCAACGTCATCGCCGCACCGTTCAACGGCTTCCTCGCGGAAAAAGTCGAAGTGGTGGTACGCGGCACCGATGATTTCCCGGCCTTCAGCTGGGGCGAACTGATCGCGATGATCCCGCGCACCCTCGCCCGGGAAATGCGCAAACTCGGCTACTTCCTGCCCCGCGCGATCGGCCTGTTCATCCTCTCGTTCATCCCGGTGGTGAACATCGTCGCCGCGCCGCTGTGGCTGCTGTTCGGCGTGTGGATGATGGCGATCCAGTACATCGACTACCCGGCGGACAACCACAAACTGGGCTGGAACGAGATGCTCGCCTGGCTGCGCCAGAAGCGCTGGCAGAGCATGAGTTTTGGCGGCATCGTCTATCTGGCGCTGCTGATTCCGGTGGTGAACATTCTGATGATGCCGGCCGCCGTAGCGGGCGCGACCTTGTTCTGGGTACGTGAGCGCGGGGCGGAGAACCTCGTCACGCAGCGCTAGGCCGCTCCCAAACAGCCAGTCACAAATCCATCATCCGAACGTCACAAGCGCGACATGGCCTCAGCCGACACTGAGGTCATGACGACAGCTCTGCATATCACCCTGATCAGCGAAACCTTCCCACCGGAAATCAACGGGGTGGCCAATACCCTTGGTCGCTTGTGCGATGGCTTGCGCGCGCGTGGGCATCAGGTGGAACTGGTGCGACCGCGCCAGGCGGGGGATCCGCAGCGTGTCGAGGACGATGCCTTGCTGTTGTGCCGGGGCTGGCCGTTACCGGGATACCCCGGACTGCAATGGGGTCAGTCGTCGATGCACAAGCTGCTACGGCGCTGGAAGCGTCACCGCCCGGACGTTTTGTACATCGCCACCGAAGGCCCGCTCGGCTTGTCGGCGTTGCGTGCGGCGCGACGCTTGGGGATCTCGGTGGTCAGCGGCTTTCACACCAATTTCCAGCAATACACCAATCAATATGGGCTGAGTTTGCTGACGCGCTTGCTGACCCATTATCTGCGCTGGTTCCACAACCGCTCGGTGATGACCCTGGTGCCCAGTGTCAGCCAGCGCCTGGAACTGGAGCGCCGGCACTTCGACCGTCTCGCCCTGCTCTCCCGAGGCGTGGACAGCCAGTTGTTTCATCCGGCCAAGCGGTTGAACGGACTACGTGAGCAATGGGGCCTGAGTGAGCAGGACATCGCGGTGATTCATGTAGGACGTCTGGCTCCGGAAAAGAACCTCGGCCTGCTCAAGCGCTGCTTCGACAAACTCTGCCGGACTTATCCACAGCGCAACCTGAAGCTGATCGTGGTGGGCGACGGACCGCAACGGCTTGCGCTGGAAAAGGATCTCCCGCAAGCGATCTTCTGTGGCTCACAACGCGGTGAAGCGCTGGCGGCGCACTATGCGTCCGGCGACATTTTTCTGTTCCCGAGCATGACCGAAACCTTCGGCAACGTGGTGCTTGAAGCCCTGGCTTCAGGGCTGGGGGTGGTGGCTTACGATCAGGCTGCGGCGGCGCAGCACATTCGCCACGGCTACAACGGCGTGTTGGCGATGCCGGGTGATGAAGAGGCGTTCTGCGATGCGGCGGCGTGGTTGCTGGAAGAGGATGAGACGTTGCGCTGCGTGCGTCTGAATGCGCGCCAGCATGCCAGTCGTCAGGGGTGGGCGGCGATCATCGAGCAATTTGAAAAGCATTTGCGTGGGGCGTGTGTGCGGGAGCAGGTGGTGCCGAATGCGCAGACATTGCCCTGAATCCTGGCTGACTTTGAAGCCGCTATCGCTGGCAAGCCAGCTCCCACAAGGGGCTGCGGTGAACACATTTTTTGTGAACACCCGCAAAACCTGTGGGAGCTGGCTTGCCAGCGATAGCGTCAGTGAGAGCGCCGCTTAAACCAGCGTCATCAACGCCTCACGGCTGAACGGCAGAATGTCCTGCTCACGCCCTTCGCGCACTTTCAGCGCCCAGTCCGGATCCACCAGCAGCGCACGGCCCACTGCCACCAGATCGAACTCGTCGTTGTTCAGACGCTCCAGCAGTTTCTCCAGGCTCGCCGGTTGCGCGACCTTGTCGGTGTTGACCATGAACTGCAGGAACTCGCCGTCCAGACCGACGCTGCCCACAGTGATGGTCGGTTTGCCGGTCAGTTTGCGCGTCCAGCCGGCCAGGTTCAGCTCGGAACCGTCGAACTCGGGCTCCCAGAAACGCCGCGTCGAGCAGTGGAAAATGTCCACACCGGCATCGGCCAGCGGCTTGAGGAATTCGCCCAGCACTTCTGGGGTCTGCACCAGACGCGCGGTGTAATCCTGCTGCTTCCACTGCGAGAAACGGAAGATGATCGGGAAACCTTCACCGACCGCCGCCCGCACCGCTTGAATCAGCTCGATGGCGAAGCGCGAACGGTTGGCCAGGCTGCCGCCGTATTCGTCGCTGCGCTGGTTGCTGCCTTCCCAGAAGAACTGGTCGATCAGGTATCCGTGGGCACCGTGAATTTCCACGCCGTCCATGCCGATGCTTTTGGCATCTTTGGCCGCCTGGGCGAACGCGGCGATCACGTCCTGAATGTCCTGTTTGGTCATGCCGTGCACCACGACTTGGCCGTCCTTGAGTTTTTCCGTCGGACCGTAAGCCGGCACGCTGGCGTCCGGTTCAGTGCCGATGCGGCGCACGCTGCCGACATGCCACAGTTGCGGAACAATCTTGCCGCCCTCGGCATGCACCGCGTCGACGACTTTTTTCCAGCCAGCCAGTGGCGCTTCACCGAAAAACTGCGGCACGTTCGGGTAACCGTTGGAAGCCTTGTGACCGACCGTGGTGCCTTCGGTGATGATCAGGCCGACACCGGCCGCAGCACGGCGACGGTAGTACTCGATCACTTTGGAATTGGGTACGCCACCCGGGGAAAACGAGCGGGTCATCGGCGCCATGACCACGCGGGTCGGCAGTTCGAGGGCACCGAGGTGGAACGGTTTGAACAGGGCTTGCACCGGCATGGGAAGGCTCCACAGGGAATGACTTTATGACGGCGATAATATGGAGAGTTGCAAGCCTTGAACAGCATTATTGATTTGGGTGATCAAGGGTTAGAAACAAAAAGATCGCAGCGTCAGCAGTCCTCTGTAGGATCTGCCGCAGGCTGCGATCTTTTGATCTTGCCGTTTTAACCCAGCGCTTTTTCAATCGCGTGAACG
The DNA here is from genome assembly GCF_040729435.1 of Pseudomonas sp. HOU2. NCBI lineage: Bacteria > Pseudomonadati > Pseudomonadota > Gammaproteobacteria > Pseudomonadales > Pseudomonadaceae > Pseudomonas > Pseudomonas sp. HOU2. The sequence continues at coordinate 4,356,961 of NZ_CP160398.1, read as the reverse complement.
ATGGTCGGATCATCCGGCGCCGTACGTGGCGAGAATCGCGCGAGCACCCGGCCGTCCTTGCCGAGCAGGAATTTCTCGAAATTCCAGGTGATGTCACCGGGAAATTCCGCGCCCTCTCCCGCCAGCAAGCGATAGAGCTGATGGCGATCATGACCGTTGACTTCAAGCTTGCTCGACAACGGGAACGTCACGCCATAGTTCAGGCTGCAGAATTCCTGGATCTCCTGTTCGGTACCTGGTTCCTGGCCAGCAAACTGGTTGCACGGCAGGCCCAGCACACTGAAGCCCCTGCCCTTGAATTGCTGATAGAGGTTTTCCAGTGCCGCGTACTGTGGGGTCAAGCCGCATTTGGAGGCGACGTTGACCACCAGCACGACTTGGCCCTTGAAAGGCGCCAGCGGTAGCTCCTGACCATCCAGGGCTGTCAACTTAAGGTCGTGAAAAGCACTCATGACGGACTCCAGATTCCCGTGTTCTACTCGAAACAGCCACTTGGCGAGAGCGCCAAGGACAGCCGCGGACTAAAAAGGCGCCCGCAGGCGCCTCTCCAGTACTCGAAGCTTAGCGCAGAAAATCAGTGGTGATGGCCACCTTCGCCATGGACGTGGCCATGAGCGATTTCTTCCTGGCTGGCATCACGGATAGCAACGACCTTCACTTTGAAGTTCAGGCGCTGACCAGCCAGTGGGTGGTTGCCGTCGACGGTGACGTCGTCGCCGTCCAGGTCACGGATGGTCACGATCTGCATCTGGCCGTCCGGCGCCGAAGCGTGGAACTGCATGCCGACTTCCAGCTCGTCAACGCCTTCGAACATGCTGCGGCTCAGGGTGCTGACCAGTTCAGCGGCATATTCGCCGTAAGCGTCTTCCGGCTCTACGGACACTTCCAGCTCGTCACCAACAGCTTTGCCTTCCAGAGCTTTTTCCAGGCCCGGGATGATGTTGCCTGCGCCTTGCAGGTAGACCAGCGGAGCGCCGCCGGCGGAGCTGTCGATGACCTCACCAGCGTCGTTGGTCAGGGTATAGTCGATGGAGACAGCCTTATTGGCGGCGATCAGCATGGGGCGAGACCTTTTGCAGAAGAATATAGAAAGGCCAAGTTTAGCGAAGCAATCGCGCGAAAGCGAACACAACCCGGACAAACGGGAATCGACGATCACCGGCTTCCATCAGGATGAAGACGGTCACTGGGTGGCCGAGCTTTCCTGTGGCCACACCCAGCACCTGCGTCACCAGCCGCCGTGGCAATCGCGGGCCTGGGTTCTTGATCCGGCGCAACGTATTGAAAAAATAGGCCAACCCTTTGCCTGCGGTTGGTGCGCACAAGGCTCGGTTAGCGATAACCTTGGCGACTGAATTTCGGTAGGCGATCACGTATGGATCGCCACCATTGCCATGCAACTTTAGAGAATTCGCATGCAAACTTTTTTTATCGCGCCCACCGATTTTGGTGTGGGTCTGACCTCCATCAGCCTCGGGCTGGTGCGTACGCTGGAGCGGGCCGGACTGAAAGTCGGCTTCTTCAAACCGATTGCCCAGCCGCATCCGGGCGACACCGGCCCTGAGCGTTCCACCGAACTGGTGGCGCGCACCCACGGCCTGAAACCGCCGCAACCACTGGGTCTGGCCCACGTCGAGCGGATGCTCGGCGACGGCCAGCTCGATGAACTGCTCGAAGAAATCATCGCCCTCTATCAGCAAGCCGCCATCGGTAAGGACGTGCTGGTGGTCGAAGGCATGGTACCGACCCGCAGCGCCAGTTACGCCGCGCGGGTCAACCTGCACCTGGCCAAGAGCCTGGATGCCGAGGTGATTCTGGTCTCGGCGCCGGAGAATGAAGTGCTCGCCGAACTCTCCGGCCGCGTCGAATTGCAGGCGCAATTGTTCGGCGGCCCGAAAGACCCGAAAGTCCTCGGTGTGATCCTCAACAAGGTCAAGACCGAGGAGAGCATGGATGCTTTCGCCACGCGCCTCAAGGAGCATTCGCCATTACTGCGCAGCGGTGATTTCCGCCTGCTCGGCTGCATTCCGTTCCAGCCCGAACTCAACGCACCGCGCACCCGCGACGTCGCCGACCTGATGGGCGCGCAGGTGCTCAACGCCGGCGATTACGAAACCCGGCGCATGACCAAAATCATCATCTGCGCCCGTACCATGCGCAACACCGTGGAGCTGCTCAAACCCGGCGTGCTGGTGGTGACCCCGGGCGACCGCGACGACATCATTCTTGCGGTCAGCCTCGCGGCGTTGAACGGCGTGCCGCTGGCCGGGCTGTTGCTGACCAGCGATACCCTGCCCGATCCGCGCATCATGGACCTGTGCCGTGGCGCGTTGCAGGCCGGTCTGCCGGTGCTGTCGGTGAGCACCGGTTCCTACGACACCGCTAATCTGCTCAATGGCCTGAACAAGGAAATCCCCATCGATGACCGCGAGCGTGCGGAGATCATCACTGACTTCGTCGCCAGCCATCTCGACGCCAAGTGGCTGCACCAGCGCTGCGGCACACCGCGGGAAATGCGCCTGTCGCCAGCGGTATTCCGTTATCAACTGATCCAGCGCGCGCAGTCGGCGAACAAACGCATCGTCCTGCCCGAGGGCAGCGAGCCGCTCACCGTGCAAGCGGCGGCGATCTGCCAAGAACGCGGCATCGCCCGTTGCGTGCTGCTGGCCAAACCCGAGGACGTCGAAGCGGTGGCCCGCGCTCAGGGCATCGAGTTGCCGCCGGGGCTGGAGATTCTCGATCCGGACCTGATCCGCGAACGCTATATCGAGCCGATGGTCGCCCTGCGCAAGAGCAAGAGCCTCAACGCGCCGATGGCCGAACAGCAGCTGGAAGACACCGTGGTGATCGGCACCATGATGCTCGCGCTGGATGAAGTCGATGGCCTGGTCTCCGGTGTGATCAATACCACCGCCAACACCATCCGCCCGGCGCTGCAACTGATCAAGACCGCACCGGGCTGCACGCTGGTGTCGTCGGTGTTTTTCATGCTGTTCCCCGAAGAAGTGCTGGTCTACGGCGACTGCGTGATGAACCCGCACCCGAGCGCCACCGAACTGGCGGAGATCGCCCTGCAGAGCGCCGATTCCGCAGCGGCATTCGGCATCACCCCGCGCGTGGCGATGATCAGTTACTCCAGCGGCGAATCGGCCACGGGTGAAGAGGTCGAGAAAGTCCGCGAAGCCACCCTGCTCGCCCACGAGCAACAGCATTCGCTGCTGATCGACGGCCCGCTGCAATACGACGCCGCCGCCAACGCAGACGTCGCCCGGCAACTGGCGCCGAACAGCCAGGTGGCCGGTCGCGCCACGGTGTTCGTATTCCCTGACCTCAACACCGGCAACACCACTCACAAAGCCGTGCAACGCAGCGCCGACTGCGTCAGCCTCGGCCCGATGCTGCAAGGCCTGCGCAAACCGGTGAACGATCTGCCGCGCGGCGCGCAGGTCGACGACATCGTCTACACCATCGCCCTGACCGCGATTCAAGCCGCCAACCGACCTATGGATGTGTAAATGCTGGACTTCCTGCCCGCCCCGATTCGCGGCGTGATCGCCGCGCTACTGTTGGCGCTCAATACGATTCTGCTGTGCTCGTTCCTGTTCTGCGTGGCGCTGATCAAAGTGCTGCCGTTCGACCTCGCCCGCCGCGCCTCACTGTGGCTGATGCGCCACACCCACGAAGCCTGGATCAGCAACAACAAAGCCTGGATGAACTTGGTGCGCCGCACCCGCTGGCACATCAGCGGCCTGCAAGGCCTGGACTACCAACACTCGTACCTGATCACCAGCAACCACCAGAGCTGGGTCGACATTCTGGTGCTGCAATACGTGCTCAACCGGCGGATCCAGCCACTGAAATTCTTCCTCAAGCAAGAGCTGATCTGGGTCCCGGTGATCGGTCTGGCCTGGTGGGCGCTGGGCTTCCCGTTCATGAAGCGCTACTCCAAGGCGTACCTGGAAAAGCACCCGGAGAAGAAAGGCAAAGACCTCGAAACCACGCGCAAGACCTGCGCGAAGTTCCGCAACAATCCGGTGGGGATTTTCAACTTCGTCGAAGGCACACGCTTCACCGAAGGCAAGCACGCGCAGCAGCAGTCGCCGTTCAAATACCTGCTCAAACCCAAGGCGGGTGGCATCGCCTTCGTGCTCGATGCGATGGGTGAGCAACTGGAGTCGATCGTCAACGTGACCATCCACTATCCGGGCGGGCGTCCGGGTTTCTGGGATCTGCTGTGCGGCAACGTGCGCGACGTGGTGGTGCACTTTGAAGAGCTGCAGATCCCGCCAGCGTTCATTGGCAAGAACTACGACCAGGACGGCGAATATCGCCTGCAATTCCAGGGCTGGATCAACCAGCTGTGGCAGGACAAGGATGCGCTGCTGGAACAGATGCACCGCGAATTCGCAGACAAACGCTAATCCCCTGTAGGAGTGAGCCTGCTCGCGATAGCGGTGGATCAGCCACTCCAATGTTGAATGACATACCGCTATCGCGAGCAGGCTCACTCCTACAGTTGGGTTGGGTGCGTTCAGTTGGAGATTGGTCGGTTCGCAGGCCACCATCGCTGGCAAGCTCGCTCCCACAAGATCAAGATCAAGATCCAAAGATCCAAAGATCCAAAGATCCAAAGATCGCAGCCTGCGGCAGCTCCTACAGGGAAGATAAGTACAACCCGCACGCGGCGCATGCCGCCCCACTCCAGGATGAGCGCAAGCTCGGCTGTCGCTCTTGATCTTGATCTTGATCTTGATCCACGGGCGACGTCGGAAGGCTGAGCGGAGGGATTGATCCGGGGGTGGGAGCGCAGCGACCGTTTGGCGCAGCCAAACACAGCGAGAGGAGGTGCAGCGAAGCAAACCGTAGGCGCTGCCCCCCCGGATCAATCCCGCAGCGAAGGAACCCCGAGCCCCAGCGAGCGGGCCGAACGCAGGAGCAAGCGTTTTTTTGCTTACTTTTTTTAGGCGTTTGTAAAAAAAGTGAGTCGCCGTAAGGGCGAAACCGCCAGCCGCAGCACCCGAAGAAACGGATATTCACTCAGCCAGACAGAGCATGGTCGCCTATAAGGGCGCCATCGCTGGCAAGCCAGCTCCCACAGTGGAATGAGCTCGCGCAAAAATCGCAGCCAACAAAAAACCCGCCGATGATCACTCACCCGCGGGCCTTTCATTTCCGGCTAACGCTTAGATCGCGCCACGCTGACGCAGCAGATCCAGCACTTGCTTCACGCTCTCTTCCACCGACAACGACTGCGTGTCGATCACCAGATCAGCATTCAGCGGCACGTCATACGGGAACGATTCACCCGGAATATTATCGCCACCCGCAGCATACAAGCCCTGCGGATCACGCTCGCCACACACCGCCGGCGAAGCCTGCACATAAACCGTCAGCAGACGCTCCTTGCCGATCAGATCCTTGGCCTGCTCACGACCTTCGGCGCTCGGCGCCACAAACGCCGCCAGGGTCAACAGACCAGCCTCGTTGAACTGACGCGCCACATGCGCCGCACGCCGCCAGTTCTCGGTACGCCCGGCACGATCCTGCGGCAGCCCCTTGTTCAGGTCGTGACGCAGGTTCTGACCATCGAGCACAAACACCGCACGGCCCATGTCGAACAGTTTGCGCTCGACCGCATAGGCCAGCGTGCTCTTGCCCGCGCCCGACAGACCGCTGAACAGCACGGTAGCTGGCTGCTGGCCGAAGCGCTGGGCACGTTCCTGAGTGGCAACGTGGGCCAGTTTGCCGTGATGCGTCGCGGTACCGTGAGACAGCGGCTGAGCGACGATCATGCCGGCGCCGACGGTGCCGTTGGTCAAACGATCGATGACGATGAACGCGCCAGTGGTGCGGTTGCTGTCGTAACCGTCGAGGGCGATCGGCGCGTCGAGCGCGATCTTCACCTTGCCGATTTCGTTGAGCTGCAACGCGCTCGCCGGGCCTTCTTCGAGGGTGTTGACGTCGACCTTGTTGACGATGCTGGCAATCGAGCCCGGCACATAACTGGTGGCGCGCTTGATGTCGTATTTCTTGCCCGGCAGCATCGGCTCTTCAGCCATCCACACCAGCATCGCTTCGAAGCTGTCGGTGACCGGCGGCACGTTGTCGGCATGCACCAGCAGGTCGCCACGGGAGATGTCGATTTCGTCTTCCATGGTCAGCGTCACCGCTTGACCCGGGCCGGCCTGCTCCAGCTCACCTTCGAAGGTGACAATGGATTTGACGCGGCTGCTCTTGCCCGACGGCAGAACGACCACTTCGTCGCCCTTGTGCACGATGCCGCTGGCCAGCGTGCCGGCGAAACCACGGAAGTTCAGGTTCGGGCGGTTGACGTACTGCACCGGGAAACGCAGATCGGTGAAGTTGCGGTCGCCCGCCACTTCCACGGTCTCGAGAATTTCCATCAGCGACTGACCTTTGTACCAAGGCGAGCGCTCGGACTTGTTCACCACGTTGTCGCCCTTGAGGGCAGACATCGGCACGAAGTGCATGCTGGTCGGCTTCATCTTCAAGCCTTCGGCGAACTTCAGGTAGTCGGCCTTGATCGACTCGAACACGCCTTCATCGAAGTCTTTGAGGTCCATCTTGTTGATGGCGACAACGATGTGCTTGATACCCAGCAAGGAGGCGATGAAGCTGTGGCGACGGGTCTGGGTCTGCACGCCGTAACGCGCGTCGACCAGAATGATCGCCAGGTCACAGGTGGAGGCACCGGTGGCCATGTTGCGGGTGTACTGCTCATGGCCAGGGGTGTCGGCGATGATGAATTTGCGTTTGGCGGTGGAGAAATAGCGGTAGGCGACATCGATGGTGATGCCCTGCTCACGCTCGGCCTGCAGGCCGTCGACCAGCAACGCCAGGTCGATGTCGTCACCGGTGGTGCCGACTTTCTTCGAATCGCGGGTGATGGCTTCCAGGTGATCTTCGTAGATCATCTTGGAGTCGTGCAGCAGGCGCCCGATCAGGGTGCTCTTGCCGTCATCGACGTTACCGCAGGTCAAAAAGCGCAGCAGCTCTTTACGTTCGTGCTGGCCCAGGTAGGCGAGGATGTCCTCGCTGATCAAATCAGATGCGTGCGACATGACAACCCCTTAGAAATAACCCTGACGTTTCTTGTCTTCCATCGAGCCTGCGCCATCGTGGTCGATGACCCGGCCCTGGCGCTCGGAAGTTCGCGTCAGGAGCATTTCCTGAATGATGTCCGTGAGGCTTTCGGCCTCGGACTCCACCGCGCCCGTCAACGGGTAGCAACCAAGGGTACGGAAACGCACTTTCTTTTTGACGATGCGTGCCTTGTCCTCATCGGACAGGTGTTCGAGGATACGCTCGTCGTCGATCATGATCAGCGTGCCGTTCTTCTCGATCACTTCGCGCTCGGCGGCGAAGTACAGCGGCACGATCGGGATGCCTTCGAGGTAGATGTACTGCCAGATGTCCAGCTCGGTCCAGTTCGACAACGGGAACACCCGAATGGATTCGCCCTTGTTGACCTTGCCGTTGTAGACGTTCCACAGCTCAGGGCGCTGGTTTTTCGGGTCCCAGCGGTGCTTGCTGTCGCGGAACGAGTACACACGCTCTTTCGCGCGGGATTTCTCTTCATCGCGACGAGCACCGCCGAACGCGGCGTCGAAACCATGCTTGTCGAGCGCCTGCTTGAGGCCCTCGGTCTTCATGATGTCTGTGTGTTTGGCGCTGCCGTGGGTGAACGGGTTGATGTTCTGCGCCACGCCATCGGGGTTGATGTGGGTGATCAGGTCCAGGCCCAGCTCTTCGACCATCTTGTCGCGGAACTTGTACATCTCCTGGAATTTCCAGCGAGTGTCGACGTGCATCACCGGAAACGGCAGTTTGCCCGGGAAGAACGCCTTGCGTGCCAGATGCAGCATCACGGCGGAGTCTTTACCGATGGAGTACAGCATCACCGGGTTGTCGAACTCGGCGGCCACCTCGCGGATGATGTGGATGCTTTCCGCCTCCAGCTGTTTCAGATGCGTCAGTTTGTCGACCATGGCTACTCACGAAAGCTTTCTTATGAACGGCCAGCGGGCCGTGTTCGAGCGGGGAATCCTAGCACAGCGACCTCTTCTAATCAGGACGCCTACTAGATCGAAAGGGCATATCAATATGCCCACCGGTTTGCCCCCATTTTTCCCTGTAGGAGCTGCCGCAGGCTGCGATCTCTTGATCTTACTTTTAAAAGACAAAGTCAAAAGATCGCAGCCTGCGGCAGCTCCTACAGGGCAGCATTTCAGATCGAGTTCGCCGGAAGTCGTCAGATCGGGTTCGGGCAATCGATGAAGATGTGTTCGAGAGCGAAACGTTTTGCCAGGTAGTCGCCCAGTGCCTGCACGCCATAGCGCTCGGTGGCGTGGTGACCGGCGGCGATGAAGCTGATGTCGTTTTCCCGCGCGCTGTGGAAGGTCTGCTCGGAGGCTTCACCGCTGAGGAACAGATCAACACCCGCCGCCACGCCCTGATCGATATAACCCTGCCCGCCGCCAGTGCACCAGCCGACCCGACGAATCATCGCACTGCCTTCGACCAGCAGCGGCTCGCGGCCCATGACCTCTTGGACCTTGCGCGCGAAATCACGCGGGGTCATCGGCTCATTCAACGAGCCAACCAGTCCGACAATTTTCAGGTTGTCCGGATCCAGTGGCCCTTCAACGGTAATGTCCAGCTGACGCGCCAGCTGCACGTTATTGCCGACTTCCGGGTGCAGATCCAGCGGCAAGTGATAGGCGAGCAGACTGATGTCGTGCTTGAGCAAAGTCTTCAAGCGACGCTGCTTCATGCCGGTGATACACGGGTTCTCGCCCTTCCAGAAATAGCCGTGATGCACCAGCACCAGATCGGCCTCGGCTTCGACTGCGGCATCGAGCAAGGCCTGACTGGCGGTGACGCCACTGACGATGCGCATCACTTGTGGACGGCCTTCGACCTGCAGGCCGTTGGGGCAATAATCGGCGATTTTTGCACTGCCGAGGTAACGGTCGGCTTCTTCGACGAGGGTGCTGAGGGCGACGGCCATGAAAGACTCCTAAATATCCCGTTCAGAGGCGCGCGCGGCCTCGTATAATGCGCGACATTATCGGCGGTCTGCCCCCGCCTGCAACTTTTCCAGGACGTGCTTAATGCTCAAGGCGCTGCGTTTTTTCGGCTGGCCGCTGTTGGCCGGTGTGCTTATCGCTCTGTTGATTATTCAGCGTTACCCGCAGTGGGTCGGGCTGCCGAGCCTCGATGTCAACCTGCAACAGGCCCCGCAAACCACCAGCGTGCAGCAGGGGCCGGTGTCCTATGCCGACGCGGTGACCATCGCCGCACCCTCGGTGGTCAACCTTTACACCACCAAGGTCATCAACAAACCGGCGCACCCGCTGTTTGAAGACCCGCAGTTCCGGCGCTTCTTCGGTGACAACTCGCCGAAGCAGAAACGCATGGAATCGAGCCTCGGTTCCGGGGTGATCATGAGCCCGGAAGGCTACATTCTGACCAATAACCACGTGACCACCGGCGCCGACCAGATCGTGGTGGCACTCAAGGACGGTCGCGAAACCCTCGCCCGCGTCATCGGCAGCGACCCGGAAACCGACCTCGCGGTGCTGAAGATCGATCTGAAAAGTCTCCCGGCGATCACCGTCGGCCGCTCCGACAGCATCCGCATCGGCGACGTCGCACTGGCCATCGGCAACCCATTCGGCGTCGGCCAGACCGTGACCATGGGCATCATCAGCGCCACCGGGCGTAACCAGTTGGGCCTGAACAACTACGAAGACTTCATCCAGACCGACGCGGCGATCAACCCGGGCAACTCCGGCGGCGCACTGGTCGATGCCAACGGCAATCTCACCGGCATCAACACGGCGATCTTCTCCAAGTCCGGCGGCTCGCAGGGCATCGGTTTTGCGATCCCGGTGAAACTGGCGATGGAAGTAATGAAATCGATCATCGAGCACGGTCAGGTGATTCGTGGCTGGCTCGGTATTGAAGTGCAGCCGCTGACCCAGGAACTGGCCGAGTCGTTTGGCCTGTCCGGGCGTCCGGGGATTGTCGTGGCAGGGATCTTCCGCGATGGCCCGGCACAGAAGGCCGGCCTGCAACTGGGTGACGTGATTCTGAGTATCGACGGCGAACCGGCCGGCGATGGCCGCAAGTCCATGAACCAGGTGGCGCGGATCAAACCGACCGACAAGGTCACCATTCAGGTCATGCGCAACGGCAAAGAACTGAAGCTGACCGCTGAAATCGGTCTGCGTCCACCGCCGGCGCCTGTGAAAGAAGAAGAGTAAGCCGCCAGTACAAATCAATGTGGGAGCGAGCCTGCTCGCGAAGAGGTCGTCACAGTCAACAATGATGGTGAATGACAGACCGCTTTCGCGAGCAGGCTCGCTCCCACAGGTTTAGCGGTGTTCTACAGGTCGCCGAGGCCGTCGATCAGCGCCTGGTTCTGCTCCGGCGTGCCAATCGAAATCCGCAGGAACTGGGCAATCCGCTCCTGCTTGAAGTGACGCACGATCACGCCCTGCTCGCGCAGCTTGGACGCCAGCCCCGCGGCATCGTGTTGCGGGTGACGGGCGAAGATGAAGTTGGCCGCCGACGGCAGCACTTCAAAGCCCTTGGCCTGCAACTGCGCAACGACCCACTCGCGACTTTCGATGACCAGACGGCAGGTCTTGTCGAAATACTCGCGATCCTCGAACGCCGCCGCAGCCCCGACAATCGCCAGACGATCCAGCGGGTAGGAGTTGAAGCTGTTCTTGATCCGCTCCAGCGCTTCGATCAGATCCGGGTGCCCCACCGCCAGACCGACGCGCAGGCCTGCCAGCGAACGGGACTTGGACAGCGTCTGGGTCACCAGCAGATTCGGATAACGATCCACCAGACTGATCGCGGTTTCGCCGCCGAAGTCGATGTAGGCCTCATCCACCACAACCACCGAATCCGGGCTGGCCTTGAGGATCTGCTCGACCGCCTCCAGCGCCAACAGGCAACCGGTCGGTGCGTTCGGGTTCGGGAAGATGATCCCGCCGTTCGGCTTGGCGTAGTCCGCCGGGTTGATCTGGAACTGCGCGTCCAGCGGCACCGCATCGAACTGGATACCGTACAGACCGCAATACACCGGATAGAAGCTATAGCTGATGTCCGGAAACAGCAGCGGCTGCTCGTGTTGCAACAGACCGTGGAAGATGTGCGCGAGCACTTCGTCCGAGCCGTTGCCGAGGAATACTTGATTGCTCTGTACGCCGTAGTAGTGGGCGACGGCGGTTTTCAGCAGATCGCTGTTCGGGTCCGGGTACAGGCGCAGATTGTCGTTGAGTTCGGTCTGCATCGCCGCCAGGGCTTTTGGCGACGGGCCGTAGGGGTTTTCGTTGGTGTTGAGCTTGACCAGTCTGGTCAGCTTCGGCTGTTCGCCCGGCACATACGGCACCAGATCCTTGACGAACGGGCTCCAGAATTTACTCATGTTCACTCCCCCTGCCCTGGCAGAAAGTCTGCGTCTTTGATGCGGTATTCGGCGCTGCGTGCGTGCGCGCTGAGGGATTCGCCACGGGCCAGCACCGAAGCGGTCTTGCCCAGCTCGGAAGCACCGGCCTCGGAGCAGAAGATGATCGACGAACGTTTCTGGAAGTCGTACACGCCCAGCGGTGAGGAGAAACGCGCGGTGCCGGACGTCGGCAACACGTGGTTCGGGCCGGCGCAGTAGTCGCCCAGCGCTTCGGAAGTGTGGCGGCCCATGAAGATCGCGCCGGCGTGACGGATCTGCGGCAACCAGGCCTGCGGGTCGGCGACCGACAGTTCAAGGTGTTCCGGGGCAATGCGGTTGGCCACTTCGATGGCTTGCGCCATGTCGCGCACGTGGATCAGCGCACCGCGACCATTGATCGAGGTTTCGATGATGGTTGCGCGGTCCATGGTCGGCAGCAGTTTGTCGATGCTCGCGGCGACCTTGTCGAGGAATTCGGCATCCGGGCTGACCAGAATTGCCTGGGCGTCTTCGTCGTGTTCGGCCTGGGAGAACAGGTCCATGGCGATCCAGTCCGGATCGGTCTGACCGTCGCACACTACGAGGATTTCCGACGGGCCGGCGATCATGTCGATGCCGACCTGACCGAACACGTGACGCTTGGCGGTGGCCACATAGATGTTGCCCGGGCCGACGACCTTGTCCACCTGCGGCACGCTTTCAGTGCCATAGGCCAGTGCAGCAACCGCTTGTGCGCCGCCGATGGTGAACACCCGGTCGACGCCGGCAATGCACGCCGCCGCCAGCACCAGCTCGTTGATTTCGCCGCGCGGGGTCGGCACCACCATGACCACTTCGGTCACGCCGGCGACCTTGGCCGGAATCGCGTTCATCAGCACCGACGACGGGTACGACGCCTTGCCGCCCGGCACGTAGAGGCCAGCGCGATCCAGCGGCGTGACCTTCTGCCCGAGCACGGTGCCGTCAGCCTCGGTGTAGCTCCAGGAGTCCTGCTTCTGTTTTTCGTGGTAGCTGCGCACCCGCGCCGCGGCTTTTTCCAGCGCTTCGCGCTGTGCCACGGTGATGCGGGTCAGGGCCAGTTCCAGGCGCTCGCGCGGCAGGATCAAGTCAGCCATCGAGGCGACTTCGAGGCCGTCGAACTTCTGGGTGAACTCGACCAGCGCCGCGTCACCGCGCTCGCGCACCGCCTTGATGATGTCCAGCACGCGCTGATTGACCGAGTCGTCAGACACACTTTCCCAGCTCAGCAGATGATCCAGATGATGCGCGAAATCCGGGTCAGCAGCGTTGAGTCGGCGAATTGCAGTCGGTGCGGTCATAGCGAGAGCCTCATAGGAATGGCGAAAAACTCAGGCGCCCGAAACTATCATTCGATCCGCTTGGGCACCTGAGAATTCTGGCTATGAGGCGGATAGACGGCGCGACCAGGGGTCGCGCAGGTACATCAGCCGCGGTGTCGCGATTCCACTGCGTTGCGCAGGGTATCGATCAACGCCTGGATTCGGGCGTGTTGCATCTTCATCGAAGCCTTGTTGACCACCAGGCGCGAGCTGATCGTGGCGATCAGTTCCTGAGGTTCCAGGCCATTGGCACGCAGGGTGTTGCCGGTGTCGACCACGTCGATGATCTTGTCGGCCAGACCGATCAGCGGCGCCAGCTCCATCGAGCCGTAGAGCTTGATGATGTCGACCTGACGGCCCTGTTCGGCGTAGTAACGCTTGGCGACGTTGACGAACTTGGTCGCCACGCGCAGACGGCCCTTGGGCTCGGCCGCGCCGATCTTGCCGGCGGTCATCAGCTTGCACTGGGCAATCTGCAGATCCAGAGGCTCGTACAGGCCCTGGCCGGTGTATTCCATCAGCACGTCTTTACCGGCGACGCCGAGGTCGGCCGCGCCATGCTCGACATAGGTCGGCACGTCGGTGGCACGCACGATCAACAGACGTACGTCATCCTGAGTGGTGGGGATGATCAGCTTGCGGCTCTTGTCCGGATTCTCGGTCGGCACGATGCCGGCTTCAGCGAGAAGCGGCAGGGTGTCGTCAAGGATGCGGCCCTTGGACAGTGCGATGGTCAACATGGGAAACGTCAGTCCTTATCAAGGTACTCATGTCCGGTCGCAATCGGCGCCGGACACACATCGAGCCGGTAACCGGCTCGACTCGAAACGAATTCAGTGGACACCTCCCTGTGTCCAGTGCAGCAATCAGCCCGGAACGCGACGGATCTTGGCGCCCAGCATCTGCAGTTTTTCTTCGATGCACTCGTAACCACGGTCAATGTGGTAGATGCGGTCGATCAGGGTGTCGCCTTCGGCCACCAGTGCCGAGATCACCAGGCTGGCCGAAGCACGCAGGTCGGTGGCCATCACTGGCGCGCCCTTCAGGACTTCAGTACCGGTGACGATCGCAGTGTTGCCTTCGACCTGGATCTTGGCGCCCATGCGGTGCAGTTCGTACACGTGCATGAAACGGTTTTCGAAGATCGTCTCGATCACCGCACCAGTGCCTTCGGCAATGGCGTTGAGCGAGATGAACTGCGCCTGCATGTCGGTCGGGAACGCCGGGTACGGCGCGGTGCGCACGTTGACCGCTTTCGGGCGCTTGCCGTGCATGTTCAGCTCGATCCAGTCGTCACCGCTGGTGACTTCGGCGCCGGCTTCACGGAGCTTTTCCAGAACGGCTTCGAGGATGGTCGGATCGGTGTCCTTGACCTTCACACGGCCACCGGTGACCGCAGCGGCCACCAGGTAGGTGCCGGTTTCGATCCGGTCAGGCATGACTTTGTAGAAGCACGAACCCAGACGCTCGACGCCATCGATGGTGATGGTGTCGGTGCCGGCGCCGGAAACCTTGGCGCCCATGGCGTTGAGGAAGTTCGCCAGGTCAACCACTTCAGGCTCACGCGCAGCGTTCTGCAGCACGCTGCGGCCCTTGGCCAGGGCCGCTGCCATCATGATGTTTTCGGTACCGGTCACACTGACGGTATCGAAGAAGAAGCTGGCGCCGCGCAGGCCGCCTTCAGGCGCCTTGGCCTTGATGTAACCGCCTTCGACGTCGATCACCGCGCCCATGGCTTCGAGGCCACGAATGTGCAGGTCAACCGGACGCGAACCGATGGCGCAACCGCCAGGCAGGGCGACTTCGGCTTCACCGAAACGCGCAACCATCGGGCCCAGCACCAGGATCGAGGCACGCATGGTTTTCACCAGTTCGTACGGCGCGATCAGGGTCTTGATGGTGCGTGGGTCGATTTCGACGCTGAGTTTTTCGTCGATCACCGGCTCGATGCCCATGCGACCGAACAGCTCAATCATGGTGGTGATGTCGTGCAGGTGCGGCAGGTTGCCGACGGTCACCGGGCCATCGCACAGCAGGGTGGCGGCCAGAATCGGCAGGGCGGAGTTCTTCGCCCCGGAGATACGGATTTCGCCATCAAGACGAACGCCACCGGTAATAATCAATTTATCCATAAGAATCTCGACGCCCTTGGGCTCAGGTGCGCTCGGCCCAGGCCGCGCTGCTGAAAAATTTCATAGTGACCGCGTGGATGCTGCCATCGGCGATCCACGGGTTCAAATGGGCATAAATGCTCTGCTGACGCTTGACCGGGCTCAATGCCGCCAGTTCATCGCTGATCACGTTCAGCTGAAAGTTGCAGCCTTCGCCTTCAACTTCCACCTGCGTTCCTGGCAGCTTTCCTTCAAGGAAGCTCTTCACTTCTACGGCCTGCATGCTCAACCTCAATCGGCGCCCTGTGCGCACGGGTCGGACATCATACAAAAAAGCCCCGCGCCTGCGAACCCCGCATTGGCAGGACTCTGACGGGGGGCTTCTTTATCGATGCGGGTTCAGGGGTGCGCCAGCAACTCGGTTAGTTCACTGACCTGAGCGATTTCGCGCATGTCTTCCGGCATCGCGCGGATGCTGACGGCCTTCCCGGCCGCCTGGGCATCACGCATGAAGCACAGCAGCAAGGACAAACCGACGCTGCTGGACTTCTTCACTGCCGAACAATCGATGACCAGCGCTGCCGCCTTGCTGGACTTGATCAGCGCCTGGCCTTCCTTGCGCAGGTCGGGACCCGTGCGGTAATCCAGCACTCCACTGAGCAATAGCTCGTCGACGTCACTCATACGAACTGCCGCCTCATTCATTGCGCTGGCTTCGCGGCAGCTTTGTCGGTTTCTTCCTTGGCTTTGGCGACTTCGCCGGCCCAACCATTGATGGTCTTGTCCAGATCGTTGCCATTGCGCTGCATTGCGTCGGCGAACTGATCACGGAACAGCTTGCCGATGTTGATGCCGTTGATGATCACATTGCGCAGTTTCCACTCGCCATTGATCTTCTCCAGCGTGTACTGCACAGGGTAGATCGCGCCGTTGTTGCCCTTGACGGTCATGCCGACGCTGGTGCGATCGCCGGACTCATCCTTGGCCGGATCAACGGTAATGCCCTGGTTGTTGTATTCGAGCAAGGCATTGCCATAGAACTGGAACAGGCCGCGCTTGAAGTTTTCCTGGAAGGTCTGCATCTGCGCCGGCGTGGCCTTGCGCGAGTACTTGACCGTCATGATGCTCTTGGAAATGCCTTCGGCATCCACCACAGGTCCGACGATGGTGTTCAGCGCCGTGTAGAAATCCTGCGGATCCTGCTTGTACTTTTCTTTATTGGCCGACAGGTCGGCCAGCATCCGGTTCGTGGTGTCCTGAATCAGGTCGTGTGCCGACTGTCCAGGCGCAGCGTTAGCCAGCAGTGGCAGGGCCGCGAGCAACACCAACAGGCCACGTCGCAAGGTAGAGATCATTCAAAAGCTCCTCATTTGGCGTCTTTGCTAACGGTATTGAGCAGGAATTTACCGATCAGGTCTTCCAGTACCAGAGACGACTGCGTGTCGTGGATGGTTCCACCATCCTTCAGACGGGTGTCTTCCCCGCCCACGCTGATACCGATGTACTTCTCGCCCAACAGGCCAGCGGTCAGGATAGACGCTGTGGAGTCGGTCGGCAGGTTGTCGACCTTTTTATCCACTTGCAGGGTTACCCGACCGGTGAAGCTGTCGCGATCCAGATCGATGGCCGTGACCTTGCCAATGGTCACACCGGCCATGGTCACTTTGGCTCTGACCGTCAAACCGGCGATATTGTCGAAGTAGGCATACAGTTTATAGGTGTCGGTGGTCGAAGTCGGAGACAGGCCACTGACCCGCAGAGCAAGCAGCAACAAAGCCAGGATCCCTGCCAGCAGGAACAGGCCGACACCGATTTCCAGGGTGCGGTTTTGCATCAGAAATCTCCAAACATCAAAGCGGTCAGAATAAAGTCCAGGCCCAGTACTGCCAGCGAGGCGAATACCACGGTCTTGGTAGTGGCGCGACTGATGCCCTCGGAAGTGGGCTCACAGTCATAGCCTTGGAAAACGGCAATCCAGGTCACGACGAAGGCGAAAACGATACTTTTGATGACGCCGTTGAGCACATCGCTGGTGAAGTTCACGCTGTTCTGCATGTTCGCCCAGTAGGAGCCTTCATACACGCCAAGCCAGTCGACAGCCACCCACGAACCGCCCCAGATCCCCACCACGCTGAAAATCATCGCCAGTACCGGCAGGGAAATGAAACCGGCCCACAGACGCGGGGCAATAATGTATTTGAGCGGATCGACACCGATCATTTCCAGGCTGGAAAGCTGTTCGGTGGACTTCATGTTGCCGATTTCCGCGGTCAGCGCCGAACCGGCACGCCCGGCAAACAGCAACGCCGTCACCACCGGTCCCAGTTCACGCAGCAACGTCAGGGCGACCATCTGCCCCACGGCCTGCTCCGAACCGTAGCTCGACAGAATACTGAAGCCCTGCAGCGCCAGCACCATACCGATGAAAATCCCCGACACGACGATGATCACCAGCGACATCACGCCAACCGAATGCAGTTGCTTGACCAGCAGACCGAATCCGCCGCTGATGCCGCCGCGACCGAGCAGGGCGTGAAACAGGAACAGGGTCGCGCGACCGAACACCGCGACGGCGTCGATCGCCGCCTCGCCGAACCGGCGCACGCGTTCTATCAATGAAATTCTGCGCATCAGCGCTTCCCCAGAAGATCTGCGCGGTAATCCGTCGCTGGAAAATGATACGGCACCGGGCCATCGGGGTTGCCGGTCATGAACTGGCGAATACGCGGCTCATCCGAATTCATCAATTCGTCCGGCGTGCCCTGCCCCAGCACCTGACCATCACCCACTACATAGATGTAGTCAGCGATGCTGGCGGTTTCGGCCAGATCGTGAGAGACCACGATACTGGTGATTCCCAACGCGTCGTTGAGCAGACGGATCAGGCGTACCAGCACGCCCATGGCGATCGGATCCTGGCCGACGAAAGGCTCGTCATACATGAGAATCTGCGGATCGAGCGCAATCGCCCGGGCCAGCGCCACCCGGCGCTTCATGCCGCCGGACAGCTCGTCGGGCATCAACTCGATGGCACCGCGCAAGCCGACCGCCTGCAATTTGAGCAGGACGATGTCGCGGATCATTTCATCCGGCAATTGGGTATGAACGCGCAGGGGGAACGCGACGTTCTCGAAGACATCGAGATCGGTGAACAGCGCGCCGCTCTGAAACAGCACACCCATGTGCTTGCGCGCATCGAACAGATCACTGCGCGACAGTGTCGGCAGGTTCTGGCCGTTGACCCAGACTTCGCCGCTGGAAGGACGCAACTGCGCACCCATCAAGCGCAACAAAGTGGTCTTGCCGCACCCGGAAGGTCCCATGATGCCGGTAACCTTGCCACGCGGGATGCGAATATCGACGTTATTGAAAATGCTGCGCGCACCGCGCTTGAAGGAGACTCCCTTCAGCTCGACCGCGTAGGCGTTATCGGCACTCATCTAAACTCCTTGCGATGCAGCCTCTCACTCGGACGCCTGGCTTTCCTTGGAAAGCACATACCTCCCGGGCAGGCCGAACTGGCGGCGAACTATATCACTGCAAAGGCCAAGCGCCCAAGGCCCATGCCCCTCTGTGTTCAGCGACATGACAGGCCCGCCCGCGCTTTTTCAGGGTTTTGGTGACAAGGAATGACAAAGCACGACGAACTTGCGTGAGGCTTTTCAACATAACCGCTATAATCGCCGCCTTTTCATCGGGCTATACGATTTCTGACATGAGCCAATCCAGCGACCTGATTCAATCGGCACAACGCACCATCCGCCTCGAAGTGGAAGCCGTACAAGGCTTGTTGCCCCATATCGACGCCGATTTCGTACGCGCTTGCGAGATGATTCTGGCCAGCAAAGGCCGTGTGGTGGTGGTCGGCATGGGCAAATCCGGGCACGTCGGCAACAAGATTGCCGCAACCCTGGCCAGCACCGGCACCCCGGCATTTTTCGTCCACCCGGCCGAAGCCAGCCATGGCGACATGGGCATGATCACCCGCGACGACGTGATCCTCGCCCTCTCCAACTCCGGCTCGACCAACGAAATCGTCACCCTGCTGCCATTGATCAAGCGCCTCGGCATCCAGTTGATCAGCCTCACCGGCAATCCGCAGTCGCCGCTTGCCAAGGCCGCCGAAGTCAATCTCAACGTTCACGTCGAGCACGAAGCCTGCCCGCTGAACCTGGCACCGACCTCCTCGACCACTGCGGCGCTGGTCATGGGTGATGCCCTGGCGGTGGCGCTGCTGGAAGCGCGCGGTTTCACTGCCGAAGATTTTGCTTTTTCGCACCCGGGCGGCGCTCTGGGTCGACGCCTGCTGCTGAAAGTGGAAAACGTCATGCATGCCGGGCAAGAGCTGCCGCAAGTGCAGCGCGGCACCCTGCTCAAAGACGCGCTGATGGAAATGACCCGCAAGGGTCTGGGCATGACCGCGATCGTTGAAGCCGATGGCAAGCTGGCCGGGATCTTCACCGACGGCGATTTGCGCCGCACCCTGGATCGCAGCATCGACATCCGCAGCGCCACCATTGACCAGGTCATGACCGCACACGGCAAGACCGCACGGCCCGAGATGCTCGCCGCCGAAGCGCTGAAAATCATGGAAGACCACCGAATCAACGCACTGGTGGTCGTGGACGAAGAAGATCGCCCGATCGGCGCCTTCAACCTCTCCGATCTGCTGCGTGCAGGAGTGATGTAATGACCACCGATCTGCTGCAACGCGGCAAAGCGATCAAACTGGCGGTGTTCGACGTCGACGGCGTTCTCACCGACGGGCGCCTGTACTTCCTCGAAGACGGCAGCGAATTCAAGACCTTCAACACCCTCGACGGCCAGGGCATCAAGATGCTGATGAATGCCGGTGTCGAAACCGCCATCATCAGCGGCCGCAAGACGCCGGTGGTTGAACGCCGGGCGAAGAACCTCGGCATCCCGCACCTGTTTCAGGGCCGCGAAGACAAATTGGTGGTTCTGGACGGTCTACTGGCGCAACTGGGCCTAAGCTATGAACAGGTCGCCTACCTCGGTGACGATTTGCCTGACCTGCCGGTGATCCGCCGCGTAGGCCTGGGCATGGCCGTCGCCAATGCCGCCGATTTCGTGCGCGAACACGCCCATGGCGTCACTCGGGCCCGCGGTGGCGAAGGTGCCGCCCGTGAATTCTGCGAATTGATCCTGCGCGCCCAGGGCCGCCTCGATGCGGCCAACGCCGCGTACCTGTGAGCCAGACCATGTTTAGCAAAAAATTTCGCAACTTCCTGCTGTTCGGCTGTATCGCTGCCATGTTTGCGGCGGTCGGCTACTGGAACATCAGTCCGGAACGGTTCCTCGACAAACCTGCGGTCAAGGTCGAAGACACTGCAATCGACTGGTACGCCACCAACACGCATACCCTGCAATACCTGCCGGACGGCAAAGTGCAGTACGAAATGACTTCGGACAAGGCCGAACACCTGAAGGCCACAGACGTGACGCTGGTCACCAAACCGGACCTCAACATGTATCGCGGCACCGAGTTTCCATGGCACGTGACCAGCGAGCGCGGCGAAGTGAATCCGGACGGAACGCAGGTAGAATTGATCGACTCGGTACGCATCAAGCGCACCGATGAAAAGAACCGCGACACCCTGATCACCAGCACACGCATGACGGTGTTCCCTCAGCAGCAATATGCGCAGACCGAGCAACCCGTTAGAATCGACGGCGCTGGCGGTGTATCGACTGGCGTGGGAATGAAGGCGTATTTGAAGGACAGCAGGATACACCTGCAATCGAACGTAAGAGGACAGTATGAGGCTCGTTAAAACCCTCCCTATTTTGCTCAGTCTGGGCGCAGCACTGGGAAGCGTGAGCGCCTGGGCTCTGCCGAACGATCAGCAGCAACCTATCCGCATTCAGGCCGACGACGCCCAACTGGACGACAAGAATGGCATCGCCACCTATAAAGGTGACGTGATCATCACCCAGGGTTCGATGATCGTTAAGGGCAATACGGTGACCATCACCCGTACCCCGACCGGTGATATCGACGTGGTGACCTCGGTGGGCAACCTTGCCTACTTCGAGCAGTTGCAGACTCAGGGCGACAAAAAGCCGGTACAAGGCTGGGGCGTGACGATCCAGTACCACGCCGCGCAAAACCGCGTCGTGCTGATCGACAAGGCCAAGGTTGTCGACAAGGACAACAACACCACTCAGGGCGAGAAAATCGTCTATGACACAGTGAAGAAGCTGGCCAGTGCCGGTCGCGCTACCGGTAGCAAAGTCACCGAAGCGCGTCCGCGCATCGACATGGTGATCCAGCCGAAGAAGAAAACCGACGAGAAGACCCAGTAATGGCAACTCTGAAAGCCCAACACCTGGCCAAGGCCTATAAAAGCCGCCAGGTTGTGCGCGACGTCAGCCTGTCGATCGACAGCGGCCAGATCGTTGGCCTGCTCGGCCCGAACGGCGCCGGCAAGACCACCTGCTTCTATATGATCGTCGGTCTGGTGCAGGCCGATCAGGGTCGCGTGCTGATCGATGATCTGGACGTCAGCCATCAGCCGATGCACGGTCGTGCCAAGGCCGGTATCGGCTATCTGCCGCAAGAAGCATCGATCTTCCGCAAACTGTCGGTGGCCGATAACATCATGGCCATCCTCGAAACCCGCACGGAACTCGACAAGGCCGGTCGTCGCAAGGAACTGGAAAGCCTGCTGCAGGAGTTCCACATCAGCCACATCCGCGACAACCTCGGCATGAGCCTGTCCGGTGGTGAACGCCGCCGGGTGGAAATCGCCCGCGCCCTGGCGACCGCACCGAAATTCATCCTGCTCGACGAACCGTTCGCCGGTGTCGACCCGATTTCGGTTGGCGACATCAAGCAGATCATCCACCACCTCAAGGCCAAGGGCATCGGTGTACTGATCACCGACCACAACGTGCGTGAGACCCTGGATATCTGCGAAACCGCCTACATTGTCAACGACGGTCAACTGATCGCCGAAGGCGATGCGGCGACCATCCTTGCCAACGATCTGGTGAAGGAAGTGTACCTGGGCCACGAGTTCCGCCTCTAAGCGAATAGTGCCCGGTGAGCCGCCCGGGCGCTGTATCGATTCAAGCAGGATTTAATACGCTTTAATTGTTACAGCGCTCTAGGCAAACACGACAGTTTCAGGCATATAATTTGCTTAAGTTTGGCGCTCCGGCGCCCTGTAGTGGATGGCGCATGCGCGCCGGCGAATAAGGTGTTAAGCCCCTGCCATGAAACCATCGCTAGTCTTGAGAATGGGCCAGCAGCTGACGATGACACCGCAGCTGCAACAGGCCATCCGCCTGCTCCAATTGTCGACCCTGGACCTGCAACAGGAAATCCAGGAGGCCCTGGAATCCAATCCGATGCTCGAACGCCAGGAAGAAGGCGACGACTTCGACAACTCCGATCCTTTGGCCGACAACGCCGAACAAAAACCCAACACCGACATTCAGGAACCCTCCTATCAGGAAACCGCCCCGACGGTGGACAACCTGGAAGATGGCGAATGGAACGAGCGCATTCCTAACGAACTGCCCGTTGATACCGCTTGGGAAGACGTCTACCAGACCAGCGCCAGCAGTCTGCCCAGCAGCGATGACGACGAGTGGGACTTCACCACCCGCACCTCCGCCGGCGAAAGCCTGCAAAGCCATTTGCTGTGGCAATTGAACCTGGCGCCGATGTCCGACACCGACCGCCTGATCGCCGTGACCCTGATCGATTGCATCAACAATCAGGGCTACCTCGACGAAACCCTCGAAGAAATCCTCGACGCCTTTGATCCGGAGCTCGACATCGAGCTGGACGAGATCGAGGCCGTTCTGCACCGCATTCAACAGTTCGAACCCGCCGGCATCGGCGCGCGCAACCTCGGCGAATGCCTGTTGCTGCAACTGCGTCAGCTCTCGGCCAAGACCCCGTGGCTCAACGAAGCCAAACGTCTGGTCAGCGATTACATCGATCTGCTCGGCAGTCGTGACTACAGCCAGTTGATGCGGCGCATGAAGCTTAAGGAAGACGAGCTGCGTCAGGTCATCGAACTGGTGCAAAGCCTCAATCCACGCCCGGGCTCACAGATCGAATCGACCGAAGCCGAGTACGTGGTGCCCGACGTCATTGTGCGCAAGGACAACGAGCGCTGGCTGGTCGAATTGAATCAGGAGTCGGTGCCCCGTTTGCGGGTCAACGCGCAGTACGCCGGCTTCGTCCGTCGCGCCGACACCAGCGCCGACAACACCTTCATGCGCAACCAGTTGCAAGAAGCACGCTGGTTCATCAAGAGCCTGCAGAGCCGCAACGAAACCCTGATGAAAGTGGCCACCCAGATCGTGGAGCATCAGCGCGGTTTCCTGGAGTACGGCGACGAAGCCATGAAGCCGTTGGTCCTGCACGACATCGCCGAAGCGGTAGGCATGCACGAATCGACGATTTCCCGGGTCACCACACAGAAATTCATGCATACCCCACGGGGCATTTATGAACTGAAATACTTTTTCTCCAGCCATGTAAGCACCTCCGAAGGCGGTGAATGCTCGTCCACGGCGATCCGCGCGATCATCAAAAAACTGGTTGCAGCGGAAAATCAGAAAAAGCCGTTGAGTGACAGCAAGATCGCTGGTTTACTGGAGGCACAAGGCATTCAGGTGGCTCGCCGCACCGTCGCCAAGTACCGTGAATCCCTAGGGATCGCGCCTTCGAGCGAACGCAAGCGGTTGATGTAAGCCACGTTACAGCGTTCCAGTGGCAGGCTGTTCGGCCTGCCGCTTTATGCACTGGCAACGAAGGAGAAGCTGTATGCAAGTCAACATCAGTGGACACCAACTGGAAGTTACCCAACCTCTCCGTGAATACGTTGAGCAGAAGCTCAAGAGGCTTGAGGGACATTTCGACAAGATCACCAACGTGCAAGTCACGATGTGCGTCGAAAAGCTCAAGCAGAAAATCGAAGCCACCTTGCATATCCCCGGCAGCGAAGTGGTCGCCAACGCAGAAGATACCGACATGTACGCTGCGATCGACTCACTGACCGACAAGCTGGATCGCCAACTCAAAAAGCATAAGGAAAAGACCCAGAGCCTCCTTCAGGGCGCGACAGGTCGTTAACACCCCCAACCCATGATCCGACTTGAAAGTATCCTGACCCCCGGCCGTTCCCTGGTGAACGTGCCGGGCGGCAGTAAAAAGAAAGCCCTCGAACAGATTGCCAACCTGATCGCCCGCGAAGTGCCGGATCTGGAGATGCAAGATGTCTTCGAAGCGCTGATCGCCCGTGAGAAACTCGGTTCCACCGGTTTCGGCAACGGCATCGCCATCCCCCACTGCCGCCTCAAAGGCTGCGAAGCGCCTATCAGCGCTTTGATGCACCTTGAAGCGCCCATCGATTTCGATGCAATCGACGGCGCACCGGTTGACCTGCTGTTTGTCCTGCTGGTCCCGGAAGCCGCCACCGATGCTCACCTGGAATTACTGCGCCAGATCGCCAGCATGCTCGACCGCAAGGAAGTGCGCGAAAAACTGCGTAGCGCACCGAGCAATGAAGCCTTGTATCAGGTCGTCCTGAGCGAGCAGAACGGTCACTAATCATGCGTTTGATCATCGTCAGCGGCCGCTCCGGCTCGGGTAAAAGTACCGCCCTGAATGTTCTTGAGGACAACGGCTACTACTGCATCGACAACCTGCCGGCCGGTCTGCTGCCGGAGCTCGCCGAACGCGCCCTGATTCATACCGAGCTGGCTCAGCCGTTGGTGGCTGTGTCGATCGATGCGCGAAACCTGCCGAGTCATTTGTCACGCTTCCCCGAGTTGCTCGAAGAAGTCCGCGCCCGACACATTCAGTGTGATGTGCTGTATCTGGATGCCGACGAAGAAACCTTGCTCAAACGCTTCTCGGAAACCCGCCGTCGCCACCCGCTGAGCACCGCCAACCGCTCACTGGCCGAAGCGATCGAAGATGAAACCGCCCTGCTCGGCCCGATTGCCGACCTGGCCGATCTCAAGGTCAACACCACCAATCTGAATCTGTACCAGTTGCGCGACACCATCAAACTCCGCCTGCTGAACCAGCCGGAGCCGGGGACAGCATTTCTGGTCGAATCGTTCGGTTTCAAGCGCGGCATGCCGGTGGACGCGGATCTGGTGTTCGACGTGCGCTGCCTGCCCAATCCGTACTGGAAGCCTGAATTGCGCGCGCAATCCGGACTCGACGCACCGGTCGCCGAGTATCTGGCGACGCAGCCTGAGGTCGAAGAGATGTTCCAGGACATCTACGGCTACCTGAATAAATGGTTGCCGCGCTTTGCGGCGAGCAATCGCGCCTATGTCACCATTGCCATTGGCTGCACTGGCGGACATCACCGCTCCGTTTACCTGACCGAACGCCTGGGTCAGGCCCTGCAGAAAACCCTGAAGAACGTCCAGGTTCGCCACCGCGACCTCACTTAAAGGATTCACACCGCGATGCCTGCTCTGGAAATCGAAATCATCAATAAACTGGGCCTGCATGCCCGGGCGTCGGCCAAGTTCGTCGGGGTGGCGGGGCAGTTCCCGGATTGCACGATCAGAGTGGGTCGCACACCGGAAACCACGGTGGATGGCAAAAGCATCATGGCGATGATGATGCTCGCCGCCGGTAAAGGCACCAAAATATATCTGAGTACCGAAGGCCATCAGGAACAGGAAGCGCTGGATGCGCTGGTGGCGTTGATCAACAACTACTTCGATGAAGGCGGTTGAACGTTAAAAGATCGCAGCCTGCGGCAGCTCCTACAGTGAACGCATTCCAATGTAGGAGTTGCCGAAGGCTGCGATCTTTTTTCAGCCCAATGCGGTATCCATCACCATCATCAGACAGAAGCCGATCAGCAAGCCTAGGCTGGCCAGCTTGTCATGCCCATGGCGGCGCGATTCCGGGATGACCTCATGCGTCACCACCAACAACATCGCCCCCGCCGCCAGCGCCAGCCCCAACGGCAATAACAGCTCCGCCAGACTGACCAGCCACGCGCACAGAAGTGCAAACACCGGCTCGACCAGCCCTGACGCCGCACCGATCAAGAATGCCCTGACCCGCGACATCCCCGCCCCGGCCAACACCAGCGCAATCACCAGTCCCTCCGGCACATCCTGCAAGGCGATGCCCATCGCCAGACTGTCGGCATCCGGCATGCCGCCGCCAGCAGACACCCCCACCGCCATGCCTTCGGGGATGTTGTGAGCAATGATGGCGAAGACGAACAACCAGATCCTTGGCGGGATCACCGGGTGATCGGGGGTACCGACGAGCATTTCCGGTGAGGCGCCGGACAGTTTCAGATCCACCAGATACAGAGCGAATGCACCGAGCATGATGCCGAAGCAGATCAGACCGCTGGCGGCCCAAGGTGTCAGGCCCAGACTTTCGGCCGCGGCAATGCCCGGCACGATCAGCGAAAAAGCGGTCGCCGCCAGCATCACGCCGGCGCCGAAACCCAGCAGCGTATCGCTGAGCCTCTGCGGCATGCGCCGGATCACCAGCACCGGCACCGCACCGAGCGCCGTGCCGAGGGCGCAGATCGCGCCACCCTGCAAGGCCCGCGACAGTTTCGGCTGCAGATCCAGCCATTCCAGCCCATGCGCCGCGAGTAAGGTGATGCCCGCCAGCAGCAACAGCGACCCGACCGCGTAACGAAACATGCGCCCACCGCCAATCGCCAGTGTTTCAGTGCCCATAGTCAGCCTTGGATTGTTTTTATAGATGACTTAAACCAGTGCCGCCTGATAGCGCGCGGCAACTTCAGGCCAATTGATCACGTTGTAGAACGCGTTGATGTATTCCGGGCGACGGTTCTGATAACGCAGGTAGTAGGCGTGTTCCCAGACGTCCAGACCGAGAATCGGCGTGTTGCCGTTCATCAACGGGCTGTCCTGATTGCCGCTGCTTTCCACGATAAGTTTTTTCTCCGGAGTCACGCTGAGCCAGGCCCAGCCACTGCCGAAACGGGTCAACGCGGCTTTGGTGAAGGCTTCCTTGAAACTGTCGAGACCGCCCAGTTGCTCCTCGATCGCCTTGGCCAGCGCGCCGTCCGGCTTGCCACCGCCGTTGGGCACCATGACTTCCCAGAACAACGAATGGTTGGCATGCCCACCACCCTGGTTGATCACCGCCGCGCGGAGTTTTTCCGGCAACTGCTGAACGCTGGCGACCAGTTTTTCCACCGGCCACTCGGCGTACTCGGTGCCTTCGACGGCGGCATTGAGGTTGTTGATGTAGGTCTGGTGGTGCTTGGTGTAGTGAATCTCCATGGTTTGCGCATCGATGTGCGGTTCCAGGGCGTCGTAGGCGTACGGCAAGGCGGGCAAGGTAAAAGCCATTTCAGTGGACTCCATGGTGATGTGAGGCTGACGCGCGGCGTGCATTGCCGGTGTCCGGGTGCAGCAGGCGCTGGGTGCGCGGATATTCGCCGTGTTCGCTGATGAAATTCAGCAGTTCGACGTAAGTCTTGCTGCTCTGGCGCAGCGCCGCTTCACGCAGCGCCGGACGCAGGCGCTCGTCCTGCATGGTCTGCAACAGCCGTTGATGAATCGCGCAAAGGTACTCGGCGCTCTCCTCCGGCTGATTCAGGCGCAGGTGCAGATCCGCCAGGTTGTGATGGGAGATGACGCAGGCCGCCACCGCTTCGTCGGCATCGGCCCAGCGTTCGAACAGCACTTGCGCCAGGGCCAGGGCCTGCAAGTAAGCCTCGCGGGCATCGATCAGCTCGCCCAGCATGAAGCAGCGATTGGCCCGTTCGATCGTGCGTTTCCAGTGCTCCATGGTGAGCCTCCAAAGCGGTTGCGGGATTTACACGCCGCCGGCGGTGAGTTTCTCGGGATTGAGCAACTCTTCCAGTTGGCTGCGCGACAAGTCGGTATGTTCCAGCGCGACATCGATCACCGGGCGCCCCTGTTTGTAGGCCTGCTTGGCGATTTCGGCGGCTTTCTGGTAGCCGATGATCGGGTTGAGCGCGGTGACCAGAATCGGATTACGCGACAGCGCTTCCTTGAGCCGCGACTCGTTGACCTTGAAGCTGGCAATCGCCTTGTCACCGAGCAAGCGGCTGGAATTGGCCAGCAGCTCAATGCTGCTCAGCAGGTTCTGGGCGATGATCGGCAGCATCACGTTCAGTTCGAAGTTGCCCGACTGGCCGGCGATGGTGATCACCGAGTCGTTGCCGATCACTTGTGCGGCGACCATGGCGGTGGCTTCCGGGATGACCGGATTGACCTTGCCCGGCATGATCGACGAGCCCGGCTGCAGGCCCTCCAGCTCGATTTCGCCGAGACCGGCGAGCGGGCCGGAGTTCATCCAGCGCAAGTCGTTGGCGATTTTCATCAGCGACACGGCGGTGGCCTTGAGCTGACCGGAGACCGCAACGGCGGTGTCCTGCGAGCCGATCAGCGCGAACAGATCCTTGCCCGAAGTGAATTGCACATTCGTCAGCTGACTGAGCTGGCGGCTGAAACGCGCGGCGAATTCCGGATGCGCATTGATCCCGGTGCCGACCGCCGTGCCGCCCTGCGCCAGCGACTGCAGGCTCGGCAGCAAGTCCTGCAGATGAGCGATATTGGCCTTGAGCTGCTGCGCCCAGCCATTGAGCACCTGACTCATACGCACCGGCATAGCGTCCATCAAATGGGTGCGACCGGTTTTGACGTGGCGGTGCACCTGTTCGGCTTTGTTTTCGATGACCTGCACCAGGTGCAACAGCGCCGGCAGCATCTGTTCGTGCAGAGCCAGGGCAGCACTGACGTGGATGGTGGTCGGGATGATGTCGTTGCTGCTCTGGCCGCAATTGACGTGATCGTTGGCGTTGACCGGCTCGCCGAGCAGGCGGCTGGCGAGGGTCGCGATCACTTCGTTGGCGTTCATGTTGGAGCTGGTGCCGGAGCCGGTCTGGAAGATATCCACCGGGAAATGCTGCATGAAGTCGCCTTCGAGCAGGCCTTGCGCGGCATCGCTGATGGCTTTGCCTTGGCCGGCGCTGAGCTGGTTGAGCTCGACGTTGGCCCGCGCGGCGGCGGCTTTGGCGAGGATCAGCGCACGGATGAATTGCGTTGGCATCGGCTTGCCGCTGATCGGGAAGTTATCCACTGCACGCTGGGTCTGCGCGCCGTAGAGAGCGTCCACCGGCACCTGCAGTTCGCCCATGCTGTCGCGCTCAATACGTGTCTTGGTCATCGGTAAATCCTTGGACTAATTCAATGAGAGGAATCGAGGGGAGCAACTCGCAGGTCGCCAGTTGCCAGGTGTAGCGCTGCCAGCGCTGGAGCCGGCAGTTGCACAGCGACAGGCGCTCCATTTCACGCAGCGGGCGCCAGGCTTGATCGAGACACAGGCTTCGCCAGTGCCACGGCAAGGCAATGTCGGTGGCTGTGTCGAGCAACAAACGGAAGGAGGTTTCAGCGATGGTCCACGGGGAAGTCGCGGTGCAGCAGGCCAGATAACGGCCTTCGGCCAGGTAATGTTCGATCAGGCGCGGCTCGTCAGGATCCATTGCGCAACGGATCTGGCGACTCATCCAGCGCCAGCTTTCGAGGTACGGCTGCTCGTGCAAGGCAGAACTCATGATCCGGGACTCGTTCGGAGATGAGATTCATTATTAGATGATAATGAGAACCAAAACAAGAGCACCTTTGTAGGAGCTGCCGCAGGCTGCGATCTTTTGATTTTGCTTTCAAACACAAGATCAAGAGATCGCAGCCTGCGGCATCTCCTACAGGGCGGACATGAAAAAGGCGCGCCATCCGGGTGGATGGCGCGCCTTTTTGTGCAGATGGGAGCTTAGCTACCCGCGACAGTCATCCGCTCGATCAACACCGAACCCGTGCGAATATTGCTGCGCAGTTCCAGATCATTACCGACCGCAACGATCTGCTTGAACATGTCGCGCATGTTGCCGGCGATGGTCACTTCCTGCACCGCGAACTGGATTTCGCCGTTCTCGACCCAGAAACCCGCCGCACCACGCGAGTAATCTCCGGTCACCATGTTCAAACCATGGCCCATCAACTCGGTAACCAACAAGCCACGGCCCATGCGTTTCAACAGCGCCGCCTGGTCTTCATCACCGTGAGTGACGAACAGGTTGTGCACACCACCAGCATTGGCGGTGCTCGGCATGCCGAGTTTGCGCCCGGAGTAGGTGCCGAGAATGTACGACACCAACTCGCCCTTCTCGACGAACGGTTTGGCATAGGTGGCCAGACCATCACCGTCGTAGGACGCACTGCCCATGGCGCGCATCAGGTGTGGACGCTCATCGATGGTCAGCCATTCCGGAAACAGCTTCTGCCCCAGCGTGCCTTCGAGGAACGATGATTTGCGATACAGACTGCCGCCGGACACCGCCGACAGGAAGCTGCCGAACAAGCCGCCCGCCAGCTCGGCGGAAAACAGCACCGGCACTTCGCAGGTCGGCACCGGACGCGCGCCCAGTCGGCTCGCCGCCCTTTGCGCGGCACGCTGGCCGATGCTCACCGGATCCGCCAGCAGGCTGCCCTGGCGATTGACGTCATACCAGTAATCGCGCTGCATCTGGCCATCGGCTTCGGCGATCATCACGCAGCTCAGGCTGTGCCGGGTCGACGCGTAACCACCGATGAAACCGTGGCTGTTGCCGTACACACGGCAGCCCTGATGGGTGCTGAGGGTGGTGCCGTCGGCGTTCTTGATTCGCGCATCGGCGTCGAACGCGGCGGCTTCACAGAGCAACGCCTTCTCGATGGCCTGCTCCGGGGTGATGTCCCATTCGTGGAACAGATCGAAATCCTGCACATCCCTGGCCATCAGCGCGGCATCGGCGAGGCCCGAGGCTTCGTCTTCAGAGGTATGTTTGGCGATCGCCAGTGCAGCGGCAACGGTTTCACGAATCGCGTCCGGCCCGGTGGCGGAGGTGCTGGCCGAGCCTTTGCGCTGGCCGACGTACAGGGTGATGCCGAAGCCCTGGTCACGATTGAACTCGACCGTCTCGACCTCGCGCTGGCGCACCGACGTCGACAAACCCTGCTCCAGCGACACTGCGACTTCACAGGCACTGGCGCCCTGACGCCTGGCTTCGGCGATGATCTGCTCGACCTGTTCCTGCAGTGCCGGCAATGCTTGCGGGCCGACGCTTTGAACTGCACTCATGCTCATCTCCACTCAAATTCTGCTTTCGGCTGGGGTCATCGAGCGACCGGGCCGGACAAGCGGCCCCCGACTGGTTATCATGGCGGCGTTTCTTTGCGGACTGCCACCATGGTTGATTCTTACGACGACTCCCTCGATACGGGAGAAAAAAGCAAATCTCAGGTCAAACGCGAGCTGCATGCTCTGGTTGACCTTGGCGAGCGCCTTACAACACTCAAGCCCGACTTGCAGGCAAAACTGCCATTGACCGACGCTTTGCGCCGGGCCCTGGCTGATGCGCCGAAGCACACCGCGAACATCGCGCGTAAACGGCACCTGCAGTTCATCGGCAAACTGATGCGCGATCAGGACACTGACGCGATTCTGGTCCTGCTCGATCAACTCGATGCCTCCACCCGTCAGTACAACGAGCGTTTCCACAACCTCGAACGCTGGCGTGACCGCCTGATCGCCGGTGACGATGCCGTGCTGGAGAAATTCGTCGTCGAGTACCCGGACGCCGATCGCCAACAACTGCGTTCCCTGATCCGTCAGGCTCAGCACGAGGTTGCGCAAAACAAACCTCCTGCGTCCAGCCGCAAGATCTTCAAGTACATCCGTGAGCTGGACGATACCCAACGCGGCCTGCGTTGATATCCCGCTCCTGTAGGAGCTGCCGCAGGCTGCGATCTTTTGACTTTGATTTTTAAAGCAAGATCAAAAGATCGCAGCCTGCGGCAGCTCATACAGAGGATGTTTCCATCCTTATGCGCCCGTGCCACCCACGGTAATCGCATCAATTTTCAGCGTCGGCTGACCGACCCCCACCGGCACCGACTGCCCGTCCTTGCCGCACGTGCCCACACCGCTGTCCAGCGCCAGATCGTTACCGACCATCGACACCCGGCTCATCGCCTCGGGACCGTTGCCGATCAACGTCGCGCCCTTGACCGGCGCAGTGATCTTGCCGTCCTCGATCAGATACGCCTCGCTGGTGGAAAACACGAACTTGCCGCTGGTGATGTCGACCTGACCGCCGCCCAGGTTGGCGCAGTAGATGCCTTTTTTCACCGAAGCGATGATTTCCGCTGGATCGCTCTCGCCACCTAACATGTAAGTGTTGGTCATGCGCGGCATCGGCAGATGCGCATAAGACTCGCGACGACCGTTGCCGGTACGGGCCACGCCCATCAGGCGCGCATTGAGCTTGTCCTGCATGTAGCCCTTCAGCACGCCGTTTTCGATCAGCGTGGTGCACTCGGTCGGAGTGCCTTCGTCGTCGACGCTCAGCGAGCCGCGACGGCCGCTCAACGTGCCGTCATCGACAATGGTGCAGAGCTTGGAGGCAACCATTTCGCCCATGCGCCCGCTGTAGGCGGAACTGCCCTTGCGGTTGAAGTCGCCTTCCAGACCGTGGCCGACCGCTTCGTGCAAAAGCACACCGGACCAGCCCGAACCGAGGACGACAGGCAAGGTACCGGCCGGTGCCGGAATCGCTTCCAGATTGACCAGTGCCTGACGCAACGCCTCACGGGCATAGCCCATGGCGCGATCTTCAGCGAGGAAATAACGATAGTCGGTTCGCCCGCCGCCGCCATGTCCGCCACGCTCGCGACGGCCATTCTGCTCGACGATCACGCTGACGTTGAAACGCACCAGTGGACGCACATCGGCGGCTAGGCCACCATCGGTGGACGCCACCAGAATCCGTTCCCAGACCCCGGCCATGCTCACGCTGACCTGCTGAATCCGTGGGTCGAGGGCGCGGGTAGCGACATCAATACGCTTGAGCAACTCGACCTTCTCGGCGCGGCTCAGCACTTCCAGCGGATTGTCCGGCGCGTACAACTGCGCGACATCCTGAGTGCTGAACGCCTGCACCGTGCCGTTCTGCCCGGCGCGGGAGATCGAGCGCGCAGCGCGAGCCGCAGCACCGAGGGCTTCGAGGGTGATCGCGTTGCTGTAGGCAAAACCGGTTTTCTCGCCGGACTGCGCACGCACGCCGACCCCTTGGTCGAGGTTGAAGCTGCCTTCCTTGACGATGCCGTCTTCCAGCGACCACGACTCGGAAATCTGGCCCTGGAAATACAGGTCGGCAGCATCGATACCCGGGCCGGCCAGGTCACCGAGCACGCCTTGCAGGCTCTCGATGGTCACGCCGCCGGGCGCCAACAGGTGATCACTGACTGAGGACAACAACTCGCTCATAGGTTTACGCCTTAAATTCGTGTTCTGAGGCAGGACGCTGTGCGCCCTGCGAGAAAAACCGCCGGTGATTGGTCACCGGCATTCGCGCCCTGATAGACGCTTGTTCATCACTGTCGCGTGCGGCCAACAATACCGCCTCGCCTTGATCCTGATGCGCCAGCACCCGGCCCCACGGGTCGATGATCGCCGCATGACCGAAGGTCTCACGCGGTCCCGGGTGAGTCCCGCCCTGTGCTGCCGCCAACACGTAACACTGGGTCTCGATGGCCCGGGCGCGAATCAGCACGTCCCAGTGCGCCGCACCGGTCACTGCGGTGAAGGCCGACGGCGCGGTGATCAACTCGGCACCGGCGGCGCGCAACTCGCTGTACAGCTCCGGGAAGCGCAGGTCGTAACACACCGTCAGGCCGACTCGGCCAACCGGCGTGTCCGCCACCACCACGCCACTGCCATAAGCATAGTCATCGGATTCGCGATACCGCCCGCGATTGTCCGCCACATCGACATCGAACAGGTGCAACTTGTCATACCGCGCAACGGTTTCGCCCTGATCGTTGACCAGCAGCGAACAGGCGTGGGACTTGGCGTCCGGTTGCCCGAGTGGCGGCAACGGCAAGGTGCCGGCCACTATCCATAACTTGAGGTCGCGGGCGGTCTGTTTCAACCATGGCAGGATCGGCCCTTCGCCGAGCGCTTCGGCGCGGCCGATGTCGGCGATATCGCGACGGCCCATGGCAGCGAAGTTTTCCGGCAGCACCGCCAGCTTCGCGCCGCCGGCCGCGGCCTGTTCGAGCAGGCGTCGGGCCTGCGCCAAATTGGCCAGCACATCGCTCTGGCTGACCATTTGAATCACCGCTAAAGACATGGCCGCTTCCTGACAGGGAGTCAACTTATCACTGTAGGAGCTGCCGCAGGCTGCGATCTTTTGATTTTGCTTTTTAAAAACCAGATCAAAAGATCGCAGCCTGCGGCAGCTCCTACACGGGGGAAAGCCTCATGCTACTCAAAAAGGCTTGTCGAAGGTGATTTTCGGCTCTTTCCACGGGCCTTTGACCGTGTACTTGACGCTGGCGAAGCGTGCCACGCGGTCGCCGATCAGCTTGTCGATCAGGAACAATGCCCCGCCGACCGCCGGTGCGCCGACGATCAACGCAGCAATTGGCAGATTGTTGGTCACCGGCAAGGTCACCAGCAATTTTGCATCGACCTGATCGCCGACCAGATCCAGCGTACCGTCCAGCTCAAGGTTGCTCGAAGGACCGGTCAGACGAATCGGCTCGCGAGTGACATATACGCCGTTATTTGCCACCAACAGGCCTTTGACCCGATCGTAGCTCAAGCCTTTGCCGAACAAGTCGGAGAAGTCCAGACGCAGGCGGCGGCCGATGGAGTTGAAGTTAAGCAGACCGAACACCCGCAACGCCTGCGCACCGCCCTCCACTTCAACGAACTGACCTTTATTGAGCGAGGCATCCAGTGTGCCGGAGAAGCGTTTGGTCGCCAGCCATGCCGGCGAGCCCGGCCAGCGGCCATCGACGTCCATGTGGAATTCTTCACTGGTCACGCTCGGCGCAAAGCCCCAGCCCTTGAGCACATCGGCGAGGTTCTTGCCGCTGATCCGGCCCTTGAACCAACTGTTGGTCGAACCCGGCGCCCCTTCCCAGCCGCCATTGCCCTGCAACAGGATGCCCTTGAGGCCCATATCGAGATTGTTCAGGGCAATGCCTTTGGCCGTCGGTCGAACCTTGAGCGACCAGCCGCCCACCAGATCCTGGCCCAGAAACAACTGATTGATGGTGATATCCAGCGCGGGAATCTTCGTCGGGTCGACCGAAACCAGCGGATCAGGCGAATTCTCGTCAGCCTGCACCGTCGGATCCGGCGCCGGCAGGCGTACGTATTGCAGATTGACCGCGATCGGCGCGCCCTTGGCATCGGGCAGGCTGGCCGAACCCTTGGCCTGCTGACTGTCGAGCGCCAGATTCCACGCCCAGGGTTTGCGATTGACCTGCACTGCGGCCTGATCCAGCGTGGTGCCGAAGGCTGTGAGCTTGCCCACCTTGAAGTCGGCACTGTTGAGTAATTGTTTGGCGCTGCCGCCCGGATCATTCCCGGCGTATTTGCTGACCAGATCCTGCCATGGCGCGACGTCCAACTCCGACAGCACACCGCGAATGCGCAAGCCCTTGGCCTCCGGCAGAACCGCGTCGCCCGTACCGAGGAACAGCTCACCGCGACCATCGGCGATATTGCTCGGCGGCGCGGCGAAGGTGAAGCTCGCCAGTTGATCGTAGTTGACCCAGTAACGCCGCTCCGCACCTTGCAGGGTCATGCGGAATACCGTGTCACGGCCCTGCTCGGCCGACATGCCGAACGGTGCCGGCAGATCCACCGCAACGCCTTTCATGCTGGAACTGACGGTCAGTTGGCTGTCGGTGCCGTCGAGGTTGACCTGCAACTGATACGGAAGGGTCCCGGACACCGGCAACGGCTGAGTCACGCCCAGCCAGTCAGTGAGTTTTTTGACCTCGACCTGCCCGGAAGCCGCGACCCGAGTCTTGAGCTTGTTCGGGCTGCCATCAGCAAAAATCTGTGCGGTGACGGGTTTGTCGAAAGCCCTGGCGGCAATGTTCTGCCCGCTCAACCCCTTGGCGCTGTCGAAGCGGAAATCGCCCTTGAGCTGACTCAGTTCCAGCTTCGGCTCAGCCAGTTTCAGGCGTGCATTGGCGGTCTTGAAGTCGACGAGGATCTTCGGCTGATCGCCCTTTTCCAGCGGAATGTCGAGTTTGACCTTGCCCTGCAGATCGCCCTCGCCTTCCCAGCCGGCAAAGGTTTCACCAGTGCCGATCGGCGCGGTCTGCAGAATCTTCAAGGCATCACCTAACCCACCGGCAAACCCGCCGTCGAGCAACAGATGCGTAGGTTGCCCGGCCGGCACATGGGGAATGTTGACGAAGACATCGCTGACCTGGGTATCGAGCAACTGGCCCTTGTCGGCCACGATGCGCACGCCGCTGTCCTCGATGAACACATCGCCGCTGACCTTGCTGACATGCGGCCAGCCCGGCTGGAACGCCAGTTCGGCGTCATGCACCTTGAAGAACAGGCTGATGCTGCGATCCACGTCCTTGGCGTTTTTGCTCAGCGAACCCTGGTACTGGAAGAAGCCCTGGTCCACGGCGCCTTTAAGAATCGCCGTGCGCAGCCACTCGTCGAGGGCCGGGCTCAAGACTTCGGGCAGGTATTTGGCGGTGTAGCGACCGTCGCCATCGACCAGCCCGACGCGCAGGTCCATGTAGTCTTCCTGGCTATGGTCGAAGTGCAGGCGGATCAGGAAGTCGCCGGCAATCTTGCCCTCTTCGCCCAGCACTTTCAGGTACGGCGCGATCAGGGTGAAACCTTCTTTGTCGAGTTTCCAGGTCAGGCGGGCGTTGGCCTGGATGTATTGCCATGGCTTGGCGAAGATCGGGTCGAGGTGCAGGACGAAATCCTTGCTGTCCAGGCGCAACTCGCCGCCGTCGAGGTTGCCGCTGAGGCTGCCACTGACGTTTCGCGCCGCCGGGGCACCGTGATAGGCATCGAAACCGACATTATCGAGGTTGGCAGCGAAGCCGAATTTCGAGCCGTCGGTGGCGTTGGGCCGAAAATCCAGCAGCACGTTGCGCAGTCCACCCGTCACCTTCAGGTGGTCGACCACCGTGGCGACGCTTTCGGGCAATGGCCCCAGCGCATTGAGCAGCGGCGTGATCGGCGTCAGATCGAGGCGGTCGGCCTGCAAGTGCCACAGCTCATCGGCTTTATCGGTGGCCACCGTCTGCTTGAGCTGCACACGGGATTCCCAGCGGGTCTCGCCGAAGTTCATCGCCAGTGAATCGAGGGTAACAATCGCGCCTTCGTCATCCCGCTGGTAATAGCCGTTGAGCGCCAGATTGCTGATCTTGATTGGCTTGCGCTCGGCATAAGCGCCGGTCACCTGTGGTGCGTTCAAACGGATGGCAGCGCTTTGCAGGGCGCCGTCGTTCCAGCTCACCCACAGTTCGCCGCCCGCCTTGATCTCGGAGAAATTCCACTGTTGGGTCAAACGTTCCGGCAGCCACTTTGACCAGTCGCTTTGCGGCAGACTGACATAACCCTCCACCGAACTGTCCGGCAATCGAGAGGGGCGAATCCGCGTACGCAGGCTCATCACCACCGGTTGCCCGTCGGGCAAGGTCAGACGAGCATCGAGACGCTGACGGCTGCTGCCGGTTTTCAGATTGAGACCGACGTAGGTAAAGGTCATCGGCGCCTGATCCAGCGGCTGCACGGTCACCTGACTGTCGAGCACCGACAGTTGCTGAACCATCTGCGAGCGATTGAACAGTTGCTGGGGATCCAGCGGCTGGTCGTTCTGCACCGGCAGGCCTTCCAGCGCCCAGGTGCCGTCCTGTGCTTCCTTGACGCTAATCTTCAGGCCGTTCAGTTCCAGATGGGCGATGCGCACTTCGCGGGCCAGCAGACTGGCCCACAGATCGGGCACCACGCGCACCCGATCCAGACGCAAGGCATTCGCGCCCTCACCGACCATCACATCATGGGCCAGCAGAATCGGCGCGAAACCGCTCCAGTTGCCTTCCAGTTCGCCGATCTGCAACGGCATGCCGAGCGCAGCGGTGGCCTTGTCTTCGATATCGGTGCGGTATTCCGCCACCAGCGGCGTCAGTTCCCGACCGAGGCTGACGTACAACGCCATCAACACCAGAACCAACGCGCACAGGCCCAGCCCCCAGCGGGTCAGTGCGGCCAGAATGCGTGTCAGACGCTCCATGTCAGTTGGCTCCCATGGCGATAAAACTGCGAAAAGCTGAGGCCAGCCGTTTTGGATTGAAGGTGCCGCAGGATCTCAGAGCAGCACCACGTCATATTGTTCCTGGGAATACATGGTTTCGACCTGAAAGCGTATGGTGCGGCCAATGAACCCTTCAAGCTCGGCGACGTTACCGGATTCTTCATCGAGCAAACGGTCCACCACTTTCTGGTTCGCCAGCACCCGGTAACCTTCGGCCTGATAGGCGCGGGCTTCGCGCAGAATCTCGCGGAAAATCTCGTAACAGATGGTTTCCGGGGTCTTCAGCTTGCCCCGGCCCTGGCAACTGCTGCACGGCTCGCACAGCACTTGCTCAAGGCTTTCGCGGGTGCGTTTGCGGGTCATCTGCACCAGGCCCAACTCGGTGATGCCGATGATGTTGGTCTTGGCGTGATCACGTTCGAGCTGTTTTTCCAGGGTGCGCAGCACCTGGCGCTGATGCTCTTCATCTTCCATGTCGATGAAGTCGATGATGATGATCCCGCCCAGATTGCGCAGGCGCATCTGCCGGGCAATCGCGGTGGCGGCTTCGAGGTTGGTCTTGAAGATGGTTTCTTCAAGGTTGCGATGGCCGACAAACGCGCCGGTGTTGACGTCGATGGTGGTCATGGCTTCGGCCGGATCGACCACCAGATAACCGCCGGACTTGAGCGGCACTTTGCGCTCGAGGGCTTTCTGGATTTCGTCTTCGACGCCATACAGATCGAAAATCGGCCGTTCGCCCGGATAGTGTTCCAGACGATCGGCGATTTCCGGCATTAATTCGGCGACGAACTGCGTGGTTTTCTGGAACGTTTCCCGGGAATCGATGCGGATTTTCTCGATTTTCGGGCTGACCAGATCGCGCAAGGTGCGCAGGGCCAGACCGAGATCTTCGTAGATCACACTCGGCGCGCCGATGGTCTGGATCTGCGCATTGATCTGATCCCACAGACGGCGCAGGTAACGGATGTCCATGAGGATTTCATCGGCCCCGGCACCTTCGGCGGCGGTACGCAGGATGAAGCCTCCGGCCTCCTTGATCCCTTCCTTGGCCACACAATCGCTGACCACCTGCTTGAGGCGCTCGCGCTCGGCTTCGTCTTCGATTTTCAGGGAAATGCCGACGTGGGCGGTGCGCGGCATGTACACCAGATAGCGCGACGGAATCGACAACTGCGTGGTCAGCCGCGCACCTTTCGAGCCGATCGGATCCTTGGTCACCTGCACCACCAGGCTCTGACCTTCGTGCACCAGCGCGCTGATGCTTTCCACCGCCGGGCCTTCGCGCAGGGAAATTTCCGAGGCATGAATGAACGCAGCGCGATCCAGTCCGATATCGACGAATGCCGCCTGCATGCCCGGCAGCACCCGGACAATCTTGCCTTTATAGATGTTGCCGACGATCCCGCGTTTCTGCGTGCGCTCAACGTGGACTTCTTGCAGCACACCGTTTTCGACCACCGCCACGCGCGATTCCATCGGCGTGATGTTGATCAGAATCTCTTCACTCATGGCAGGGTCTCGTTCAGGCATGTTCACGATAATGGCCGCATCTTGATTCGTACGACGCTCATTGCGCGTTCAGGTTTTGCCAACAGGGTATGCCGAAATGGCCCAACAGTTCTGCGGTTTCGCAAACCGGCAGCCCGACCACCGCCGAATAGCTGCCATTGAGCCCGGCGACAAACACCGCGCCGAGGCCCTGAATGCCATAACCGCCGGCCTTGTCCCGGGGTTCGCCACTGGCCCAGTAGGCCGCAGCCTCTTCGCGGCTGATCGGGCGGAACCGCACCAGACTGCGCACCACAAGCGACTCGCAGCGCTGGCCTTCGAGCACGGCGATGGCAGTCAGCACTTCATGCTCCTTGCCGGACAACATCATCAGCATGGCGCATGCATCGGCTTCGTCCACCGGTTTGCCAAGAATTTTGCCGTCGAGCACCACCGCGGTGTCCGCGCCCAGAACGCAAAACGCCGCGTCGGACACCCGCGTGCGCCGACCAGCCTCGGCCTTGCCGCGCGCAAGGCGTTCGACATAGGCCGAGGGCGATTCTTCAGGGAGCGGGGTTTCATCGATGTCCGCACTGATGGCGGAGAACGGCACGCCGATCTGCGTGAGCAACTCACGCCGACGCGGCGAACCAGAGGCGAGGTAAAGCGGCTTCATCAAGACATCTCCCTTGTCGAGGTGCGGGCACATGCCTGACCGAATCAGTTGATTTTGTAGCGCCGGCGCAATCCACGCAAAGCGAAGCTGACCCAAGGCCAGAGCAAGGCACTGACCAGTGCCGGCAATACCAGCGCCAGAGTGGGCTGACGATTGCCGGTCAAGGCGCTGAGCCACAATTGAACCAGTTGAGCGAGGCCGAAGATCACCAGGATCACCAGGCATTGCTGCCACATCGGGAACATCCGCAGACGCTGCTGCAACGACAGCACCAGGAAGGTGATCAGCGTCAGGATCAAGGCATTCTGACCAAGCAGATCGCCCTGCAGCACGTCTTCGGCCAGCCCCAGGCAGAACGCGGTGACCATGCCGACCGTATGCGGCATGTACAACGCCCAGAAGGTCAGCAGCAAGGCCAGCCACAGCGGGCGCAGGATTTCCATGAACATCGGCAGCGGTGAAACACTCAGCAGGATGCCGACGACAAACGTCAGCCAGACAATCCAGCCGTTACGCGAAGCAGTAGCCCCGACCATTATTCTTGCCTCCCGGTATTGGCCGGCGCAGTGGCGGGCGGTTTCGCCGCCGGTCGCGCAGCCGGATGGGATGCTGGCGGCTTGCTCGCCGCCGCTGGCTTGGCCGCAGGTTTGGCCGGCGTAGTGCTGGCCGCAGCAGCTGGAGCTGGAGCGGCGGCTGCAGCTGGCGTTGCCGCCGCCGGTGGGTTGACGACTTTCGGCACCGTGGCCGGAAGCATCGGGCCACCGCCCTGCGCATCAAGATTTTCCTGGGCCTGCGCCGCATCGTTGGCACGCTCTTCGGCGGTGCGGTTGTCGCTGAATACCAGCAGCAGGTAACGGCTGCGATTCAGCGCCGCGGTCGGCACCGCACGGACAATCGCGAACGGCTGGCCGGAGTCGTGAATGACTTCCTTGACCGTCGCCACCGGATAACCGGCCGGGAAGCGCTGACCGAGGCCGGAGCTGACCAGCAGATCGCCTTCCTTGATGTCGGCGGTATCAGCAACATGCCGCAGCTCCAGACGTTCCGGGTTGCCGGTGCCGCTGGCAATCGCCCGCAGACCGTTACGGTTCACCTGGACAGGAATGCTGTGAGTGGTGTCGGTCAGCAGCAGCACCCGGGAGGTGTACGGCATCAACTCGACCACCTGGCCCATCAGACCGCGCGCATCGAGCACCGGCTGACCGAGCACCACGCCATCGCGCTCACCTTTATTGATGATGATGCGATGGGTGAAGGGATTGGGGTCCATACCGATCAACTCGGCCACTTCGACCTTTTCGTTGACCAGTGCGGAGGAATTGAGCAACTCGCGCAGCCGCACGTTCTGCTCGGTAAGGGCGGCAAGCTTCTGCATGCGCCCCTGCAACAGCAGGTTCTCGGTCTTGAGTTTTTCGTTTTCGGCGACCAGCTCGGTGCGGCTGCCGAACTGACTGGCGATGCCTTCCCACAGCCGTCCGGGCAGGTCGGTGATCCAGTAGGCGTCCATCAACACCAGCGACGCTTGTTTGCGCGCGGGTTTGAGCAGGTCGAAGCGGGCATCGACCACCATCAGCGCGACCGACAGCACGGCCAGCACCAACAGGCGCACACCCAACGAAGGGCCTTTGGCGAAAAGCGGTTTAATAAGCCGCTCCTCCCAGGCAAATGTTCTGTTTATTCATACGGCATCAAACCGGCCTGGATGAAGACTGACAGAAGATAAACGCCAACAGGCAGCACTGCAAAGTGCTGCCTGCGCGCTCACCCACGTATTGCAAACCGGCGCTTATTCGCTGGAGAGCAGGTCCATGGTGTGCTTGTCCATCATTTCCAATGCACGGCCACCGCCGCGAGCAACGCAGGTCAGCGGATCTTCGGCAACGATCACCGGCAGACCGGTTTCCTGGGCCAGCAACTTGTCGAGGTCACGCAGCAGCGCGCCACCACCGGTCAGCACCAGGCCGCGCTCGGCGATGTCGGAAGCCAGTTCCGGCGGCGATTGCTCCAGCGCGCTTTTCACCGCCTGAACGATAGTGGCCAGGGACTCTTGCAGAGCTTCCAGCACTTCGTTGGAGTTCAGGGTGAATGCACGTGGAACGCCTTCGGCCAAGTTGCGACCGCGAACGTCGACTTCGCGAACTTCGCCGCCCGGGTAGGCCGTACCGA
The DNA here is from genome assembly GCF_040729435.1 of Pseudomonas sp. HOU2. Classification (NCBI taxonomy): domain Bacteria; kingdom Pseudomonadati; phylum Pseudomonadota; class Gammaproteobacteria; order Pseudomonadales; family Pseudomonadaceae; genus Pseudomonas; species Pseudomonas sp. HOU2. The sequence goes on along the minus strand of NZ_CP160398.1, from coordinate 4,314,521 downwards.
TTTCCTGCTTGATGCGCTCGGCAGTCGATTCACCGATCAGGCTGCCGTAGTTGCGGCGCACGTAGGTGATGATCGCTTCGTCGAAGCGGTCGCCGCCCACGCGGACGGATTCGGCATAGACCACACCGTTCAGGGAGATCAGTGCGATTTCAGTGGTACCACCACCGATATCGACGACCATCGAACCGCGCGCTTCTTCAACCGGCAGGCCGGCACCGATCGCAGCAGCCATTGGCTCTTCGATCAGGAACACTTCACGGGCACCGGCACCGAGGGCCGATTCACGGATGGCACGACGCTCAACCTGGGTGGATTTGCATGGAACGCAGATCAGCACACGAGGGCTGGGCTGCAGAAAGCTGTTTTCGTGAACCTTGTTGATAAAGTATTGCAGCATCTTTTCGCAGACGCTGAAGTCGGCGATCACGCCGTCCTTCATCGGACGAATGGCAGCAATGTTGCCCGGCGTACGGCCGAGCATGCGCTTGGCTTCGGTGCCGACAGCAACGACACTTTTCTGGTTACCGTGTGTCCGAATGGCCACAACCGATGGCTCATTCAGGACGATACCGCGCTCGCGCACGTAAATAAGGGTGTTGGCAGTGCCCAGGTCAATGGAAAGATCGCTGGAAAACATGCCACGCAGTTTCTTGAACATGGGAAAGGGACCCTAGGCAACGCGTGGGTAAAAAAGTGCGGCAAACTCTAACAACGACAGGGATTTTGGGCAAGGCGCCAATATGTTAAATTGGCCGCTTTTCTGTGCACCAAGCCCCACAATCGCGGCCTTATGACCGTAGAAGTGCGGTAGTGTTCCGACAATCTAACACACGGACGCCGTCCGTTCTGTTTTCCACTGGAGAATCCCGATGGCGCTAGAACGCTCCGACGTGGAAAAAATCGCACATCTGGCCTGCCTTGGCCTCAATGATGCCGATCTTCCGCACATTACTTCCGCCCTCAACAGCATTCTCGGGCTGGTCGACGAAATGCAGGCTGTCGATACCGACGGTATCGAGCCTTTGGCCCACCCGCTGGAAGCCAGTCAGCGCCTGCGCGCCGACGTCGTGACCGAGACCAATCACCGCGAGGCCTATCAGTCCATCGCACCAGCGGTCGAAAACGGCCTGTATCTGGTTCCGAAAGTCATCGACTAAAGGGAAAGAGCCTGCAATGCATCAAATGACTCTGGCCGAGATCGCCCGCGGTCTCGCCGATAAAAAGTTTTCCTCCGAAGAGCTGACCAAAGTCCTGCTGGCGCGTATTACCCAGCTCGATCCGCAGCTCAACAGTTTCATCAGCCTCACCGAAGAGCTGGCACTCGAGCAGGCGAAAGCCGCCGATGCACGCCGGGCCAATGGTGAGAGCGGCGCCCTGCTCGGTGCGCCGATCGCCCACAAGGACCTGTTCTGCACCCAGGGCATCCGCACCAGCTGCGGCTCGAAGATGCTCGACAACTTCAAGGCGCCGTACGATGCCACCGTGGTTGCGAAACTGGCCGCTGCCGGCGCCGTGACTCTGGGCAAGACCAACATGGACGAATTCGCCATGGGTTCGGCCAACGAGTCAAGCTGGTACGGCGCGGTGAAAAACCCGTGGAACCTGGAACACGTCCCGGGCGGCTCCTCCGGTGGTTCGGCGGCGGCAGTTGCCGCGCGTCTGTTGCCGGCGGCCACGGCCACCGACACCGGTGGTTCGATTCGTCAGCCCGCTGCATTCACCAACCTCACCGGCCTGAAACCGACCTACGGTCGTGTGTCGCGCTGGGGCATGATCGCGTACGCCTCCAGCCTCGATCAGGGCGGCCCTCTGGCGCGCACTGCCGAAGACTGCGCAATTTTGTTGCAAGGTATGGCCGGGTTCGATCAGAACGATTCCACCAGCATCGATGAGCCGGTTCCGGATTACTCCGCCAGCCTTGGCGATTCGCTGCAGGGCCTGCGCATCGGCGTGCCGAAGGAATACTTCAGCGCCGGTCTCGACCCGCGCATCGCCGAACTGATCCAGAACAGCATCAAAGAGCTGCAGAAGCTCGGTGCCGTGATCAAGGAAATCAGCCTGCCGAACATGCAGCACGCGATTCCTGCGTACTACGTGATCGCCCCGGCCGAAGCTTCCTCGAACCTGTCGCGTTTCGACGGCGTGCGCTTCGGCCATCGCTGCGAGAACCCGGAAAACCTGATCGACCTGTACAAGCGCTCCCGCGGCGAAGGCTTCGGGCCTGAAGTGCAGCGCCGGATCATGGTCGGTGCCTACGCGCTGTCCGCCGGTTACTACGACGCCTACTACCTCAAGGCGCAGAAGATCCGTCGTCTGGTGAAGAACGACTTCATGGCTGCCTTTAATGAAGTCGACATCATCCTCGGCCCAACCACGCCGAACCCGGCCTGGAAGCTCGGCGCGAAGAACAGCGACCCGGTCGCTGCCTATCTGGAAGACGTCTACACCATCACCGCCAACCTCGCGGGCCTGCCGGGCCTGTCGATGCCGGCCGGTTTTGTCGACGGTCTGCCGGTGGGCGTGCAGTTGCTTGCGCCGTATTTCCAGGAAGGCCGTTTGCTCAACGTTGCCCACCAGTATCAGTTACACACTGACTGGCACACCCGCACCCCGCAGGGGTTTTGAAACTGCTGCGCTCGGTAATGCTGCGTTGAAAACTGGCTCGTAATGCTCATTGACTAAAGTCAACTCCGCTTACTCGCCAGTTTTCGCCTTGCCTTACCTTCGCTCGCGACGTTTCAAAATCCCCAGCAAAAGGCTAGGAGACACACATGCAATGGGAAGTCGTGATCGGGCTGGAGATTCACACTCAGCTCACTACCCGGTCGAAAATCTTTTCCGGTAGTTCCACCCAGTTCGGCTCCGAGCCGAACACCCAGGCCAGCCTGATCGACCTGGGCATGCCCGGCGTATTGCCGGTACTGAACCAGGAAGCGGTGCGCATGGCGGTGATGTTCGGTCTGGCGATTGACGCCGAGATCGGTCAGCACAACGTGTTCGCCCGTAAAAACTACTTCTACCCGGATCTGCCGAAGGGCTACCAGATCAGCCAGATGGAATTGCCGATTGTCGGCAAGGGCCACCTGGACATCGCCCTGGAAGACGGCACCGTCAAACGTGTCGGCATCACCCGCGCGCACCTGGAAGAAGACGCCGGCAAGAGCCTGCACGAAGAATTCAACGGTGCCACCGGCATCGACCTGAACCGTGCCGGCACGCCGCTGCTGGAAATCGTTTCCGAGCCGGACATGCGCAGCGCCAAGGAAGCCGTGGCTTACGTCAAGGCGATCCACGCACTGGTGCGTTACCTTGGCATCTGCGACGGCAACATGGCCGAAGGCTCGCTGCGTTGCGACTGCAACGTATCGGTACGCCCGAAAGGCCAGGTCGAGTTCGGCACCCGCTGCGAGATCAAGAACGTCAACTCGTTCCGCTTCATCGAGAAGGCGATCAACTCCGAGATCCAGCGGCAGATCGAGCTGATCGAAGACGGCGGCAAAGTGATCCAGCAGACCCGTCTGTACGATCCGAACAAGGACGAGACCCGTCCGATGCGTTCCAAAGAGGAAGCCAACGACTACCGTTACTTCCCCGATCCGGACCTGCTGCCGGTGGTCATCGAAGAGTCGTTCCTCGGCGAGGTGCGCGCCACCCTGCCGGAACTGCCACCGCAAAAACGCGAGCGCTTCCAGAGCCAGTTCGGTCTGTCGGCCTACGACGCCAACGTGCTGGCTACCAGCCGTGAGCAAGCGGACTACTTCGAGAAAGTCGCAGCCATTGGTGGCGACGCCAAACTGGCGGCGAACTGGGTGATGGTCGAGTTGGGCAGCCTGCTCAACAAGCAAGGCCTGGACATCGAGGACTCGCCGGTTTCCGCTGAACTATTGGGCGGCATGCTGCAGCGCATCAAGGACAACACCATCTCCGGCAAGATCGCCAAAGTGGTGTTCGAAGCGATGGCCAACGGCGAAGGCACGGCAGACGAGATCATCGACAAGCGCGGTCTCAAGCAAGTGACCGACACTGGCGCGATCTCCGCAGTACTGGACGAAATGCTCGCGGCCAACGCCGAGCAGGTCGAGCAATACCGCGCGGCAGACGAAGCCAAACGCGGCAAGATGTTCGGCTTCTTCGTCGGTCAGGCCATGAAGGCTTCGAAAGGCAAAGCCAACCCGCAGCAAGTGAACGAACTGCTGAAAAGCAAGCTCGAAGGCTGATGCAAATGGAGCCAGCATTTGTCACTGGCTCTGATCCCCTGTGGCGAGGGAGCTTGCTCCCGCTGGTCTGCGCAGCAGACCGAAGTCGGCATCCGCACTCTTTCAGGAAGAATGCGGTTGCTGGTTTTGCGACCGCTTCGCGGCCGAGCGGGAGCAAGCTCCCTCGCCACAATTATTCTGGGAGCTTTCGAATGAAACGTCTGCTCGGCGCCTGCGCCCTGCTCTCCTTGCTCGCCGGTTGCGCCAGCAACGACATCATCGACCCGCACGGTTACGACCAGACCGGCGTCGCCTCCTATTACGGTGCCAAGCACCACGGTAAACGCACCGCCAGCGGCGAAGCGTTCAACCAGCATTCCCTGACCGCCGCCCACCGCCAATTGCCATTCGGTACACGGGTGAAGGTCACCAACCTGAAAAACGACAAATCCTGCGTTGTGCGCATCAATGATCGCGGCCCGCACACCCGTGGCCGCTTGATCGATGTCTCGCGTGAAGCCGCCGAACGCCTCGGCATGCTTGGCAGCGGCACGGCGCGGGTGCGCATTCAGGCCCTCGACGACTGATGGAGCGCTGACCATTTTTGCACTGGCCGATTTACCGCTGATCAATGTGATTGAGTTGCTCAGCGGCCTGATCCTGCTGATCCTTGGCGCCGAACTGATGGTGCGCGCCGCCGTGCGTCTTGCGGCGCGCCTGCATGTGCGCCCGCTGATCATCGGCCTGACCATCGTCGCCCTCGGCAGCAGCGCCCCGCAAATGGCAGTCAGCCTGCAAGCGACCCTGGCGCACAACCCCGACATTGCCGTCGGCAGCGTGATCGGCAGCAGTATCTTCAACATCCTCGTGACCCTTGGTCTGTCGGCGCTGATCATTCCGTTGCGAGTCTCACGGCAACTGGTGCGTCTGGATATTCCACTGATGATCGGCGCCAGCCTGCTGGTGTTCGTCCTCGCTTGGAATGAACAGATCGGCCGCTTCGACGGCGTGCTGCTGCTCGCGGCACTGGCGTTGTATCTGGGCCTGCTGCTGCGCCAGTCGCGGCACTCGGCGCGCCCGCATTCGGAATTGCCGCAAGCCCCGCAGGCACCGTGGTTCAGCAGTCTGCTGATGATCGTTGTCGGCCTGGCGCTGTTGGTGTTCGCCGGGCATTTGCTGCTCGGTGCTGCGGTGGCGGTGGCGACGGATCTGGGCTTCTCCGAACGGGTGATCGGCCTGACCGTGGTCGCGGTCGGCACCTCGCTGCCGGAACTCGCCACCTCGCTGATCGCCGCATTGCGCGGCCAGCGCGACATTGCCGTGGGCAACGTGATTGGTGCCAACCTGTTCAACCTGCTCGGGGTACTCGGGGTCACTGCATTGATCGCACCGACGCCGTTGTCGGTCTCGCCCAACGCACTGGATTTCGACTTGCCGGTAATGCTCGGCGTCGCCGCGCTGTGCCTGCCGGTGTTCTATTCCGGCTACCGCGTGACCCGCGCCGAGGGTCTGCTGTTGCTCGGTTTGTACGCGGCTTACGGACTGCACGTGGTGTCGTTCACCACCGGCATGCCGCTGGCCGGCAAACTGGAAAAACTGATGCTGTTCTACGTGCTGCCGACGCTGCTGGCGTTTCTGTTGTTCACGTCCGTACGCGCCTGGCGCCGCCAACACCACAAGAGGGATGTACCATGACCGATTCGCAGAAAACCGGGGTTGAAATCCGCCGTCAGGTAATGGGCGATGCGTTCGTTGATCGCGCGCTGGGCAACGCCACCGAATTCACTCAGCCGTTGCAGGACTTCGTCAATGAACACGCCTGGGGCGGCGTGTGGAATCGCGAAGGTCTGCCGCTGAAAACCCGCAGCCTGATCACCCTGGCTGCGCTGACCGCGTTGAAGTGCCCCCAGGAGTTGAAAGGCCACGTGCGGGGTGCGCTGAACAATGGCTGCACGGTCGAGGAGATTCGCGAGGCGCTGCTGCATTGCGCGGTGTACGCCGGCGTGCCGGCGGCGATTGATGCGTTTCGCGCGGCGCAGGAAGTGATCGACAGTTACCAGAAAAGCTGAAAGATCGCAGCCTGCGGCAGCTCCTACAGGAGAACGCATCCCAATGTAGGAGCTGCCGCAGGCTGCGATCTTTTGATCTGCTTTAAATCCACCCACCCCACTGCAACAGAAAGATCCCGATATTGGTGGTCACCGCCGCCATCAGCGTGGTCAGCACAATGATCGCCGCTGCCAGCTCATGATTGCCCTGCGCCGCCCGGGCCATGACGAAACTAGCCGCCGCCGTCGGGCTGCCGAAGTACAGAAACAGAATTCCCAGCTCCGCCCCGCGAAAACCCCACAGCCACGCACCGAGGGTTGCCAGCACCGGCAGACCGACCATCTTCAGCAGACTGGAGCTGAGTGCCATGCTGCCGCTCTGACGCAGCGCCGCCAGTGACAGCGTGCCACCAATGCAGATCAGCGCCAGCGGCAACGTGGTTTGCGCCAGATACTGGCCGGAGGTTTCCAGCCAGCCCGGCAGGCTGATCTTGAACCAGGCAAACGGCGCCGCCGCAATCACGCTGACGATCAACGGATTGCTGAACACGCTTTTGCAGATGCTCCACGGATCGGACTTGATCACCGGGCTGTACACCGCCAGCACGATGGTCGACAGGGTGTTGTAGAACAGGATCACCAGCGCCGCGAGAATCGCCCCGAGGGAAATCCCGTAGTCGCCGTACATGCTCGCCGCCAGCGCCAGACCGATCACCCCGTTGTTGCCGCGAAACGCGCCCTGGGTGTAGATGCCGCGATCCTCGCGCGGACACTTGATGATCGCCCAGCCCCAGGCCAGAGCAAAACTCATCAGCGTCGCAACCGCAAAATAGATCAGCAGCGCCGGTTGCAGCGCGGCGTGCAGATCCGCATGCAGAATCCCCAGAAACAGCAGCGCCGGCATGCTGACGTTGAACACCAGCGAGGAGGCGGTGTGGATGAAGTTGTCGTTGATCCAGTCGATGCGCTTGAGCAACACCCCGAGGAACAGCATGGCAAACACCGGCGCGGTGATGTTCAGGGTTTCGAGGAAGATTGCCAGCATGCCGGGGGGAGCCTTTGGGTGAGCGTCGTCAGGGCTTAATGATAAGCCAAAAGCTTGAAAAGCCCCTCACCCTAACCCTCTCCCGGAGGGAGAGGGGACTGACTGAGGTGTGGTGCGTCATACATCGACCTGCAATACCGAGTCGACTATGGATTCGGCAAAGCATTTTCAGGTCGGTGTATTACTAAAATATTCCCGGATCGGCCCCCTCTCCCTCCGGGAGAGGGTTGGGGTGAGGGTAGCTTTTGCCCCACAAACCATCAGGTAATCGGCGCCGGATTGAACAACGTGATGTCGTTATGCAGCTTGTGCTTCTCCGCCCAGGTCTGCTGCTTGCCGCTCGCCACATCCAGGTAGTAGTGGAACAACTCCCAGCCCAACTCCTCGATGGACGCGCGCCCGGTGGCGATTCGTCCGGCATCGATGTCGATCAGGTCCGGCCAGCGCTGCGCCAATTCCGTACGCGTCGAAACCTTCACCACCGGCGCCATCGCCAACCCGTACGGCGTACCCCGCCCGGTGGTGAACACATGCAGGTTCATTCCCGCCGCCAGTTGCAGCGTGCCGCAGACAAAATCACTGGCCGGTGTCGCGCAGAAGATCAGCCCCTTGCGCTTGAAACGCTCGCCCGGGCCGAGCACACCGTTGATCGCGCTGCTGCCGGATTTGACGATCGAACCCAGCGACTTCTCGACAATGTTCGACAACCCGCCCTTCTTGTTGCCCGGTGTGGTGTTGGCGCTGCGATCCGCTTCGCCCTTGGCCAGATAACGGTCGTACCAGTCCATCTCGCGCACCAGTTCCTGCGCCACGGTCTTGGTCTCGGCACGGGAAGTCAGCAGATAAATCGCATCGCGCACTTCGGTGACTTCGGAAAACATCACCGTCGCCCCCGCACGCAGCAGCAAGTCCGAGGCATAACCCAGCGCCGGGTTGGCGGTGATGCCGGAGAACGCATCGCTGCCGCCGCACTGCATGCCGAGGATCAGCTCGGAGGCCGGCACGGTTTCGCGGCGGCGCTGGTCGAGCCTCCTCAAACGGGTCTCGGCCAAGGCCATGATCTGCTCGATCATCTCGGTGAAACCGTGACTGGAATCCTGCAGGCGATACAGCCATGGCTCGCTGAGATCGACCGAGGCATCGTCCTCGTGCATCACCTGCCCGGCCTGCAATTTCTCGCAGCCCAGGCTGATCACCAGCGCTTCGCCACCGAGGTTCGGGTTGCGCGCAAGATTGCGCACGGTGCGGATCGGTATGTAGGCGTCGGTGGCGGTGATCGCCACGCCGCAGCCGTAACTGTGGGTCAGCGCCACCACATCATCGACGTGCGGATACTTCGGCAGCAACTCGTCCTTGATGCGTTTCACCGCGTGATCGAGCACGCCAGTCACGCACTGCACCGTGGTGGTGATCCCGAGGATATTGCGCGTACCGACGGTGCCGTCGGCGTTGCGGTAACCCTCAAAGGTGAAACCTTCCAGCGGGGCCTGCGCGGCCGGCACTTCGGTGGACAGCGGCAGGCTGTCCAGCGGCGGCGCGGTGGGCATGCGCAGTTGATCTTCCTTGACCCAGCTGCCGCGTGGGATCGGCTGCAACGCGTAGCCGATGGTCTGGCCGTAGCGAATCACCTGGCCGCCCTCGGGAATGTCCTCGAGGGTGACCTTGTGGCTCTGCGGCACAAAATCCACGGTCACCAGACCGTCCGGGAACTCGGTGCCCGCCGGCACGCCCTGGTCGTTGACCACAATCACTACGTTGTCCCGCTCGTGCAGGCGGATGTAGCGCGGCGAGTCGGAATGTTCAATCAACTGCATGACGCCGCTCCTCAGGAATGCGCTTGAGACAATTTGCCGGTGATTTCAGAACCACCGTTGGTTGGCGGCTCTTTGAGCACAACCCGTTTGATCGGGCCGACGATCACCAGATAGCTGAACACCGCCACCAGTGCGTTGGCACCGACGAACACCAGCGCCCATTTGAACGAACCGGTGGAGCTGATGATGTAGCCAATCACGATCGGCGTGGTAATCGAAGCGATGTTGCCGAAGGTGTTGAACAGGCCACCGCTCAGACCGGCGATCTGTTTCGGCGAAGTGTCGGAGACCACCGCCCAACCCAGTGCGCCCACGCCTTTGCCGAAGAATGCCAGGGCCATGAAGCCGACCACCATCCATTCCACGTCAACATAGTTGCAGGCCACGATGCTGCTGGACACCAGCAGACCGGCGATGATCGGTGCCTTGCGGGCGAAGGTCAGCGAATGGCCCTTGCGCAGCAGGTAATCGGAAATCACCCCGCCCAGCACGCCACCGATGAAGCCGCAGATCGCCGGCAACGAGGCGATGAAACCGGCCTTGAGAATGGTCATGCCGCGCTCCTGCACCAGGTACACGGGGAACCAGGTCAGGAAGAAATAGGTGATGCCGTTGATGCAGTACTGGCCCAGATACACGCCGAGCATCATGCGGTTGGTCAGCAACTGGCGGATGTAATCCCACTTCGGCCCGTCAGTTTTTTTGCCTTGCTTGACGTCCATGTCGACCATGCCGCCGTTGTCGGCGATGAACTGCACTTCCGCTTCGTTGGCCAGCGGATGTTGGCGTGGGCTGTGGATAACCTTGAGCCAGATCCCCGAGAACACGATGCCGAACACGCCCATGACGATAAACACGTGTTCCCAGCCGAAGGTGTAGACGATCCAGCCCATCAGCGGCGCGAACAGCACGGTGGCGAAGTATTGCGCCGAGTTGAAGATCGCCGACGCGGTACCGCGTTCTGCAGTCGGGAACCAGGCCGCGACAATGCGCGCGTTGCCGGGGAACGACGGCGCTTCGGCCAGACCCACCAGAAAGCGCAGCATGAACAGCGCGACGATCGCCGTGGACATGCCGAATTCACCGACAAAGCCTTGCAGCACGGTGAACAGCGACCAGCAGAAAATGCTCAGGGCGTAGACTTTTTTCGAACCGAAACGATCGAGCAGCCAGCCACCGGGAATCTGCCCGGCGACGTAGGCCCAACCGAAAGCGGAGAAGATATAACCGAGGGTGACCGCGTCGATGCCGAGGTCTTTTTGCAGGCTGGAACCGGCGATGGCGATGGTCGCGCGGTCGGCGTAGTTGATCGTGGTCACCAGAAACAGCATGAGCAGGATCAAATAGCGGACGTGAGTCGGCTTGGACGATTGCATGTAGATGTACTCCCACTGATTATTTTTATGCGCGGGTGAATCTTCTTTGGTGTTGCTTTTGTGGGAGCTGGCTTGCCAGCGATGGCATCACCGCGGTACGAGGGCATATCGCGTCGTCCGCATCGCTGGCAAGCCAGCTCCCACAGGTATTGCGTGTATCAGGAACCGATGTAGGCGGTTTTCACCACGGTGTAGAACTCTTGTGCATAGCGGCCTTGCTCACGTGAGCCATAGGATGAACCCTTACGGCCACCGAACGGAACGTGGTAATCGACACCGGCGGTCGGCAGATTGACCATCACCATCCCGGCCTGCGAATGACGCTTGAAGTGGTTGGCGTACTTCAGCGACGTGGTGGCGATACCGGCCGACAAGCCGAACTCGGTGTCGTTGGCCATCGCCAGCGCCGCCTCGTAATCGGCCACGCGGACGACGTTGGCCACCGGGCCGAAGATTTCTTCACGGCTGATGCGCATCGACGCTTCGCTGTCGGCAAACAGCGTTGGCGCGAGGAAGTAGCCTTCGGTGTCGCAGGTCACCAGACCACCGCCGCTGACCAGACGTGCACCTTCGCTCTGGCCGATGTCGATGTACTTCATGTCCTGTTCAAGCTGCGCCTGGGAAACCACCGGACCGATGTCGGTGCCGGATTTCAGCGCGTGGCCGACCTTGATCGACTGCATGCGCTCGGCCATCGCTTCGACAAATTTGTCGTGAATCCCGGCGGTGACGATCAGGCGGCTCGACGCCGTGCAGCGCTGGCCGGTGGAGTAGAACGCGCTCTGCACCGACAGCTCGACCGCTTGTTTGAGGTCGGCGTCGTCGAGAATGATCTGCGGGTTCTTGCCGCCCATTTCCAGCTGCACCTTGGCCTGGCGCGACACGCAACTGACCGCGATCTGCCGACCTACGCCGACCGAACCGGTGAAGCTGATGCCATCGACTTTCGGGCTGTTGACCAGCGCTTCGCCGACCACCCGACCGCTGCCCATCACCAGGTTGAACACGCCGGCCGGGAAGCCTGCTCGGGAGATGATTTCTGCCAGCGCCCAGGCACAGCCCGGCACCAGATCGGCAGGTTTGAGCACCACGCAGTTGCCGTAGGCCAACGCCGGAGCGATCTTCCAGGCCGGAATCGCAATCGGGAAGTTCCACGGGGTGATCAGGCCGACCACACCGAGGGCTTCGCGGGTGACTTCGACGTTGACGCCCGGGCGCACCGACGGCACGTAGTCGCCGGACAGACGCAGGCATTCACCGGCGAAGAACTTGAAGATGTTGCCGGCGCGGGTCACTTCGCCAATGGCTTCGGGCAGGGTCTTGCCCTCTTCCCGGGCCAGCAGGGTGCCGAGTTCTTCGCGACGGGCGAGGATTTCCGTGCCGACTTTATCCAGCGCATCGTGACGGGCCTGAATGCCGGAGGTCGACCAGGCTGGGAACGCCGCGCGGGCCGCATCGATGGCGGCGTTAACCTGAGTCAGGTCAGCCTTGGCGTAATCGCCGATGGTGTCGCTCAACTCGGACGGGTTGATGTTGGCCGAGTAATCGGCACCGGCGACCCATTCACCGTTGATGTAGTTGTCGTAACGCTTGGAATCAGCCACAGAAAATTCTCCTCTCTACGCAAAAGCCGCTGATTGCTCAGCGGCCTTGTGGGTCGGTGTTTATTGCGCGCCTTGCTTGTCGATCAGCGCGGCGAGCATTTCGAATTCTTCGCCGGTCAGGTCGGTCAGCGGCGCCCGCACCGGGCCTGCGTCATAGCCGGCAATTTTGGCCCCGGCTTTGACGATGCTCACGGCGTAACCGGCCTTGCGGTTGCGGATGTCGAGGTACGGCAGGAAGAAGTCGTCGATGATCTTGCCGACGGTGGCGTGATCTTCGCGAGCAATCGCGTGGTAGAAATCCATCGCGGTTTTCGGGATGAAGTTGAACACCGCCGAGGAGTAAACCGGGACGCCCAAAGCCTTGTAGGCAGCGGCGTAGACTTCAGCGGTCGGCAAGCCACCGAGGTAGCTGAAGCGATCACCGAGGCGGCGACGGATCGACACCATCAGCTCGATATCGCCCAGACCGTCCTTGTAGCCGATCAGGTTCGGGCAGCGCTCGGCCAGACGTTCCAGCAGTGCTGCGTTCAAGCGGCAGACGTTGCGGTTGTAGACCACCACGCCGATGTTCACCGATTTACACACCGCTTCAACGTGGGCGGCAACGCCGTCCTGGCTGGCTTCGGTCAGGTAGTGCGGCAGCAGCAGCAGGCCTTTGGCGCCCAGACGCTCGGCTTCCTGTGCGTATTCGATGGCCTGACGGGTCGAGCCGCCGACACCGGCCAGGATCGGCACGCTGCTGGCGCAGGTATCGACCGCCGTCTTGATGACTTCCGAGTATTCGCTGGCGGCCAGGGAGAAGAATTCACCGGTGCCGCCCGCTGCGAACAGTGCCGACGCGCCGTACGGGGCCAGCCATTCAAGACGCTTGATGTAGCCGGCGCGATGAAAGTCGCCCTGGGCGTTGAAATCGGTCACCGGGAACGACAGCAGACCGGCGGAGAGAATGGACTTCAGTTCTTGTGGATTCATTTTTTCGAACACCCTGGGTAACAACGTTTCTTGTGAGTTTTATGGTTCAGCCAGCGCTGAAGTTGTAAGTCATCGTACAACTTAAAAGACAACCGTCAACTGCATTTCATCGTCGCCCGGAGCGTTTTGTCGGACAGGATTGTTTCTTGACGTAGGAAATATCTGGTCTAGGCTCGATTAGACTGTATATACATACAGCTAAAAATAAATCCACCGACGACATATCAAGGAGCTAGAAATGTCCGGACTACATGCAAAACCACAGGAACGCCCCAAACCGGTCATCGCCCGTTTCGACGATCTTTTCACGATCAATGGCATCCACTTCAGCGCCGACAATCCGCATCTGCTGCTGCATATTGCCGACGCCCACAACGATCTCGAACCGGCCACTGCCCTCCCCGGCGACGCCTTGAAAATTCGACCGCCACTGCGCTTCGAAGGCGCTGAACACACGGCCATCGGCGATAACACCTTGCTGCGCTTCAGCGAAAACGCCGAACCGATTCGTGCGCAAAACCTACCCTTGCACTTGCCCAACGGCCTTGCGCTGACCTACGGCCAGGTGGTGGCGCTGGCTGGAGATTTCTACGGCGTGGTCGATCGACCGATCAACGAAGGCGCTACCCCGGCTGATCGCCTGAACCGCTTCAATGCCGCATTCGACTCTCTCGCCGTGCTCCCGGCCTCCCGCGCCGAAGCGACGCAGATTCTTGCGATCATGCAAAGAGAGGTCGACGCGGTTAAACAGGCGATCAAGGACGGCAAAGCACCGCACGAAGCCTACGATGCGCTCGGAGATACGTTGTCCGAAGAGTGGAACAAGATCACTGGTGGCGGCAGTTTTGTCTCGGCGCTGTTCCCGCTCGGGCGTTATCTGAAACTGGCGGCGAACAACGCCGACCACTTCGGCGAATGGGCCAGACTGGCCTACATCGCCGGGCACACCGCCGCCCTGCAAACCGCCGTCGCGGCCCGCGCCACTCACGATGAGCAACAACTGGAACGGGCCTACGCGATGAACGCATTTGCCGACCACTTCCTCACCGACCTGTTCTCTGCCGGCCACCTGCGGGTGCCGCGCAAGGAAATGGCGGCGGCGGTCACGCCGAGCGATCTCGGCTCGCTGGTGACCCGCTTCATGCACGACGAAGACAGCAAATTCGGCCTCAAGGTGCGCAACGCCCACGGCGATCAATGGCGCGCCTACGGCGACAAACGCTACTTCGACGCCAGCGACGCGGACAACCGCACCCAGGTCAATCTGGCGGTGCAGGCCTCGGCGGACGAAGTCTTCGCTGCCTATCTCAGCGGCAACGTGCCCGCCCCTTCGACGTTTGCCGCGCTGCAACGCCTTCCGGATCTGACGGCGGTGCTGAACCTTTCCAGCAATTTCGCGCCGCTGTTCCGCGTCGAGGGCGGCAAGGTGCTGCGGCGCAAAGATGTGAACAACCTAAACGACACCGCCACCATCGATGACTGGTGGGGCTGGAGCACGTACCTGCTGCTCAAGGACTACCACCCGACGGGCAACGTCAATCAAGGAGAATGAGCATGACCATCACGTTGAAACTGGAATTGGCGTCGGGGCAGTCGCTGCAAGGTGCGCCATTGGAGTTGCTGGCGGATGGCAAGCCGATTGCGCGGGGGGTTGTGGATCAATCAGGCGAGGTGGCGTTTGTTGCCAAACCGGGGAAAGCGCGACTGGCGGTGAGGGTGGATCGCTCGATATTGCCGCGCTGAATTCACCGCCCTCATCGCTGGCAAGCCAGCTCCCACAGTGATTGATGCCGTACACGAAATCCGCTTCAACATAGGAACCTGTGGGAGCTGGCTTGCCAGCGATGGCGGTGTGTCAGGCGCGAACAGACTGCCAGACACTCACCCGCGCTGCGCCTGCGCCTCTTCATGCGCCTGACGCAACCGCTCACGGCTGTTGGTCAGGTGCAGGCGCATGGCCGCCCGCGCCGCATCGGAATCCTGGCGGGCAATCGCCTCGTAGATTTCCTCGTGCTCACGGCTCAGGCGGTTCATGTAATGCTGCTGATCATCATGGGCCAGCCGCGCCGAATTCAGCCGCGTACGCGGAATGATGCTGGTGCCCAGGTGGGTCATGATGTCGGTGAAATAGCGGTTGCCGGTGGACAGGGCGATTTCCAGGTGGAAGGCGAAGTCCGAGGCCACCGCATCGCTGGCGTGGGCGACGCTGTCGTTCAGCGCATCGAGGGCGGCGCGCATGGTCGCCAGTTGTTCGGGACTGCGGCGTTGCGCAGCGAGGCCGGCGGACTCCACTTCCAGACTGATGCGCAATTCGAGAATCGCCAGCACATCACGCAGGGTGACGACCGTCGCCGGGTCGATGCGAAAACCGCTGGGGCTCGGCGTGTCGAGCACGAAGGTGCCGATGCCGTGGCGGGTTTCCACCTGGCCGGCGGCCTGCAACCGGGAGATTGCCTCGCGCACCACGGTGCGGCTGACGCCATGCTCCTGCATGATCGCCGACTCGGTGGGCAATTTGTCGCCGCGCTTGAGCAGACCGTCGCGGATCTGCTCGGTCAGCACCGTCACCAGCTCCTGGGCCAGGCTGCGGCGCTTGCGCGGGAGGCGTGGGGTGTCGATCGGGTTTTCCATGGTCAACGTCTGGTCTCGAAAATTCGGCTTGGTTCGCATCATAGCGCAGGCGGGTTGTACGATCACTGTCGAGTCAACACCCTGCCCTTGTAGGAGCTGCCGCAGGCTGCGATCTTTTGATCTTCAAAAACAACATCAAAAGATCGCAGCCTGCGGCAGCTCCTACAGAGGGGGTCAGGCGGTCACGGCCTGTTCTACCAGATGCCCGCTGTCGATCCGCACGTGCCGTGGATGGAAGCGTTTCAGGCTGCTGCGGTGGCCGACGCTGACGATGCTCAGACCCGGCAACTGATCGATCAGCGCCTGATACAACGTTGCCTCATCCTCTTCATCCATCGCCGACGTCGCTTCGTCCATGTACAGCCATTGCGGCGCGTAAAGCATGGCGCGGGCGAAGGCCAGGCGTTGCTGCTCACCCGGCGAGAGCATGCGCTGCCAGTGATTGGCTTCATCCAGGCGCGCGACCAGATGCGGCAGACGACAAATCTCCAGCACCTGCGCGTAACGCTCCGGCGCGTAGGTGTCGCCCGGTTGTGGATAACTCAAGGCTTCGCGCAGGGTGCCAATTGGCAAATAGGGTTTCTGCGGCAGGAACAGATAACGCGCCGCCGGCAAGCGGATGTTGCCGTGCCCCGCTGGCCACAAATGCCCCATCGCCCGCAGCAGTGTGGACTTGCCGCTGCCGGAGCGGCCGCTGAGCATCACCCGGTCGCCCGGCTCCACGGTCATGTCGGCATTGGTCAGCAGGTGGCGACCATCGGCCAGATCCAGGCCGAGGTTGTGCACTTTGAGTTCGCTGCCCTGATTCTGTACATCGATGGCCGGGGTACGCTGTTCGTTATCGGTCATGGCCTGACGGAAACTCAACAGACGATCACAGGTGGCGCGCCAGGATGCGAGACTCTGATAGGCGCTGATGAACCAGCTGAAGCTCTCCTGGACGTTGCCGAATGCCGAGCTGATTTGCATCAGTTCGCCCAGTTCGATCTTGCCGGCGAGGTAACGCGGCGAGGCCACGATAAACGGGAAGATGATGGCCGCCTGGCTGTAACCGGCAGTGAAGAATGTCAGACGCTTGGACACTTTCATGATGTCCCAGAAGTTGTGCCAGACATTGCCGAAGCGCCCGCTCAAACGACGATTTTCGTTCGGCTCGCCGTTATACAACGCGATGCTCTCGGCATTCTCGCGAATCCGCACCATGGAAAAACGCAGGTCGGCTTCGAAGCGTTGTTGTTGGTTGTTCAGGCCGATCAGGCGACGACCGATCAGGTGCGTCAGCCAGCTGCCCACCACGGCGTAGACCAGCACGCACCAGAACATGTAGCCGGGGATGGTGATGCCATAGACTTCGATGCTGCCCGACACGCCCCACAGAATGATCGAGAACGACACCAGACTGACGATATTGCGCAGCAGACCAATCCCCAGCTCAAGGGTATTGGAGGTGAAGTTGTTGAGGTCTTCGGAAATCCGCTGGTCCGGGTTATCGGTGTAACCGCCCTGCTCCAGCTGATAGTAATTCTTGTCGGCGAGCCAACGGGAGAAATGCTTTTCGGTGAGCCAGGCCCGCCAGCGAATCGTCAGCATCTGGGTCAGATACAGCCGGTACACGGCACCGACAATCGCCACGGCCGCAATGCCGCAAAAATACAGAATCAAGCGCCAGAACGCCGCTTCATCCTTCTTTTGCAGCGCGTTGTAAAAATCCTTGTACCAGGTGTTGAACCACACCGAGATACCCACGCTGAGCAGCGAGAGTGCGATCACCGCAATCAGCAGCGTCCAGGCCTTGCCCTTCTCTTCACTGCGCCAGTAAGGCGTGATGATCGCCCACACCTTGCGAAAAAACTGCCCGCGCACAGCATCGTTGACCGCGGAATATTCAGCGTTCTGATTCATGGAAAAGGCTCGATAAAGATAAGAACAGACACGCACCGATCATAGTTGATCGGTGCGCGTTATCGCGAGAGCTGGCGATGGCCGTTCAGCGCAGGTTCAGCGACGAACCGGGCGCTTCTGCAGTTTGCGCTGCAGGGTGCGGCGGTGCATGCCCAGGGCGCGGGCAGTGGCGGAGATGTTGCCTTCGTGCTCGGTGAGCACACGCTGGATGTGCTCCCATTGCAGGCGGTCAACCGACATCGGGTTTTCCGGCACCAGACTGTCGAGGTCGGCGTGTTCGGAGAGCAGCGCGGCCAGTACGTCGTCGGCGTCGGCCGGTTTGCACAGGTAGTTGCAGGCGCCACGCTTGATCGCTTCGACCGCGGTGGCAATGCTCGAATAACCGGTGAGGATCACCACGCGCATTTCCGGGTCCAGCTCCAGCAGCTTGGGCAGCAGCACCAGACCGGAGTCGCCGTCCATTTTCAGGTCCAGCGCGGCATAGTCCGGCAGGTCGGCCTGGGCGATGGTCAGGCCTTCTTCGGCGGAACCGGCGGTGCTGACGCGAAAGCCACGGCGGGCCATGGCACGGGCCATCACTCGGGTGAAGGTCGCGTCGTCGTCGACCAGCAGCAAATGCGGCAGTTCTTCGCCTTCGACTTGGATTTCGTCACTCATGTTGGTCTCCTCGGGCGCCGTGGGGCAGGCGCAGCTCGGTGAGCGTGCCGCCTTCCTCATGACTATAGAGTTTCACTGAGCCGCCGGCGCGTGTCACGCTGGCCTTGCTCAAAAACAGGCCCAGGCCGAAACCTTTGCCCTTGGTGGTAAAAAACGGTTTGCCGATCTGCTCGGCGATGGCCAACGGCACACCGGCGCCGTGGTCACGAATGCTGATGGTCACGGTTTCCGCATCCCAGTCCAGCGTCACCTGGAGATTTTCCGGGCAGGCATCGGCGGCATTGTTCAACAGATTGAGCAGCGCCTGGGTCAGATCCGGTGGCGGCGCCATGCGCGGCACGGTGCCCTGGCCGAGACGCTGGAAACGGTAACTGGCCTCGGGGCGCATCAGGTGCCAGCGGTTCAGTGCCTCGTCGAGCCACTGAGTGACGTCCTGCATCTCCACGGCCAGACGCCGGTTGGCTTCGGCGGCGCGCACCAACTGCTGCAAGGTTTCCTTGCAGAGTTTGACCTGATCCTGCAGCACCTTCAGATCGTCCTGCAGCATCGGGTCGGGATGATCCTGCTGCATCTCCTTGAGCAACACACTCATGGTCGCCAGCGGTGTGCCGAGTTCATGGGCGGCGCCGGCTGCCTGGGTGGCGACGGCGAGCAATTGCTGATCGCGCAGGCCTTCTTCACGACGAATCGCGCGCAATTCCTCCTGACGACGCAGCTCTTCGGCCATGCGCGCAGCGAAGAACGTGATGACCGCAGCAGCGAGGGCGAAGCTTAACCACATGCCGTAAATCTGCAGGTTCTCGCGGGCCACCGGCAGGGTTTCCAACGGATAGAAACGCGTGAGCATCACGGTGTACAGCGCCAGCGCGATACCCGACAGAATCACCGAATAACGCCACGGCAGCGTCACCGCCGCGATGGTCAGCGGCACCAGATAGTAGGAAACGAACGGGTTGGTCGAACCGCCGGAGAAATACAGCAGCGCACTGTGGATCACCAGATCGCAGGCCAGTTGCAGCGCGTATTCGAGTTCGGTCACCGGCCATGAAGTGCGCAGACGCACGGCGGTGAACACGCATAGCAGAATCGAGCAGCCGAGGGTCATCGCCAGTTGCACCCACGGCAACGGCAGCAGTTGCAGCCAGTAGGCCAGGCCTACGGAACCAGCCTGCGCGGCGAGCACCAGGGTGCGGATGAAAGTCAGCCGCCAGAGGTTCTGGCGAGTGGCGGAAGTCAGTTGTACGGGGGCGAGCATGAGCTCTCCTGATGAGCGCTCCAGGCGGATCGCACGGAGTATAACCAAGCCGCGCCTTTGAGAGGCGAAAGTGCGGCAAATGACCACATGGCGTTGCCGGAAAATTGGTCTACCCCGCACGGCTGCCACAGATCAACTGTGGCGAGGGAGCTTGCTCCCGCTCGGCTGCGAAGCAGTCGTAAATCCGGTATCTCCGGTATTCCTGGCAGATCACGGTTGCCGGGTTTGGGACTGCTTCGCAGTCCAGCGGGAGCAAGCTCCCTCGCCACAAGAGCGCACTCGACTCAGGATCGGCGGTGAGCCGGGCCATCTGTATAGAAGTTGTAACTGGGCGAACCGGATCGCAGAAGCTAGAGTCTGATGGTTTCACGCAGGGACGAACAAACACCTGCGCATTATTCAAGGAGCCTTCATGCACACCTTTCGCCGCAGCGCCGCCCTTCTCGCCCTGACCGTCGGCAGCATCGCCAGCCTTCCGGCGCTGGCCGCCGATGAGCTGCACTACAACCAGATTTCCCTGCGCGCCGAAGTCAGCCAGGAAGTGGCCCGCGACCTGATGATCGTGACGCTCTACACCGAAGCGCAAAACACCGACCCGGCCAAACTCGCCGCCGACGTCAGCACCACCATGAACAAGGCACTGGCCCAGGCCAAGCAAGTCAAGGACATCACCCTGCGCCAGGGCAGCCGCAACAGCTACCCGATCTACGACACCAAGGGCCAGAAAATCACCGGCTGGCGTGAACGCGCCGAACTGCGCCTGGAAAGCGCCGACTTCGCCGCCCTGTCCAAACTCACCGGCGAACTGCTGACCGACCTGAAAATGGGCGGCATGGACTTCGCCATCGCCGAGCCGACCCGCAAGGCCAGCGAAGACAAACTGTTGAAAGAAGCCGTCAGCGCCTTCAAGGCCCGCGCGCAACTGGCCACTGATGCACTGGGCGGCAAGGGCTACAAAATCGTCAATCTGAACCTCAACAGCAACGGCTACCCACAACCGTACATGCGCGCCCCGATGATGATGAAAGCCGCCGGCATGGCGGATTCGGCACCGGTCACGCCAGAAGTTGAAGCCGGCACCAGCCAGGTCAGCCTCACCGCCGATGGCTCGATTGAAGTGCTGATGCAGTGAGTTGATGCTTGCTGAATGAGAAACCGGCGATCAGTAAGTGATCGCCGGTTTTTTTGTGCCTGGATTTTGTGGTGAATGTTCCGCCGCCATCGCGAGCAGGCTCACTCCTACAATTTGGAATGCGTTCCCCTGTAGGAGTGAGCCTGCTCGCGATGAACGATAACGCGGTCTCAAGCTTGCGGATCCACCCGGTCCAGCGCCCGATTCACCGCCAGCTCAGCGAGCATGATGATCTGCTGAATCGCCAGCGCCGTATTGCGCTGCGGACGACTGAGCTGATCGGCGAAATCGCTGGCCATGGTGTTGGCCGACGCCAGGGATTCACAGGCGTGGGCCAGCAGACTTTCCGTGTCGATGCCCGGATGGACGAGGAACATCGAACTGGGTGGGCGCGGTTTTGTGGCTTCGGGACTGAGGTAGAAATCGAGGGCGCGTTTGATCGCTTCGCGGTTTTTTGCGAGGTCTTCGGCGTGGAGGGCTTCGGCGATTGGGGTTGTGGATTCGAGCGGTGGATCTGGGACAGGTTTGGACATGCATTTCACCTATGACGTTAGGCCACCTCAAGCCGTTTCTCACACGACGAAGAGGTGGCAGCTGTGTGCGGGGTGAGAAACCGGTCATAGGCACCCGGCCAGACAAAAGTCTGCCCGCACAGAGCCGCCATAACGTAATTGCATACAGCGTATTGGCTGGCGGCAATTATGCGGGTATGGGCACTGAATGACTATGAACTGCCGGGTTCTCACGCCCGATCGCTGATGTCAGCGACAGCCCAAGGCTAGAGAGCTGACGTCCGAGGGACAACCTGAAAACCTTGTGGGAAGGTTCTGGTTATTTGACACAGATTTAAACAGCCAAAAGCCAACCCTCACCCTAGCCCTCTCCCGGAGGGAGAGGGGACTGACCGAGGTGTTTGGGGGAGCTACGCCGAAATGAAATACCGAGTCGAACTCCAATTTTGAAAAGCCCAAAAATCGGCCCCCTCTCCCTCTCCCTCGGGAGAGGGCCGGGGTGAGGGGCAAGAGCACCACAAAACCAAAGCCGAATCCGCGTGCTCTTCACCACTCAAATGGCCGAGTGTCAGCTCGCCGAAAGCTCTTGATCTTGATCTACGGGCGACGTCGGAAGGCTGAGTGGAGGGATTGATCCGGGGGTGGGAGCGCAGCGACCGTTTGGCGCAGCCAAACACAGCGAGAGGAGGTGCAGCGAAGCAAACCGTAGGCGCTGCCCCCGGATCGATCCCGCAGCGAAGGGACCCCGAGCTTTAGCGAGCGGGCCGAACGCAGGAGCAAGCGTTTTTTTGCTTACTTTTTTTAGGCGTTTGTAAAAAAAGTGAGTCGCCGTAAGGGCGAAACCTTAAGCAGCCGTTACCGCAGCAACGGATATGTACCCGACAAAAGCCGCCACATATACCGAGATAGACACCCCAACAGGAAAAACGATATTTCCGAACACACCCAAATCCCCGCTAACCTGAAAAAACAACCACCTCAAAAATCCCGGGGACTCCATGGAAAGATTCACCCTGAAACCACTACTAATCACCCTCGCACTGACAGCCATAGCCCCGATCGCCAACGCCGCCACAACCCTGGTCTACTGCTCCGAAGCCAGCCCCGCAGGCTTCGACCCCAGCCAATACACCAGCGGCACCGACTTCGACGCCTCCGCCGAAACCGTCTTCAACCGCCTCACCCAATTCCAGCGCGGCGGCACCGACATCGAACCCGGCCTGGCGACAAAATGGGACGTCTCCAACGACGGCCTCCAATACACCTTCCACCTGCGCCAAGGGGTAAAATTCCACACCACGGAATACTTCACCCCAACCCGCGACTTCAACGCCGACGACGTACTGTTCACCTTCCAGCGCCTGCTCGACCCGGACAACGCCTTCCGCAAGGCCTACCCCGCCGAGTCCCCGTACTTCACCGACATGGGCCTGAACACCACGATCAAATCGGTCGAAAAGCTCGACGACAACACCGTGCGCTTCAACCTCAACAACGTCGACGCCGCGTTCGTGCAAAACCTCGCCATGAGCTTCGCCTCGGTGCAATCGGCCGAATACGCCGCCCGGCTATTAAAGGAAGGCAAAGCCGCCGACCTCAACCAGAAACCGGTGGGCACCGGCCCGTTCGTGTTCAAGCGCTACCAGAAGGACTCGCAGATACGCTACGCCGCCAACCCGGCCTACTGGAAACCCGAAGACGTGAAGATCGACAACCTGATCTTCTCGATTACCCCGGACGCCGCCGTACGCCTGCAGAAACTCAAGGCCGGTGAATGCCAGGTCAGCGGCTACCCGCGCCCGGCCGACATCGAAGTGATGGAACAAGACCCGAACCTGCGCGTGCTCAAACAGGCCGGATTCAACCTCGGCTTCCTCGCCTACAACACCACTCACCCGCCACTGGATCAGCTCAAGGTCCGTCAGGCACTGGACATGGCCATCGACAAACCGGCGATCATCAAAGCCGTCTACCAGAGTGCCGGCCAACTGGCGCAGAACGCCTTGCCGCCGGCGCAATGGTCGTATGACCCGAACATCAAGGACGCTCCGTACGACCCGGTGAAAGCCAAGGCGCTACTCAAGGAAGCCGGGGTGGCACCGGGTACCACCATCAATCTGTGGGCAATGACCGTGCAGCGTGCGTCCAACCCGAACGCGCGGATGTCGGCGCAGATGATCCAGCAGGATTGGGACAAGATCGGGATCAAGGCCAACATCGTCAGCTACGAGTGGGGCGAATACATCAAGCGTGCAAAAAATGGCGAACACGACGCGATGATCTATGGTTGGACAGGTGACAACGGTGACCCGGACAACTGGCTCGGCGTGCTCTACAGCTGCGCGGCGGTCAAGGGCAGCAACTACGCCAAGTGGTGCGACCCGGCCTACGACAAACTGGTGCAGCAGGCCAAGGTGACCACCGACAAGGCGCAACGGGTAAAACTGTATCAACAGGCGCAACTGATCCTTAAACAGCAGGTGCCGATCACCCCGATCGCCAACTCCACGGTGTTCCAGCCGCTGCGCAAGGAGGTGACCGACTTCAAGATCAGTCCGTTTGGCCTGACGCCCTTCTACGGCGTGGGTATAAATAAGTAACACCAAGCCCCAAGGCGGCGCGCACAACATGACCAGCGCACCGTTTTGGGGCTTGGTTTGCACCGTAAAAAACGGCCGCAAACGGTCAAATGCGTCAACTCTTATACAAATGCGACATTAAGGTACGTTCGTGCCACCGTTTAACGCCCGCTCACACTCTGGATCTTGCATTGGGTATGGCCCCTGCATAAGTATCCGCAGGCACGACTCACGAGGTCGTACCTCAATATTAAAAAATGACAACAAATCATGAGGCCAACATGCTTAAACACGCGGTCATTCCGTTTTTAGTCGGCGCAGGCTTGTTAGCCTCCGCACCTTTCGCATCCGCTGCGACTAACCTGGTGTTCTGCTCCGAAGGGAGCCCGGCCGGTTTTGATCCAGGCCAGTACACCACCGGAACCGACTTCGACGCCTCAGCCGAAACCATGTTCAACCGCCTGAGCCAGTTCGAGCGTGGCGGCACCGCCGTTATCCCGGGCCTGGCCACCAGTTGGGACATTTCCCCGGACGGCCTGACTTACACCTTCCACCTGCGCGAAGGCGTCAAGTTCCACACCACCCCGTATTTCAAGCCGACTCGTGAGTTCAACGCCGACGACGTGCTGTTCACCTTCAATCGCATGATTAACAAGGATGACCCGTTCCGTAAGGCGTACCCGACCGAATTCCCGTACTTCACCGACATGGGGATGGACACCAACATCACCAAAATCGATAAAGTCGACGACCACACCGTCAAGTTCACATTGAAAGAAGTCGACGCCGCGTTCATCCAGAACATGGCCATGAGCTTCGCCTCGATCCAGTCCGCCGAGTACGCTGCCCAGTTGCTCAAGGAAGGCAAGGCTGCCGACATCAACCAGAAGCCGATCGGCACTGGCCCGTTCGTGTTCAAGAGCTACCAGAAAGACTCGAACATCCGTTACACCGGCAACAAGGATTACTGGAAGCCGGACGACGTGAAGATCGACAACCTGATCTTCGCCATCACCACCGACCCGTCGGTACGTATCCAGAAGCTGAAGAAGAACGAGTGCCAGGTCACCCTGTTCCCGCGTCCGGCGGATCTCGCGGCACTGAAAGCCGACAAGACCCTGAAGATGCCTGACCAGGCCGGTTTCAACCTCGGCTATATCGCCTACAACGTGATGGACAAGGTCAAGGGCAGCAACGAGGCTAACCCGCTGGCTGACCTGCGTGTGCGTCAGGCACTGGACATGGCGGTGAACAAGCCGCAGATCATCGATTCGGTTTACCAGGGCGCCGGCCAGCTGGCCGTCAACGCCATGCCGCCGACCCAATGGTCCTACGACACCACCATCAAGGACGCCAAGTACGATCCTGAGAAAGCCAAACAGCTGCTCAAGGAAGCCGGCGTCAAGGAAGGTACCGAGATCGTGCTGTGGGCGATGCCGGTGCAGCGTCCGTACAACCCGAACGCCAAGCTGATGGCTGAAATGCTCCAGTCCGACTGGAAGAAGATCGGCCTGAACGTGAAGATCACCAGCTACGAGTGGGGCGAGTACATCAAGCGTTCCAAAGGTGGCGAGAACCAGGCCATGATCATTGGCTGGAGCGGTGACAATGGTGACCCGGACAACTGGCTGAACGTGCTGTTCGGCTGCGACTCGCTCAGCGGCAACAACTTCTCCAAGTGGTGCGACAAGAAGTTCGACGGTCTCGTTAAAGAAGCCAAGCGCACTACCGACCAGGCCAAGCGCACCGAACTGTACAAACAGGCGCAACACGTCCTCAAAGATGCAGTCCCAATGACACCTATCGCTCACTCGACGGTGTATCAACCCATGCGCGCCAACGTGCAGGACTTCAAGATCAGCCCATTCGGCCTGAACTCCTTCTACGGCGTCAGCGTCAGCAATTAAGAAGAGACAGCGGCGACGTTTCAGGCGGCGCCGCTGTTTTTTTCTGCCGACTAGCCAGGAATTTGCCTACAGCCATTTCCACCCTGCTTTAACAGGGAGGTACATGACGTGTTGCCTTTTCCTACGAGTCTTTAGGACTCAGCGCATTTACTGCCAGACCCACGGCCCCTACCGTCGGGTTCTGACCAGTGTCTGCGTGGGCCATCGGCTTGCTGTACGTACTGGATTGAGCTCAATGCAACCTCAACGTCCCTGGACGGGATCGCGATGCATTGAACACCACAACAAAAAGAGGGAGCGTCATGCGCCATACCTTGGTTTTTTCCGCATTGCTGGGCGCCGGCCTGATGGCCGCCACGTCCGCCAGTTACGCCGCCAGCGACAGCCTGGTGTTCTGCTCCGAAGGCAGCCCGGCGGGTTTCGATACCGCGCAGTACACGACCGCGACCGATAACGACGCTGCCGAACCGCTGTACAACCGTCTGGTCGAGTTCGAAAAAGGCGCGACCAACGTCGTACCCGGACTGGCAACCAAGTGGGATATTTCCGAGGATGGTCTCAAGTACACCTTTCACCTGCGTGAAGGTGTGAAGTTTCATACCACGCCGTACTTCAAACCGACGCGCGATTTCAACGCCGACGACGTGCTGTTCACGTTTAACCGCATGCTCGATCCGCAACAGCCATTCCGTAAGGCTTATCCGACCGAATTCCCGTATTTCAACGGGATGAGTCTGAACAAGAACATCGCCAAGGTCGAAAAGACCGGGCCGCTGACCGTGGAGTTCACGCTCAACAGCGTCGACGCCGCGTTCATCCAGAACATCGCCATGAGCTTCGCTGCCATCCTGTCCGCCGAATATGCCGACAAGCTGCTGGCCGAAGGCAAGCCGAGCGATATCAACCAGAAGCCGGTCGGTACCGGGCCGTTCGTGTTCAAGAGCTATCAGAAAGACTCGAACATCCGCTACACCGGCAACCCGCATTACTGGGACCCGAGCCGGGTCAAGCTGAAGAACCTGATCTTCGCGATCAACACCGACGCTTCGGTGCGCGTGCAGAAGCTCAAGGCCGGCGAATGCCAGATCACCCTGCATCCGCGCCCTGCCGACGTCGAAGCGCTGAAAGCCGACTCGAAACTGCAGCTGATTTCCAAGCCCGGCTTCAACCTCGGGTACATCGCCTACAACGTGCGCCACAAGCCCTTCGATCAGCTCGAAGTGCGTCAGGCGCTGGACATGGCGGTGAATAAACAAGGGATTCTCAACGCCGTTTATCAAGGCGCCGGGCAACTGGCCGTCAACGCCATGCCACCGACCCAGTGGTCCTACGACGACAGCATCAAGGACGCCGCCTATAACCCGGAAAAAGCCCGCGAGCTGCTCAAGGCTGCCGGCGTCAAGGAAGGCACCGAAATCACCCTGTGGGCGATGCCGGTACAGCGTCCATACAACCCGAATGCCAAATTGATGGCCGAAATGCTTCAGGCTGACTGGGCCAAGATCGGTCTGAAAGTGAAGATCGTCAGCTACGAATGGGGCGAGTACATCAAGCGCACCAAGAATGGCGAGCACGACATCAGCCTGATCGGCTGGACCGGCGACAACGGTGACCCGGACAACTGGCTGGGCACCCTGTACAGCTGCGACGCGATTGGCGGCAACAACTATTCCATGTGGTGCGATCCGGCTTACGACAAGCTGATCAAAGAGGCCAAGGTCGTCACCGACCGCGACCAGCGCACCACGCTCTACAAACAGGCGCAGCAGTTGCTCAAGCAGCAAGTGCCGATCACGCCTGTCGCCCACTCGACGGTCAACCAGCCGTTAAGCGCCCGGGTTGAAGGCTTCAAGGTCAGCCCCTTCGGTCGCAATGTGTTCTCGGGCGTCAGTATCGATTAACCCAACCGATTAGCCGCAACGCTGAGGGGACTGTCTATCCCCTCACGCAAGCGCTTTGCCGAAATTCGCCAATCGGGCCTTTTGCAAACGTTTGCGATGTGTGAATGAGTTCTAAACCAATAACCGGCCAACCCAAAAAAGCCGGCATAAAAAGAAAGTAAAGGAGCTTCACCCATGAAACTGAGCAGCACCGCGATCCTGGCCTTGGCCATAAGCAGCATCACCGCTACCGCTTACGCGGAAGAGCAGAGTCAGGCGTTTACCCCGGTGACCGTCAACGAGAAGAGTGCCCAGGCTGACGCCAAAGGTTTCCTCGAAGGTTCGACAATCAGCGGCACTACCCGTAACTGGTACGCGAACGAGCAACTCAAACGCGGCGGCAAGTTCACTTACCGCAAGGACGGCGTCGCCACCCCGACTGACCGTCGTATCAACTGGGTGCAGGGCACCATCGTCAACTTCAGCTCCGGCTTCACTGAGGGCACCGTCGGTGTCAGCACTGAAATTGCCGCTTACAACGCTGTAGCGCTGGAGCGTAATCGCAAAGATCTGGCCTCCAACAATGGTGGCGCACCGGGTTCACGTCCAGGCGCGGGCAACAACCGTACGCTGACCAAGGAAGGCGGTGACGCTGAAGGCCAGTGGAGCAAACTGGGCCTGGCCAACGTCAAGTTCCGCGTTTCGAACACCACGCTGACCGCTGGTCGTCAGAACTTCAGCACGCCGATCGTCGACACCATCGGCAACCGTGCGCTGCCTTCGAGCTTTGAAGGTGTCAGCCTGCACAGCGAAGAACTGAACAACCTGTCGTTCGACGCCGGCAGCTTCGACCGCGTATCGCCGCGTACCGAAGAAAGCCTGTCGAAGTTTCGCACCGAGTACAGCGCCAACGGCGCCGAGACCGATCGCGTCAGCATCGTCGGCCTGAACTACCAGCCGCTGAAAAGCCTGAAGACCAGCCTGTACGCCTCCAAGGCTGAAGACTTCTGGAACCAGTACTACTTCGGCGCCACCCACGAACTGGGTGACAGTAATGTCCTGAGCCTGACCACCGGCCTGAACTACTACAAGACCGTCGATACCGGCAAGAAAGAGATGGGTGAAATCGACAACGATACCTACTCCCTGTCGTTCGGCCTGACGCATCAGGCCCACAGCCTGACCTTCTCGTACCAGGCCATCAACGGTAACGAGTACTTCGACTACCTGCACGAAACCAACGGTATCTACTTGGCCAACTCCCTGCTGTCGGACTTCAACGGCCCGAACGAGAAGTCCTTCCAGGTCGCCTACGGTCTGAACATGGCCGAATACGGCGTGCCAGGCCTGAAGTTCAACATTTACCAGGCGCGCGGCTGGGGCATCGACGGTACTCATTACACCGGCACTGCGTACGACGTACGCAGCATGGACGGCGAGCACCACTATGAATACGGCATCGGTGCAACCTACGCGGTACAGAGCGGCCCACTCAAGGCGACCACCATCCGTGGCACCTACACCGCTCACCGCGCCAGCGAAAACCAGGCTGACGGCAGCATCAACGAGTTCCGTCTCGTGACCACCGTTCCATTCAACATCCTGTAAAAAACGCCAACCGGCGGCTGACTCATGATGAGTCGGCCGTCCGGTTTTTTGTCTTCAACCGATTGCAGAGGGTTATCGATGAAAATGCTTCCCCTACGTGCGGCCATTGCTGCCGCGTTGTTGAGCGCCGCCATCGGCGTCTCGGCCAAACCCTTGGTGGTCTGCACCGAAGCCAGCCCGGAAGGCTTCGATATGGTCCAGTACACAACTGCAGTCACTGCCGATGCGGTGGCCGAAACCATCTTCAACCGTCTGGCGGACTTCAAGCCCGGTACCACCGAAGTGATTCCGGCACTGGCCGAATCCTGGGACATCAGTGAAGACGGCCTGACGTACACGTTCCACCTGCGCAAAGGCGTCAAGTTTCACACCACCGAATACTTCAAGCCGACCCGCGACATGAACGCCGACGACGTGGTCTGGAGCTTCCAGCGTCAGCTGGACCCGAATCACCCGTGGCACAAACTGTCGAGCGTGGGCTTCCCGTACTTTGAAAGCATGGGCTTCAAGGAACTGCTCAAAAGCGTAGAGAAAGTCGACGACAACACGGTCAAGTTCACCCTGACCCGCCGCGAAGCGCCGTTCCTGGCCGACATCGCCATGGCGTTCTCCTCGATCTACCCGGCCGAATACGCCGACCAGTTGCTCAAGTCCGGCAAGACCGGCGACCTCAACAACAAGCCTGTGGGCACCGGCCCGTTCATCTTCCAGCGCTACGCCAAGGATGCGCAGGTGCGCTTCAAGGCCAACCCGGACTACTTCCGTGGCAAGGCCCCGGCTGACGCGCTGATTCTGGCGATCGCCACCGACAACAACGTGCGTCTGCAGAAGCTCAAGGCCAATGAGTGCCAGATCGCGTTGTATCCGAAGCCGGATGACATCCCGAGCATCAAGAAAGACAGCAACCTGAAAGTCGACGAGATGGACGCGATGACCGTCTCGTACATCGCCATGAACACCCAGCACAAATACATGAGTGACGTACGCGTGCGTAAAGCGATCGACATCGCCTTCGACAAGGAAGCCTACGTCAACGCGCTGTTCGGCAAGGGCAACGCCAGCGTGGCGGTCAACCCGTACCCGCCGACGCTGCTGGGCTATAACCACGACCTGAAGAACCCGCCACGCGATCTGGACAAGGCCCGTGCCTTGCTCAAGGAAGCCGGGGTTCCGGAAGGCACCGTGTTTACTCTGTTTACCCGTAACGGCGGCGGCCCGACCAACCCGAATCCGATGCTCGGCGCGCAGATGATGCAGGCTGACCTGGCGAAAGTCGGGATCAAGATCGACATCCGCGTGATGGAATGGGGCGAAATGCTCAAACGCGCCAAGGCCGGCGAGCACGACATGGTGTCGGCCGGATGGGCGGGCGACAACGGCGACCCGGATAACTTCCTGACGCCTATGCTCAGTTGCGAAGCGGCCAAGAACGGCGAAAACTACGCTCGCTGGTGCAACGAGAAATTCCAGGGCCTGCTGGACGAAGCACGGGCTAAAGTAGATCCGGCCGAACGCGCGAAGCTCTACGAACAGGCCCAGGTGCTGTTTAATCAGGACCAACCGTGGATCAGCATGGCCCACACCCGTATGTTTACCGCAATGCGCAACAACGTAGAGGGTTATCACATCAGCCCTCTCACAACCAATAACTTCGCCACCACCCAGGTGAAGTAGATAAGAAACTCCCGGCCTCCCTGACCCCAGGGTCGCCGGGCACGCCTAACCGGCTGATGAGGTACCACACAAGATGTTTAGTTTTATTGCCCGCCGACTGGGGTTGTTGATCCCCACGTTTTTCGGCATCACCTTGCTGACTTTCGCGTTGATTCGCATGATTCCGGGCGACCCCGTGGAAGTGATGATGGGCGAACGTCGGGTCGACCCCGAAATGCACGCTCAGGCAATGGAACGCCTAGGTCTGAACAAACCGCTGTATGCCCAGTATCTGGACTACATCGGCAAACTGGCCCACGGCGATCTCGGCGAATCCCTGCGTACGCGGGAAAGCGTATGGACCGAGTTCACCTCCCTCTTCCCGGCGACCCTGGAACTGTCCATGGCCGCTCTGCTGTTCGCCGGTATCCTGGGCCTGCTGGCCGGGGTGATTGCGGCACTCAAGCGAGGATCCCTGTTCGACCACGGGGTGATGGGCATCTCCCTGGCGGGGTATTCGATGCCGATCTTCTGGTGGGGCCTGATCCTGATCATGTTCTTCTCGGTGAGCCTGGGCTGGACCCCGGTGTCCGGGCGGATCGACCTGCTCTACGACATCGAGCCGCGCACCGGTTTCATGCTGATCGACACGCTGCTGGCCGATGACATGGGCGCGTTCCTCGATGCCCTGCATCACCTGATCCTGCCGGCCATCGTGCTCGGCACCATTCCGCTGGCGGTGATCGCGCGGATGACCCGTTCGTCGATGCTCGAAGTGCTGCGTGAAGACTACATCCGCACCGCCAAGGCCAAAGGCCTGTCGCCGTCGCGCGTGGTGTTCGTGCACGGTCTGCGCAACGCGCTGATCCCGGTCCTGACCGTGGTTGGCCTGCAAGTCGGCACCCTGCTGGCCGGTGCGGTCCTGACCGAAACCATCTTCTCCTGGCCCGGCATCGGTAAATGGCTGATCGAAGCCATCGGCGCCCGGGACTACCCGGTTGTGCAAAACGGCATCCTGTTAATCGCCTGCCTGGTGATTCTGGTCAACTTCGTGGTGGACATCCTCTACGGCTTTGCCAACCCACGCATCCGTCATCAGCGCTGAGGTCAATACCCATGAGCACTCCAACATCCTCAGTAGCCACTTCCGCCCCAAACGCGGATCAAAGCCTGCTGTACCCGTCGCCGTACAAAGAATTCTGGCAAGCCTTCTCCAAGAACAAGGGCGCGGTTGCCGGTCTGCTGTTCATGCTGCTGGTGATTTTCTGCGCGATCTTCGCGCCGTGGGTCGCCCCGCATAACCCGAGCGAGCAATACCGGGACTTCCTGCTGACGCCACCGGCGTGGCTCGAAGGCGGGCAGATGCAGTTCCTGCTCGGCACCGATGAACTGGGTCGTGACCTGCTGTCGCGGCTGATCCAGGGTTCGCGCCTGTCGCTGCTGATCGGTCTGTCGTCGGTGGTGATGTCGCTGATCCCGGGGATCCTGCTGGGTCTGTTCGCCGGTTTCTTCCCGAAAATGATCGGCCCGACCATCATGCGTCTGATGGACATCATGCTGGCCCTGCCGTCCCTGCTGCTGGCTGTGGCGATCGTCGCCATCCTCGGCCCTGGCCTGATCAACACCGTGATCGCCATTGCTGTGGTGTCCTTGCCGTCCTACGTGCGTCTGACCCGTGCTGCGGTGATGGGCGAACTGAACCGCGACTACGTGACCGCCGCGCGCCTGGCCGGTGCCGGCCTGCCACGCCTGATGTTCATCACAGTGCTGCCCAACTGCATGGCACCGCTGATCGTGCAGGCCACCCTGAGTTTCTCTTCGGCGATTCTCGACGCTGCGGCGCTGGGCTTCCTCGGCCTTGGCGTACAACCGCCAACCCCTGAGTGGGGCACCATGCTGGCCTCGGCCCGCGATTACATCGAACGCGCCTGGTGGGTCGTCAGTCTGCCTGGTTTGACCATTTTGCTCAGCGTGCTGGCAATCAACTTGATGGGCGACGGCCTGCGCGATGCGCTGGACCCGAAACTCAAGAACGCCGCCTGAGGAGATTCCCATGTCACTGCTAGAAATCAAGAATCTCAACGTTCGCTTCGGCGACAAGAACGCCGTGCCGGTGGTCGATGGCCTCGACCTGAAAGTCGACAAGGGCGAAGTCCTAGCGATCGTCGGCGAGTCCGGTTCGGGCAAGTCGGTGACCATGATGGCCCTGATGGGCCTGATCGAGCACCCGGGGATCGTCACTGCCGACGCCCTGAGCTTCGACGGCAAGAACATGCTCAAGCTTAGCAACCGCCAGCGTCGGCAGATCGTCGGCAAAGACCTGGCGATGGTGTTCCAGGACCCGATGACCGCGCTCAACCCGAGCTACACCGTCGGCTTCCAGATCGAAGAAGTGCTGCGCCTGCACCTGAAAATGTCCGGCAAGCAAGCGCGAAAACGCGCCATCGAACTGCTGGAAAAAGTTGAAATCCCGGGCGCCGCCAGCCGTATGGACGCCTACCCGCATCAACTGTCCGGCGGTATGAGCCAGCGTGTCGCGATCGCCATGGCGATTGCCGGCGAGCCTAAACTGCTGATCGCCGACGAACCGACCACGGCACTCGACGTAACGATTCAGGCACAGATCATGGATCTGCTGCTGGCGTTGCAGAAAGAACAGAACATGGGTCTGGTGCTGATCACCCACGACCTCGCCGTCGTTGCCGAAACCGCCCAGCGCGTGTGCGTGATGTACGCCGGCCAGGCGGTGGAAGTCGGTCAGGTGCCGCAACTGTTCGACATCCCGGCGCATCCTTACAGCGAAGCGCTGCTCAAGGCGATTCCCGAGCACAGCCTGGGCGCCGCGCGCCTGTCGACCCTGCCGGGCATCGTCCCGGGCCGCTACGATCGTCCGCAAGGTTGCCTGCTGTCGCCGCGCTGCCCATACGTGCAGGACACCTGCCGCGCGCAGCGTCCGGCCCTTGATCCGAAAAGCAACAGCCTCGCGCGCTGCTTCTTCCCGCTGAACCAGGAGGTGGCGTAATGGCCGTCGTACTTACCGCCCGCGACCTGACCCGTCACTACGAAGTCTCCCGTGGCCTGTTCAAGGGCCACGCGACCGTGCGCGCCCTCAATGGCGTGTCGTTCGAACTGGAAGCCGGCAAGACCCTCGCCGTGGTAGGCGAATCGGGTTGCGGCAAATCCACCCTGGCCCGTGCCCTGACGCTGATTGAAGAGCCGTCGTCCGGCTCGCTGAAAATCGCCGGGCAAGAAGTCGCCGGCGCCGACAAGGCCCAGC
Source organism: Pseudomonas sp. HOU2 (assembly GCF_040729435.1). Classification (NCBI taxonomy): domain Bacteria; kingdom Pseudomonadati; phylum Pseudomonadota; class Gammaproteobacteria; order Pseudomonadales; family Pseudomonadaceae; genus Pseudomonas; species Pseudomonas sp. HOU2. Next base: position 4,280,473 of record NZ_CP160398.1, on the reverse strand, counting down.
GCAAGCAACTGCGCAAAGACGTGCAGATGGTGTTCCAGAGCCCCTACGCGTCGTTGAACCCACGGCAGAAAATCGGTGATCAACTGGCCGAGCCGCTGCTGATCAACACCAACCTGAGTGCCGCCGAACGTCGCGAGAAAGTCCAGGCGATGATGAAGCAGGTCGGCTTGCGTCCTGAGCACTACCAGCGCTATCCGCACATGTTCTCCGGCGGTCAGCGTCAGCGTATTGCCCTCGCCCGGGCGATGATGCTGCAACCGAAAGTGCTGGTGGCGGACGAACCGACCTCGGCGCTGGACGTGTCGATTCAGGCACAGGTGCTGAACCTGTTCATGGACCTGCAGCAGGAATTCAACACCGCCTACGTGTTCATTTCGCACAACCTGGCGGTGGTGCGTCACGTTGCTGATTCGGTGCTGGTGATGTACCTCGGCCGGCCAGTGGAAATGGGCCCTAAAGAGGACATCTACACCCGTCCCCTGCACCCGTACACCCAGGCCTTGTTGTCGGCAACGCCAACGATCCACCCGGATCCGGACAAGCCGAAAATCAAGATCGTCGGCGAGCTGCCCAACCCGCTGAACCCGCCACCGGGCTGCGCGTTCCACAAGCGTTGCCCGTATGCGACCGAGCGTTGCAGCAGCGAAGAGCCGGCCCTGCGCCAGCTCGACAACCGGCAGGTGGCTTGCCACTACGCCGAGCAGTTCCTCGACGGCGCGGCGTAAACAAAACCGCAGATCGACACCAAACCTGTAGGAGCTGTCGAGTGAAACGAGGCTGCGATCTTTTGATTTTCAGCATCAGGATCAAAAGATCGCAGCGTGCCGCAGCGCCTGCAGGGATCGTGTTTATCCGGAGGTAACGTGTTAACCCAAACCCCTTCTCCCCCGATTGCGCATCAGTCGGGGAAGAAGGGGTTTTCTTTTGCCGGCGCTTTATGACTGGCTGTCGCCGTCGTCATCGTCGGTGTCCGGCTCGTCGGTGGTCGAGTCGTCATCATCCTTGCTGCCGCCCTGATCCTGATCGCCCGGTTCGGATTCCGACTTGGCCAGCATGACCACACCGGATTGTCCGTGGGCGGCATTAAAACCCTGTGGTGGCGTGGCAGAACTCGCCCACGCCGCCGTGGTGCCAAGCGTCAACATCACCAAAACCTTAAGCAACAGCACAACGCGTTGAAAAATGCTCATAGCCATTTCCATCCTTTCGTGGTTGAAGCCTGGGGTGCCGATCCGGCGCTGAATGAAATCTAGTTCCGATCAGCCGGGTTCACCAGATAGGACGCTAACGAGCCCGCGGAAATGCCCCGGCAGGGAAGATCACTTGTGAATAATCCCTATAACCGAATCAGCTAAGCGAGCTGATTTCTTTGCTGGCGGTCGGCGCATTGGCCTGGGTCGATGAGCGCGTCGCGAGATAGATCAGGGGCAAGGTCAACAACGCCAGCGTCGCGCTTGCAAGCCATACGCTATGCCCTCCGAAGTGCCCATACAGCTGACCACTCAGCACCGGCGACAGCAATGCACTGGCGCTCCAGCTCATGAAAAACAGGCCGAAATACTGGCCGCTGTTGCCGCCCTGCGCATGCCGCATGACCAGCACATTCATCGGCGGCATGAAAAAAGCTTCACCCAACGTCCAGATCACCGTCGACAGACACACGTAAAACAGCCCGGAGCCAAACGGCAGCATTCCCAACCCGACCGCCAGCAACACACAGCCCGCCAGCAATTGCCGACGCAAGCCCCAGCGCTCGCCCCAATGTGTCAAAGGTATCTGCAGCGCCACCACCAGCATCGCGTTAAGGCCAAACTGCCAGCCGATGGCCTCGGTGCTCAAGTGGTAGTAGTCACGCAGATAGTTGCCCAGCGTGCTGTAGACCGTATCGAACGCCATCCCCAGTAACACCGCCGCACCGAGCAGCCAGAGGAACGACGTGTCGCGCAACGGTGTGCCAGTGCCAGCCTCGATCACCTCATCGGGCTCGAGCACCGCACGGTGCCAGGTGGTGCGCACAAACCACAGCAACGCGAGCAACGTCATCGCCGCACTGACAAAAAACACCCAACGGAAATCCGTCTGCGCCAACACCCCGCCGGCAACACCGGCAGCCGCCATGCCGAGGTTTCTTGCAACCCGGCTCAAGGCTTGCGCGCGCGAGCGCTGCGCAGGCTCGCAATACTCCATGATCAGCCGCTGATGCAGCGTTCGAATCGCCCCGTCGAGGGTGCCGCTGAGCAACAGCAAACCGGCCAGCAGCGGCACCTGCGTCACCAGCCCCAACAGGATCAACACCCACACAGAAACAAAGAACAACGCCGCCGTCAGCCGCGCCGTCCGCACATGGTCACTGAGCAGCCCACCGAGCATCGAACCGATCAACAACCCGGCACCGTAGGCCGCCAACAGCCACCCGACCGTCTCGATCGCCAGCCCCAGCTCCTGGCGCAGATACAGCGCCATGAACAACTTGACCATGCTGCTCAGACGATTAATGAACAGCAACGCCGCCAGTACCCAGGCCATCAGGCTGAAATAGCCGTTGGGGCGCAGCAGATGGACGAGGTTGCGCGTCATTCCATTGACCTCTCAAAGCGACTGGCGTGGACCCGAAACACTAACGCCCGGCACACCGGTTGTCGCGCTCAAGAACCTCGATATCTCAAAATAAAGAGTCGCCCTACAACCCCTGTAGGAGCTGCCGTAGGCTGCGATCTTTTGACTTTGGCTCTCACGACTCAAAAGCAAGATCAAAAGATCGCAGCCTTCGGCAGCTCCTACAGGAGAATTCAGAGTATTCAATTAAATTCAGGTCGGCTGTCAGGCCGCCTTCGCTGGCAAGCCAGCTCCCACAGAAGAGCCAGAGCCGAACGCATGCTTTTCACCACTCAATGGCCGAGTGTCAGCTTGCCGAAAGCTTTTGATCTTGATCCACGGGCGACATCGGAAGGCTGAGTGGAGGGATTGATCCGGGGGCGGGAGCGCAGCGACCGTTTGGCGCAGCCAAACACAGCGAGAGGAGGTGCAGCGAAGCAAACCGTAGGCGCTGCGCCCGGATCAATCCCGGAGCGAAGGAACCCCGAGCTTTAGCGAGCGGGCCGAACGTAGGAGCAAGCCTTTTTTTGCTTACTTTTTTGAGGCGTTTGTCAAAAAAGTGAGTCGCCGTCAGGGCGAAACCCTAAGTAGCCGTTACCAAAAAAACGGATATGTACACAAAAAAATCAAGAACCTGGTCGGCCCAAAGGCCGCCAAGACCAAAGCCAAAAAAAGCCCCCAAGGCCTACACCTCAGGGGCTTTCGAACAAACCAGCTCAGCGCTTAATGATGCTCACGGGTCGCACGGAACTTCACATCCGGCCACCGCTCTTCCATCAACGCCAGGTTAACCCGCGTTGGCGCCAGGTAGGTCAGGTGCCCACCGCCATCCAATGCCAGGTTCTCCACCGCCTTGTTGGAAAACTCCTCAAGCTTCTTCTTGTCGCTGCATTCGATCCAGCGCGCGGAATAGACAGTGATCGGCTCATACGAGCACTCGACCTTGTATTCCTCCTTCAAACGGCTGGCGACCACATCGAACTGCAGCACACCCACGGCGCCGAGAATGATGTCGTTGCTGCGCTCCGGGAAGAACACCTGCGTCGCGCCCTCTTCAGCCAACTGCTGCAGACCCTGACGCAATTGCTTGGACTTCAGCGGATCACGCAGACGCACGCGACGGAACAGCTCCGGGGCGAAGTGCGGAATACCGGTGAAACCGAGGACTTCGCCTTCGCTGAAGGTGTCGCCGATCTGGATCGTGCCGTGGTTGTGCAGACCGATGATGTCGCCGGCGTACGCCTCCTCCAGCTGTTCACGCTCGGACGAGAAGAACGTCAGGGCGTCGCCGATGCGCACGTCCTTGCCGGTACGCACGTGGCGCATCTTCATGCCTTTCTCGTACTTGCCGGAGCAGATACGCATGAAAGCGATGCGGTCGCGGTGTTTCGGGTCCATGTTCGCCTGGATCTTGAAGATGAAGCCCGAGAACTTCTCTTCCACCGGCTCCACGGTACGCTCGTTGGCGACACGGGCCAGCGGACGTGGCGCCCAATCAACCACAGCATCAAGCACGTGATCGACACCGAAGTTGCCCAGTGCGGTACCGAAGAACACCGGGGTCAGTTGACCGTCGAGGAATTCCTGCTGGTTGAACTCGTGGCAGGCACCCTGCACCAGTTCCAGCTGTTCGAGGAAGCGCTCGTACTCGTCGCCCAGGTGCGCGCGCGCCTCGTCGGAGTCGAGTTTCTCGATGATCTTGGTTTCGGTGCGTTCGTGACCGTGACCGGCGGTGTAGACAATGATGTAGTCGTCGGCCAGGTGGTACACGCCCTTGAAGTCGCGGTAGCAACCGATCGGCCAGGTGATCGGCGCTGCCTTGATCTTCAGAACGGCTTCGATTTCGTCGAGCAGTTCGATCGGGTCGCGGATGTCACGGTCGAGTTTGTTGATGAAGCTGACGATCGGCGTGTCACGCAGACGGCAGACGTCCATCAGGGCGATGGTCCGTGGCTCAACGCCTTTACCGCCGTCGAGCACCATCAGCGCCGAGTCGACCGCCGTCAGGGTGCGGTAGGTGTCTTCGGAGAAGTCTTCGTGGCCCGGGGTGTCGAGCAGGTTGATCATGTGTTCGCGATACGGGAACTGCATGACCGACGTGGTAATGGAAATACCCCGCTGCTTCTCCATCTCCATCCAGTCGGATGTCGCATGGCGGTCGGATTTACGGGATTTCACCGTGCCGGCCACGGCAATCGCCTTGCCCATCAACAGGAGCTTTTCGGTGATCGTGGTTTTACCGGCATCGGGGTGGGAAATAATGGCGAAAGTGCGGCGTTTCGCGACTTCGGCGGCCTGGTTGGTCATGGGAAATCGCCTGGCGGTGATTCAAAAAAGGGCGGCGAGTATAGCTTAAAAAGTGATCGCCAGACCACCGTCCCTCGGGCGCGCAAAACCCTGCAGGAGCTGCCGAAGGCTGCGATCTTTGGACCTTGCTCTTCACAACAAAATCAAAAGATCGCAGCCTGCGGCAGCTCCTACAGGTGGCCAGATGGCATCCGATGTGGGAACCTTTTAAAGCACGGAGACGTCCATCCCCTGTTACGACATTTCGTCAGGGGCTGAAAAATCAGCAAGTTAGCCTGACGAGGCTGCGCTCATGGCTCGCTTTCAGACCGCTTTGCCGGCCCTGAAAAACGGCTACTTTTCGCGAACGACGCTCCCGGCGGCCAGGAATGGCATGCCACACGGGACTGCGCTCGCCGACTACAAAAAAAGGAGTCCGCCTGTGGCTATCCGCTATGGCAAAGGGCTGATGGGAGGTGCGGTGGTGATCGCGCTCCTGGCCCTGCTGGTTCACTGGATCGGCATCAACACGATCGAACACTACCGCGACGATTTGTTGTTTTACCTGCAAGCTCATCTGATTCTCGTCCTCGCTTCAATGCTGGCCGCCCTGGTCGTGGGCATCCCCGCCGGTATCTTCCTCAGTCGCCCGACCATGGTCGGCCGCGCCGAACGCTTCATGCAGATCTTCAATATCGGCAACACCGTGCCACCGCTGGCCGTACTGGCGATTGCCCTGGGGATTCTCGGCATCGGTAGTGGTCCGGCAATCTTCGCCTTGTTCCTCGCCTCACTGTTGCCGATTGTGCGCAACACCTACGAAGGTCTGAAAAACGTCCAGGGTTCGCTGAAAGAAGCCGCCGTCGGCATCGGCATGACCCCGCGCCAGGTGTTGTGGAAAGTCGAGTTGCCCAATGCCGTGCCGATCATCATCGGTGGCGTGCGCGTGGCACTGGCGATCAACGTCGGCACCGCGCCGCTGGCCTTCCTGATCGGCGCCAACAGTCTTGGCAGCCTGATCTTCCCCGGCATCGCCCTGAACAATCAGCCGCAACTGCTGCTCGGCGCTGCGTGCACCGCGCTGCTGGCCCTGCTGCTCGATGGCGTGGTCACCCTCGCCAGCCGTCTCTGGCTGGAACGCGGTTTGCGCCCGTCTTAAGGCTTTTGCGAAGGAATACTTATGAAACGACTTAGCTTGATCTTGGGTTGCGTGCTGCTGTTCGCAGGAATCGCGCAAGCCGCCGAGAAGCCGGTGATCCGCCTCGGCGCCCGGGTATTCACCGAGCAGACCCTGCTCGCGGAAATCACCGCGCAATACCTGCGCAGCAAAGGCTACGACGCGCAGATCACCGGCGGTCTGGGCAGCAACCTCGCCCGCAGCGCTCACGAAAGCGGACAACTGGACATGCTCTGGGAATACACCGGCGTGTCGCTGGTGGCCTACAACCATGTCACCGAGAAACTCGACAGCGAGCAGTCCTACGCCCGAGTCAAAGAACTCGATGCGAAAAAAGGCCTGATCTGGCTGACCCCGTCGAAATTCAGCAACACCTACGCCCTCGCCCTGCCGAAAAAAGTCGCCGAGGAGTACCCGCAGATCAACACCATCAGCGACCTGAACAAGGTGCTGCGCGATGAGGCCAAGACCAATCACCTGGTGGCGCTGGACACCGAGTTCGCCAACCGCTCCGACGGTCTGGACGGCATGGTCAAGCTCTACGACATGAACCTGACCCGCAACAACATCCGGCAGATGGACGCGGGGCTGGTCTACACCGCGCTGCGCAACGGCCAGGTGTTCGCCGGTCTGGTCTACACCACCGACGGCCGCCTCAACGCCTTCGGCTTGAAACTGCTGGAAGACGACAAGCACTACTTCCCCGACTACACCGCCGCGCCGGTGGTGCGTCAGGCCTATCTGGATGCGCACCCGCAACTGGCCGAGCAGCTCAAGCCGCTGGCGCAACTGTTCGACGACGAAACCATGCGCCAGCTCAACGCGCGGGTCGACGTCGATCACGAAAGCCCATCGAAAGTGGCCGCGGATTTCCTGCGCCAGCATCCACTCAACTAAGGAGGAAAAGTCATGGAATTTCTCAACGCCTTTTCCCACCTCGACTGGCAGCAGGTGATGCACCTGACCTGGCAGCACATCACCCTGGTCGGCATCGCCGTGACCCTGGCGATTCTTATCGGCGTGCCACTGGGCATTCTGATGACCCGCTTCCCGGCTCTCGCCGGGCCTTTGCAGGCCAGCGCCACGGTGCTGCTGACCGTGCCGTCGATTGCCCTGTTCGGCCTGCTGCTGCCGTTCTATTCCAGGTTCGGCCAGGGCCTCGGGCCGATGCCGGCGATCACCGCAGTGTTCCTTTATTCACTGCTACCGATCATGCGCAACACCTACCTCGCCCTGACGGGCGTCGAACCGGGTATCCGTGAAGCCGCACGCGGTATCGGCATGACCTTCGGCCAGCGCCTGCGCATGGTCGAGCTGCCGATTGCGGTGCCGGTGATTCTCGCCGGGGTGCGCACTGCCGTGGTGATGAACATCGGCGTGATGACCATCGCCGCAACCATCGGCGCCGGTGGCCTCGGTGTGCTGATCCTCGCCTCCATCAGCCGCAGCGACATGTCGATGCTGATCGTCGGCGCGCTGCTGGTCAGTCTTCTGGCGATCTTCGCCGACCTTCTCCTGCAGTGGCTGCAACGTACGCTGACTCCAAAAGGACTCCTCAAATGATCGAACTTCAAAACCTCAGCAAGACCTTCCAGAGCAACGGCAAAGATGTCAAAGCCGTGGACTCGGTGAGCCTGACCGTCAATGAAGGCGAAATCTGTGTGTTCCTCGGGCCATCGGGTTGCGGCAAAAGCACCACGCTGAAAATGATCAACCGCCTGATCAAGCCGACCTCGGGCAAGATCCTGATCAACGGTGAAGACACCACCGACCTCGACGAAGTGACCCTGCGTCGCAACATCGGCTACGTGATCCAGCAGATCGGCCTGTTCCCGAACATGACCATCGAAGAGAACATCGTCGTGGTGCCGAAACTGCTCGGCTGGGACAAACAGAAATGCCACGACCGCGCTCGCGAACTGATGAGCATGATCAAGCTCGAGCCCAAGCAGTATCTGCATCGCTATCCGCGTGAACTGTCCGGCGGCCAGCAACAGCGCATCGGTGTGATCCGCGCGCTGGCGGCGGATGCGCCGCTGTTGCTGATGGACGAGCCGTTCGGTGCGGTCGACCCGATCAACCGCGAGATGATCCAGAACGAGTTCTTCGAGATGCAGCGCGCGCTGAACAAGACCGTGATCATGGTCAGCCATGACATCGACGAGGCGATCAAGCTGGGTGACAAGATCGCGATCTTCCGCGCCGGCAAACTGCTGCAGATCGATCACCCGGACACCCTGCTCGCCCATCCGGCAGACGACTTCGTCAGCAACTTCGTCGGCCAGGACAGCACCCTCAAACGCCTGCTGCTGGTGAAAGCCGAAGACGCGGCGGACAACGCGCCGTCGGTCAGCCCGGAAACCCCGGTTGCCGATGCGCTGGAACTGATGGACGAGCACGACCGCCGCTACGTGGTGGTCACCTGTGCCGAGAACAAGGCGCTGGGCTATGTGCGTCGTCGCGACCTGCACCGCCAGACCGGCACCTGCGCGCAGTATTTGCGCGAATTCAACGCCACGGCGGCGTACGACGAACATCTGCGCATCCTTTTGTCGCGGATGTACGAGTTCAACCGCTCATGGTTGCCGGTGATGGATGCCGAGCGGGTGTTCCTCGGTGAGGTGACGCAGGAGTCGATTGCGGCTTACCTGAGCTCGGGACGTTCGCGCGGGATGAAGACCAATATCGTCTCGCCGGCTGAGGCCGTGGTCGCCTGATCGATAAAAAGGTCGTACACCGAACCTGTGGCGAGGGAGCTTGCTCCCGCTGGGTTGCAAAGCGGCCCTGCTTTTAAAAAAAAGCGGGGACTGCTGCACAGTCCAGCGGGAGCAAGCTCCCTCGCCACAGGTTTTCAAAGGCCGGAAAAAAATATCAACACCCACGCGTCTTCCTACCCTGCCAAACCACCCGCCTCACCCAACAAAATCCCCCTCACCCCCGCCTCTCGCGGCCAACGTCGCCGATGTTGCACCGATCACACTTACCCGCGACTTCGCCGACAAAAGCTGCGAACGTGCAGGTATTTTTAACACTTCAAAAATCGCAGGGAACATCTGTCCGTCATCTCGGTCGGCTACAAAGAGTGATATCCGCGACGTACGTCAGAAGCGTGCAGAAACGCGACATTTTTAGTTGATCTCAGGCCCCTCACGCCCTAAAGTTCGCGCCGAACGTCCATGCTGGAAACGATCCATCCGGCTCAAGTACTGACGACGAGACAGCAAGGCCAAGGGCAGTTACGCCCGTGGCCTTTTTGCTTTCGGCGACATGCCTTGGGAAGTAGGCGAACCAAAGTGGGGATACGGAGGACGTTCATTTACACCCATGTTTTTACCCGTTTGCCCATAGGAGCACTCCAGCATGTCGATCCAGGTCGAAGACTATTTCGCGCGCGAAACCTTTCAGAAAATGAAGGCGTTCGCCGACAAACAGGAAACCCCGTTCGTGGTGATCGACACCGCGATGATCGCCCAGGCCTACGATGACCTGCGTGCCGGTTTCGAATTCGCCAAGGTCTACTACGCGGTCAAGGCCAACCCGGCCGTCGAAATCATCGACCTGCTCAAAGAGAAAGGTTCGAGCTTCGACATCGCCTCCATCTATGAGCTGGACAAAGTGCTGAGCCGTGGCGTCAGCCCGGATCAGATCAGCTACGGCAACACCATCAAGAAGTCCAAGGACATCCGCTACTTCTTCGAGAAGGGCGTGCGTCTGTACGCCACCGACTCCGAAGCCGACCTGCGCAACATCGCCAAGGCTGCACCGGGCTCGAAAGTCTATGTGCGCATCCTCACCGAAGGCTCGACCACCGCCGACTGGCCGCTGTCGCGCAAATTCGGCTGCCAGACCGACATGGCCATGGACCTGCTGATCCTCGCCCGTGACCTCGGTCTGGTGCCGTACGGCATCTCCTTCCACGTCGGTTCGCAGCAGCGCGACATCAGCGTCTGGGACGCGGCGATCGCCAAGGTCAAAGTGATCTTCGAACGCCTGAAAGAAGAAGACGGCATTCACCTGAAACTGATCAACATGGGTGGCGGCTTCCCGGCCAACTACATCACCCGCACCAACAGCCTGGAAACCTACGCCGAAGAGATCATCCGCTTCCTGAAGGAAGACTTCGGTGATGACCTGCCGGAAATCATTCTCGAGCCGGGCCGTTCGCTGATTGCCAACGCCGGTATTCTGGTCAGCGAAGTGGTGCTGGTCGCACGCAAATCGCGCACCGCCGTCGAGCGTTGGGTGTATACCGATGTGGGCAAATTCTCCGGCCTGATCGAAACCATGGACGAGGCGATCAAGTTCCCGATCTGGACCGAGAAGAAAGGCGAGATGGAAGAAGTCGTCATCGCCGGCCCGACCTGCGACAGCGCCGACATCATGTACGAAAACTACAAGTACGGTCTGCCGCTGAACCTGGCCATCGGTGATCGCCTGTACTGGCTGTCGACCGGTGCGTACACCACCAGTTACAGCGCTGTCGAATTCAATGGCTTCCCGCCGCTGAAATCGTTCTACGTGTAAGCGCCGCCGCTGAAACGCAAAAAGCCCATGACGTGTCATGGGCTTTTTTGTATCTGCTGATCCCTGTAGGAGCTGCCGCAGGCTGCGATCTTTTGACCTTGATTCTGAAAAAAACTAGAAGATCGCAGCCTGCGGCAGCTCCTGCAGGGCTCATGCGCAACGGCGAGCGTATTCCGTTGCCAAGGCTCGAAACCTGGGTTCGGCTGCGGCGGCCAGCGTCTGACTTGCTACCCGCAGGAAGTTCTGATTACCACCCGCCAACGCTTTCTCCAACCACACAACCGCCTCATCGACCCTGCCCTCATCCGCCAACACCGCCGCATGACTGAACTGCCCCCGAAAATCCCCACCCTCGGCCGAACGCCGATACCAGTCGTGAGCCGCTGTCAGATCCCTCGGGCACACCCGCCCTTCTTCCAGATAACGTCCCAACAGGTTCATTGATTTGGCGTGGCCGGATTCAGCGGCGCGTCGATACAGGTCCAGTGCCTGAAGTTGATCCTCAGGTATCCCGCGCCCGGTGGCGAGCAGATTGGCCAAGTTGTACATCGCCCAGTCCAACCCGTTTTGCGCAGCGATCCGATAATGCCGCGCGGCAACCGCAGCATCCGCCACACAGCCCCAACCCTGCTCATGGCAGCGACCGAGCATGTTGCGCGCCATCAGATGACCCTGCCCGGCAGCGATGCCGAACCAGCGCAGCGCCAGCGGTTGATCCTGAGCGATGCCACGACCATCGAGCAGAATCTGTCCGAGCAGCGCCTGCGCTTCAACAATGCCCTGCCCCGCCGCCAGCAGAATCGCCTGCGCGGCGCGGGCCGGGCTTTCTTCGAGCATGGCACTGAGCTGGGCGCCGTCGAGCACTTCTTCGCGCCGCAGTTGAAAACTCATACCTCGACCCAGCGCCGCAGCAGATTGTGATAGGTGCCAGTGAGGCGGATCAGTGACGGGTGATCGGGCATGTCTTGAGTGAGTTGCTGAATTGCGCCGTCCATCTCGAACAACAAGGCGCGCTGGCTGTCTTCGCGCACCAGGCTTTGTGTCCAGAAGAACGACGCATAGCGTGCACCGCGGGTGACGGCATTGACCTTGTGCAAGCTGGTGCCGGGGTACAGCACCATGTCGCCGGCGGGCAGTTTCACCCGTTGTGTGCCGAAGGTGTCCTGGATCTCCAGCTCGCCGCCGTCGTAGTCCTCGGGTTCGCTGAAAAACAGCGTGGCTGACAGATCGGTGCGCACCCGCTCGATGCTGCCTTTGGGCTGGCGCACGGCGTTGTCGATGTGAAAATCGAAACTGCCGCCCGCCGTGTAGCAGTTGAGTAACGGCGGGAATACTTTGTGCGGCAGCGCGGCGGACATGAACAGCGGATTTTTCCACAGCCGTTCGAGCATCGCTGCGCCGATTTCCTTGGCCAGTGGATGACCTTCAGGCAATTGCAGATTGTGTTTGGCCTTGGCCGACTGATAGCCGGCGGTGATCTTGCCATCGGCCCAATCCGCCTGCTCCAGCGCCTGGCGGATGCGCTGCACTTCTTCTTTCGCGAACAAGCCGGGAATGTGCAGCAGCATGGCAAACGTACCTGATGGCAAAGGGGCGCCAATGGTATTGATTCTTATTGGCTATGTAAAACCCGCACGACGGATGAATCGGCAAAAACCGTAAGGTTAAATTGTAAAGAATGTAAATTCGTCGCGAATAACAATGTTTCGCAATTGATACGAATACCCGTTTACCCTATATTCCGCCGCCTCAAATCCTTGGGGAGGGGAATAAAAATGTCACGTCAACACGCACAATTGCCGGTCAGTTCACCACGTTTGCTCGCTTCGGCCATTGGTGTCGCCATCACCGCCGGTTCCTCTGGCCACATGGTCTTCGCCGCAGAAAAGACCGACAGCAAAGCCTCCGGCAATGCCATCGCCCTGGATGCTACCGCCATCACCGGCGAAGCGCAGGACCCGACGTCCTACCAGGTCGAAAAAGCCTCCTCGCCCAAGTACACCGCGCCACTGGTCGACACCCCACGCTCGGTTACCGTGATCCCGCAACAAGTGTTGAAAGACACCGGCGCCCTGAACATGCAGGACGCACTGCGCACCGTGCCGGGCATTACCTTCGGCGCCGGTGAAGGCGGCAACCCGCAGGGCGACCGTCCGTTCATCCGTGGTTTCGACGCCCAGGGCGACACCTACCTCGACGGCGTGCGCGACACCGGTTCGCAAAGCCGCGAAATCTTCGCCGTGGAAAACATCGAAGTCAGCAAAGGCCCGAACTCGGCCATCGGCGGTCGTGGCGCGGCTGGCGGCAGCATCAACCTGGTGAGCAAGAAAGCGCACCTGGGCAACTCATTCGACGGTGGTTTCACTTGGGGTTCCGACCAGACCCAGCGCTACACCCTGGACGGCAACTACCAGTTCAGCGACACCGCTGCCGGCCGTCTGAACCTGATGAGCCACGAAAGCAACGTCGCCGGTCGCGACAGCGTCGATTACGACCGTTGGGGTATCGCCCCGTCGCTGGCGTTTGGCCTGGGCACCGACACCCGCGTCAACCTTGATTACTACCATCTGGAAAGCAACGACACCCCGGACTCGGGCATTCCTTACACCATCCCGGCCGGTGGTTCGGCGGCACGCACCAAGTCCAACCCGGACAAGCCGTACGCCGGTGGTGATCACAGCAACTTCTACGGTCTGGATCGCGACTTCCGCAAGGGCCGCACCGACACCGCGACCTTCGCCATCGAGCACGATCTGAGCGATTCGCTGACCATCAAGAACACCCTGCGTCACGGCACCAGCATGCAGGACTACATCCTGACCCAGCCGGACGACAGCAAGGGCAACGTCAACAACGGCAGCGTCTGGCGTCGTGCCAACACTCGGGTGAGCAACACCGAGACCACCACCAACCAGACTGATCTGTTTGGCAATTTCTACGTCGCCGGCTTCAAGAACAGCTTCTCCACCGGTGTCGAATACACCTACGAAGAAGCCCAGAAATCCTCGTACAACGTCAACACCGACACCACACCGCGCAGCCCGGGCAACGCCAGCACCAACTGCACCCCGTCGATGATCGGCGCCTCGAGCGGTTACAACTGCACGTCGCTGTCGAACCCGAACCCGAACGATCCGTGGAACGGCGCGATCTCGCGCAACTACGCCGGCACCGACACCAAGGCCAACACTTACGCGCTGTATGCGTTCGACACCCTGGAGTTGTCCGAGCAGTGGCTGGTGAACATGGGCCTGCGTTACGACCACTTCTACACCGACTACAAAACCTACACCAACGCCGGCACCACCACCTCCAAGGGTGATGACACCAGCGAATTCGTCACCGGTCAGTTCGGCGTGGTCTACAAACCGGCACCGAACGGCAGCATCTACGCCTCCTACGCGACCTCCGCGACACCACCGGGCAACACCCTGGGCGAAGGCATGGAAGGCAACCCGCTGGGTGGCACCCCGGATCGCAATGGCAACCTGCTCAAGAGCGACATGGAGCCGGAAACCACCAAGAACTACGAAATCGGCACCAAGTGGGATCTGTTGAACGATCGCCTGTCGCTGACCGCTGACGTGTTCCGCACCGAGAAAGAAAACGCTCGCGTACAAGTCGACACCACCTCCTACGAGAACGCCGGCAAGACCCGCGTGCAGGGTATCGAGCTGTCGGCCAGCGGCAAGATCACTGACAAGTGGCAAGTGTTCGCCGGCTACGCCTACATGGACAGCGAACAGGTGGACGGCGGTGACCTGCCAGCCAACAAAATCAACAACGGTAACGAGTTGCCCAACACGCCGAAAAACAGCGCCAGCCTGTGGACCACTTATCAGGTCACACCGAAGCTGACCATCGGTGGCGGCGCGTTCTACGTCGACGACGTGTACGGCAGCGTGGCCAACACCACCATGGTCGATTCCTACGTACGTTACGACGCGATGGCTGCCTACAAGCTGAGCAAGAACGTCGACCTGCAACTCAACGTGCAGAACCTGACCAACGAAACCTACTACGACAAGGCCTTCTCGACCCACTTCGCCAACCAGGCGGCGGGCCGTACGGCGCTGTTGAGCACCAACTTCCACTTCTAAGGAACCTGTAGGAGCTGCGGCACGCTGCGATCTTTTGATCTTGATTGTTAAAAACCAACATCAAAAGATCGCAGCCTTCGGCAGCTCCTACAAAGAACAAAGCCCCGTTCATTCATGTGAACGGGGTTTTGTGCGTAATAAAGAACGCTTCTCGATAACCCACGGCATAATGCGCGCCGTGATGACAAATTTTCGAACGAACAAGGCGAGCGACGTGTTGAAGAAAACCCTGTTCCAGTTGCACTGGTTTTTCGGCATCACTGCCGGGCTGGTGCTGGCCCTGATGGGCATTACCGGTGCCGCCTATTCGTTCCAGGACGAAATCCTGCGGGCGCTGAACCCGTCGGTGTTGCAGGTGGAAAAGCAGGTCGCTGGCGTCCTGCCTCCCGTCGAGCTGGTGGAACACATCGAAGCGAACTCCGGCAAGAAAGTCGGGATGCTCTGGGTCGAAACCGACAGCGGCAACGCCGCGCGCGTCTACTTCACCCCGCCCAAAGGCGAGCGTCGTGGCGAGATGCGCTACTTCGATCCGTACACCGGCGAGTTCATGGGTGACGCGGTGGGCCAGGACTTCTTCGGCCTGATGCTGCAACTGCACCGCTTTCTCGCCATGGGCGACACCGGGCGCAACATCACCGGCGCCTGCACCCTGATTCTGCTGTTCTTCTGCCTCTCCGGGCTGTACCTGCGCTGGCCGCGACAGTGGAACAGCTGGCGCGTGTGGCTGACCCTCGACTGGAAGAAAAAGGGCCGCAGCTTCAATTGGGACCTGCACTCGGTGGCCGGCACCTGGTGTCTGCTGGTGTATCTGCTGCTGGCGTTGACCGGGTTGTCCTGGTCGTACGAGTGGTACAACAAGGGCCTGACCAGACTGCTTTCCGATGCGCCGCAAAACGAGCGTGTGCGCGGCGGTCGCGGCCCGGCGCCGGAAGGCCCGGCACCGACCGCCGACTATGCGGCGATGTGGAGCAGCATCTACAGCGCGGCCGGCCCGGGCCTGTCCGCCTACAACATCCGCATGCCGCCAGTGGCCGGGCAACCGGCGACCGTGTTCTACCTGCTCGACAGCTCGCCGCATGATCGCGCGCTGAACCAGATCACCCTCGACCCGGCCACCGGCGTGGTCAAACGCGTCGACCGCTATGCCGACAAGAGCTTCAAGGCGCAGTTGCTGACCAGCATTTACGCGCTGCACGTCGGCAGCTATTTCGGTCTGGTCGGACGAATCATCGTCACCCTCGCCGCCGTGTGCATGCCGCTGTTTTTCATCACCGGGTGGCTGCTGTATCTGGATCGTCGACGCAAGAAAAAACAGATTCAGGACGCACGCAAAGGTCTTCAGGCACCGAACGCAGATACACCGGCATGGCTGGTGGGTTTCGCCAGCCAAAGCGGTTTTGCCGAACAACTGGCGTGGCAGACCGCCGGGCAATTGCAGGCCGCCGGCTTGCCGGTGAAGGTGCAGCCGCTGGCGAATGTCAGCGCGCAGGATTTGCGTGAGTCGAATAACGCACTGTTCGTGGTCAGCACCTTCGGCGACGGCGAAGCCCCGGACAGCGCGCGTGGTTTCGAGCGCAAAGTCTTGAGCAACGCTGCAAGCCTCGACGGTCTGAACTATGCGGTACTCGGACTCGGTGACCGCCAGTATCAGCATTTCTGCGGTTTCGCCCGACGTCTGCATCAATGGCTGGGCGAACACGGTGGCAAGACCCTGTTCGCTCCGGTGGAAGTCGACAGCGGCGACCCGTACGCCCTGCGCCACTGGCAAACCCAGCTCGGGCAGCTGACCGGACAAGCGCCGGTCGACACCTGGCAAGCGCCGAGCTACGCCAACTGGACGCTGGTCAGCCGCGAATTGATGAACCCCGACAGCAGCGGCGCGCCGGTGTACCTGCTGGGCCTGAAGGCGCCGAGCACCAGCAGCTGGCTGGCCGGCGATCTGGTGGAAGTGCTGCCGCGCAACTGCCCGTGGGCCATCGAACACTTCCTCGACGGCCTTGGCATTCGTGGCGAAACCACGGTGAAGATCAACGGCCTCGAAGAACCGCTGGAAGTCGCCCTCGCCAGCCGCCAGTTGCCCGAACATCGCGCGCATCTGGTCGGCCTGCATGCGCAAGCGCTGGTGGATGCGATGGTGCCGCTGGCGATGCGCGAATACTCGATCGCCTCGATTGCCGCCGACGGCGTGCTGGAACTGATCGTGCGTCAGGAACAACACGCCGATGGCAGCCTGGGCATCGGTTCCGGCTGGCTGACCGAGCATGCGCCCGTGGGCGGCAGCATCAGCCTGCGCGTGCGGCGCAACAGTGGCTTCCACTTGCCGAACGAACCGGTGCCGATGATTCTGCTGGGCAACGGCACGGGGCTGGCCGGGCTGCGCAGTCTGCTCAAGGCGCGCATCGCCGACGGTCAGCAGCGTCACTGGCTGCTGTTCGGCGAACGCAATCGCGAGCACGATTTCCTCTGCCGGGCGGAGCTGGAAGAGTGGTTGATCAATGGCGACCTGGCGCGACTGGATCTGGCGTTTTCGCGGGATCAGGCGCAGAAAATCTACGTCCAGGATCGCCTGCGCGAATCCGCTGACGAGCTGAAGAAATGGCTGGCTGACGGTGCGGTGATCTACATCTGCGGCAGCCTGCAGGGCATGGCCGCTGGCGTCGATCAGGCACTCAACGACATCCTCGGCGCCGCTGAAGTCGAGCACCTGATCGAACAGGGCCGCTACCGCCGCGACGTGTACTGACTCAGCCAAAGAGCCCCTCACCCTAACCCTCTCCCGGAGGGAGAGGGGACTGATTGGGGGATGCCGGATAAATACGCCGACCTGAAAGTGATGTACCGAATCCATAATCGACTCGGTCTTTCAGGTCGACGTACAACTCGAAACCACTCCGTAGACTCCCTCCCCCCAAAGAAGACGAGGCTGATAGAGGGATGCCGAATTACGCCGCTACGAAGGTGATTCACCGAATCCATAATCGACTAGGTCTTTCAGGTCGATGTACAACTCGATACAACTCCGTAGGCTCCCTCTCCCCGAAAAAGAGGGAGCTGATTGGGGGATGCCGAATTACGCCGCTATGAAGGTGATTCACCGAATCCATAATCGACTAGGTCTTTCAGGTCGATGTACAACTCGATACAACTCCGTAGGCTCCCTCTCCCCGAAAAAGAGGGAGCTGATTGGGGGATGCCGAATTACGCCGCTACGAAGGTGATTCACCGAGTCCATAATCGACTAGGTCTTTCAGGTCGATGTACAACTCGATACAACTCCGTAGGCTCCCTCTCCCTCCGGGAGAGGGCTGGGGTGAGGGTCCTCGTCTACAGTGAGATTTCCAGCCACTTCACAAGGATCGTGAAGCATGCAAAATCGCCTCACTCTCGCTCAGTTCGCCCGCCAGTTACGCAGCAGCCAAACCGATTGCGAACAATTACTCTGGCAAAAACTTCGTTCACGCCAAGTCGCCAATCTGAAATTCCGCAGGCAGTTTCCATGTCCGCCCTATGTCCTGGATTTTTACTGCGTAGAGCTGAAACTGGCGATTGAGCTGGATGGGGGTCAACACTATGAAATAGCGGGCTTGATCCACGATCAACGTCGGACGCTTTTCCTGGAACGTCAGGGCATTGAAGTTGTGCGATTCAGTAATCTCGAAGTAATGCAGCAGATCGATGATGTACTGGAGCAAATCACAAGAATTGCCGCGAATCGAAAAACACCCTCACCCTCCAAGCGGTCCGACATTTCGGGAGGGCCGGGGTGAGGGTTGTTTTTGAACTTCAGACTGGCTGCAGTTTTTGTTCGAAAACCGCCACCCCATTCAAATCCCGCAACACCACACTCATCTCCCCGCTCTGCCCTTCGATGTTCACCTCGCCAAAGAACTGAAACCCGGCAAACGGTGAAGCATTCTGGGTCGGGGGTGCCTTCTGGAACACCACTTCCGGGCCGAAGGTCTTGTCCAGCGGATTAGGACCGAAACTCCCGGCATTCAACGGCCCGGCGACAAACTCCCAGAACGGTTCGAAGTCCTGAAACGCCGCGCGATCCGGGTGGTAGTGATGCGCCGCGCAGTAATGCACGTCCGCCGTGAGAAACACGAAATTGCGCACGTTTTGCGCCCGCAGAAAACCGAGCAGTTCAGCGACTTCCAGCTCGCGTCCCTGCGCCGGGCCGGGATCGCCGTTGGCCACCGCTTCCCAGCGCGCCACGCCCGGGCTGACTTCACCGTCGGGTACGCCGAGGCCGATCGGCATGTCGGCGGCGATCACCTTCCACTGCGCCCTGGAGTGCTTCAAGCCACGCTTGAGCCAGTCCAGTTGTTCGCGCCCCAAAAACGCTTTGGCCGCGCCGAGGTTGTCGTCATTGGCCCCGCGATAGCTGCGCATGTCGAGCACGAACACATCGAGCATCGGCCCGTAGCTGAGCTTGCGATAAATCCGCCCGCCGCCGTCTGCCGCTTGCAGGCGCATCGGCGAATATTCCAGCCAGGCCTTGCGTGCACGGCCGACCAGGGTGTGGATATCTTTTTCCTGATAACGCTCGTCGAGCTGCTTGCCCGGCGACCAGTTGTTGACCACTTCGTGGTCGTCCCACTGCCAGATCTGCGGGACTTCGGCGTTGAAACGGCGGATGTTTTCGTCCATCAGGTTGTAGCGGTAGTTGCCGCGATAATCGTCGAGGGTCTGGGCGACTTTGCTCTTGGCTTCGGTGGTGAGGTTGCGCCAGATCCGCCCGCCTTCGGTGGTGAGTTGCGCGGGCACCGGGCCGTCGGCGTAGATGGTGTCGCCGCTGTGGATAAAGAAGTCCGGCAGGCGCAGGCGCATGGATTCGTAGATACGCATGCCGCCGATGTCCGGGTTGATGCCGAAGCCCTGGCCGACGGTGTCGCCACTCCAGACGAAACGGATATTGCGCCGCGCCTTCGGAGCGCTGCGCAAATGGCCGAGCCACGGCTCGCTGGGGACGCCGGATTGCGCGTCTTTGAAATACACCCGATAGAAAATCGCCTGATCGGCAGGCAGCCCGGTGAGTTCGACGCGGGCGGTGAAGTCTGTGCGTGCATCGACCAGTGGCGAGACCACGCGGCGCGGGTGACGAAACTGACTGCGGGTGTCCCACTCGACCACCATCCGCGCCGGCCGGTCGCTGCGGCTCCAGATCATCGCGCGGTCGCCTTGCAGGTCGCCGGACTGCACGCCGTCGGTGAGTTGCGGCCGATCCTTGACCGACGCAATCACCGCCGGCGCCAGCCCCGGCATCAGCAGGCCGGCACCGACCACTTGCATGACCCGTCGGCGGCCAATATCGAAATCGCTCATGCGTGTTCTCCCTGAAAAAAGGAAAACTTAAGCATGCGCACATGACCCGGAAATGACACCAGACACACCACACAACCCATGTGGGAGCGAGCTTGCTCGCGAATGCGTACTATCAGTCGAAATCTTATTCGCTGACACACCGCTTTCGCGAGCAAGCTCGCTCCCACAGGATTTTGTGGAGCCAGTTAAGCCTTCGCCGGTTCCAGCGCCAGCTCTACCGCTTCCGGCCGTTTGACCGCCGCGTAAACCACCGCCGTCAACAAACTCCCCGCGACAATCGCCAGCAAATACAACAGCGCATGATTGATCGCATTGGGGATCGCCAGCACAAACAAACCACCGTGCGGCGCCATCAGTTTGCAGCCGAAGTACATCGACAACGCGCCGGTCAACGCACCGCCGGCAATGCTCGCCGGAATCACCCGCAGCGGGTCTTTCGCGGCAAACGGAATCGCCCCTTCGGAGATGAAGCACAGCCCCAGCACCAGCGCCGCTTTACCGGCTTCGCGCTCGGTCTGGGCGAACTTGCGCCGGGCGATGAAGGTAGCGATGCCCAGCCCGATTGGCGGCACCATGCCGGCAGCCATGGTCGCGGCCATCGGTGCATAACTCTGCGAAGCCAGCAGCCCGACCGAGAAGGCATATGCGGCTTTGTTGATCGGTCCGCCGAGGTCGACACACATCATGCCGCCGAGCAACACGCCGAGCAGAATCGCGTTGGTGGTGCCCATGCTGTCGAGAAAATGCGTCAGCGCCGCGAGCATCCCGGCAACCGGTTTGCCGACCACGTAGATCATCACCAGACCGGTGAACAGGCTGGCGAACAACGGGATGATCAGAATCGGTTTCAGCGCTTCGAGGCTCTGCGGCAAGGCAACGTAGCGACTGATGGCCTTGGCCGCATAACCGGCGATAAACCCGGCGACGATGCCGCCGATGAACCCGGCGCCCAACGTGCTGGCGAGCAAGCCACCAATCATCCCCGGCGCCAGACCCGGACGGTCGGCGATCGAATAGGCGATGTAACCGGCAAGCAACGGCACCATCAATTTGAACGCGGTCTCACCACCGATCTGCATCAGCGCCGCCGCCAGCGTGCCTTCTTCCTTGAACGCGGTGATGCCGAAGACGAACGACAGCGCGATCATCAAACCACCGGCCACCACCATCGGCAGCATGAACGACACGCCGGTCAGCAGGTGTTTGTACACCCCGGTTTTCTCTTGCTTGGCCGGTGCCTTGCCGTCGCTCGCAGCGCTTTCCACCTGAGCTTCGGCGAGGGCTTTTTTCAGTGTCGCTTCGGACTGTTTGAGTGCAATGCCGGTGCCGCAGCGGTAGATTTTCTTGCCGGCAAAACGCTCGGTGGCGACTTCGATGTCCGCTGCCAGCAACACCACATCAGCCTCGGCAATCGCCGTCGCGCTGAGCGGAGTTTTCGCGCCGACCGAACCCTGGGTTTCAACGTGCAGTTCATAGCCCAGACGCTTGGCCGTCTGCTGCAACGCCTCGGCCGCCATGAAGGTGTGGGCAACACCGGTCGGGCACGCGGTAATGGCGACGATGCGTGGCGCACGTTGCGCAGCGGCGACCGGGACGGCTTCGCTGGCGACGTAAATTTCGGCCTCTGCGGCACCGCGACGCAGCACCGCTTCGACATCCTGCAGCGCTTGCGCCGGGGCGATGCGGAACACGCGCTTGCCGACAAAACGCGTCATGTCGATGTCACCGGTGGCGACCAGCAGCACCCACTCCGCGGCCGCGATGGTGGCAGCCGACAGCTCACGTTCCGGGTGCGACGCATCCACCACTTCAACGCTGGTGCTCCAGCCCTGACGCTGGGCCGCCGCATCCAGCAGACGGGCGCACAGCACACTGGTGACCATGCCGTTCGGGCAGGCCGTGACAATGGCTAATTTCATGACAAACCCTCTTATTGTTCTGTCAGGGGACGCACGCGTACGCCCTGTTCGAGCTGCGCCAGTTGCGCCGCATCGTTGATGCCGAAACCGATCTGCGTCACCGCCATCGCGGCAATCGCCGTGGCTGTGCGCAAGGTCTGCTCAGGCGTGTCGGCACTGAGCAGGCCGTGGAGCATGCCGGCCAGCAGCGAGTCGCCGGCACCCACCGTGCTGGCGACCGTCACCTTCGGCGGCGTGGCATGCAGCGCCGAGCCGACGCTGAACCAGTTCACCCCGTCGGCACCGTGGGAAATCACCACGTGCTCGATGCCTTTGGCGTGCAGGCACGCCGCTGCCTGGGCTTCGGCGGCGTGCGAAACCACATCGCAATCGAGCGCATCGGCGAGTTCTTCGGTGTTCGGCTTGATCAGCCACGGGCGCGCTTCAATGGCGGCGCGCAAGGCTTCGCCACTGCTGTCAAGGGCGACTTTCAGACCGAGACCGTTCAGCCGTTCGATCAACTCGCGCAACCACTGCGCGCTGACGCCGCGCGGCAGACTGCCGGCAACCACCACCGCGTCATGCCCCGCAGCGATCTGCAGCAGACGCTCGAGCAACGCCTGCTGCGCTGCCGCGTTGACCACCGGTCCCGGGCCGTTGATGTCGGTAATGCGTCCGTCGTGCTCGGCGACTTTGATGTTGCTGCGCGTCTCCCCCGGCACGCGAATGAACGCGTCGACAAAACCACGCTTGGCGAACAGGGTTTCGAAGGCTTGCAGATTGTCTTCGCCGAGAAAGCCGCTGACCGTCAGTTGATGCCCGAGATCCGCCAGCACTTGCGCGACGTTCACACCTTTGCCGGCGGCGTGGGTGTGCATCTCGTCGCTGCGGTTGACCTGACCGGCCTCCAGACGTGGCAGCTCAACCGTGAGGTCCAGCGCCGGGTTGAGGGTCAGGGTGAGAATCTTGGCCATTACAGGGCCTCCACTAATGCACGCACTTCGTTCGCGCTGCCCACGGTGAGGGCTTGTTGAGCAAGGGTTTGTGCCTGGGTCAGGCTGAGTTCGCGGATGCGCGCCTTGACCTCGGCGATGCTGCGACCGGACACGCTCAGCTCATCGACGCCGAGGCCGACCAGCACCGGCACCGCCAGCGGATCCGCCGCCAGTTCGCCGCAGACACCGACCCACTTGCCATGGGCATGCGCGGCGCGCACGGTGATGTCGATCAGTTGCAGCACCGCCGGGTGCAGGCCGTCAGCCTGGGCCGAGAGTGTCGGATGACCACGGTCGATGGCCAGGGTGTATTGCGTCAGGTCGTTGGTGCCGACGCTGAAAAAGTCGACTTCCTTAGCCAGCACCGGCGCCAGCAAAGCGGCGGACGGTACTTCGATCATGATCCCCAGTTGCAGATCGGTGACCGGGATTTCCACGCGCAGTCGCTCGGTCATGTCGCGGGCCTGCCGCCACTCTTCAACGCCGCCGACCATCGGGAACATGATCCGTAGCGGACGGTTGTCCGCCGAACGCAGCAAGGCGCGCAATTGCGCTTCCATGATCTGCGGACGCTGCAAGGTCAGGCGAATGCCGCGCACGCCGAGGAACGGGTTTTCTTCCTTGGCGATCGGCCAATATGGCAGCGGTTTGTCGCCGCCGACATCAAGGGTGCGCACCACCAGCGGCCGCCCGGCGAGGCCATCGAGAACGCGGCGGTATTCGGCTTCCTGAGTGGCTTCGTCCGGGGCCTGCGGGTGGGCCATGAAAATCAGTTCGGTGCGCAGCAGGCCGATGCCTTCGGCGCCCTGCTCGACCGCAGCGGTAACTCCGGCGCTTTCACCGATGTTGGCGAACACTTCCACGGCGTGACCGTCCGTGGTGTGTGCCGGTTGATGGCGTTGCTCGGCGGCAGCCTTGAGGCGCTGCTCGCGGGTGTCGCGTTCTTCGGCGGCGCGTTGCAGGGTCGCGGCATCGGCGTCGACGTGCAGGCGACCGCGCTGGCCGTCGAGCAGCAACGGCGTGCCCGGTTCCAGCAGCAACACCGCTGCACCCGCACCGACCAGCGCCGGAATTCCGAGAGCACGGGCGACGATTGCACTGTGCGCCGTGGCGCCGCCGCGAGCGGTGAGAATCCCCGCTACCCGCGCCGGATCCAGCCGCGCCACGTCCGACGGACCGACTTCGTCCATCACCAGAATGTACGGCTGCTCCGGCTCGTTCGGCGTCTGCACACCACAGAGTTGCGCCAGCACCCGACGACCGATGTCCCGCAGATCTGCGGCCCGCTCGGCGAGCAACGCGTCCTGCAGCGATTCCTGTTGCTTGGCCGCAGCTTCGATCACCGCCATCCACGCCGCTTCGGCGCTCTCGCCTTGCTTGAGACGGGTGTCGACTTCGTCGGTGAGTTCCGGGTCGTCGAGCATTTCCTGGTGGGTAATGAAAATCTCGCGAATCGCCTTGGCCTTGCTGCGTTCGATCAGGCCCTGAATGTCACTGCGCACATCGCTCAGCGCTTGTTTGAGACGATCGCGCTCGATGGCGGCGGACTCACCGCGCAACGGGTAATCAATGGCCTGCTGCACCTGAATGTGCGCCGGGCCGATTGCAATACCCGGCGCGGCAGGAATCGCCTGCAACTGCGCGCCGGACGCCGGGGCGATCAGCACCTCGGCGATATCGGTGATGACTTCGCGCTGCTGGCTCACGGCCGGCAGCGGTTCGACTTCTTCGCCAAGGCCTTCTTCGATAGCGGCCAGCAATGCGGGCAAGGCGTCGGCGGCGATGCTCGGTTCAGCGATCAACTCGAGCACCTGACCACGACGGGCGCCGAGGCTCAGCAGTTTGCTCAGGCTTTTTACCGACACGGCGCTGTCCGTGCTATCGACAATGCGCACGCGGATTTCGCCGTCAAAACTCTTCGCCAGTTGCGCAAGGATCTTCGCCGGGCGTGCATGCAGACCGTGGGCATTGGCCAAGGCAATACGCGCGCTCGGCCAGTCGGCGGGCAGTTCGCCACCGAGCACTTCGAGGACTTTGCGGCTGCTGGTGGCGCGGCCCAATTCATGGCCGCGGCCTTCGATGAGTAACGCACACAGACGTTCGAGCAACGCCTGATGCGCCTCGCCGAGACTGGCCAGACAGAACAGACCGCTGAGCGGCTGGCCGAGGTATCGCATCGGTTTGTCCGGGGTGACGAAGGCCAGGCCCGGACGCTTCACGGTTTGCTCGCTGTGCAGCCACCACAGGCCATCGCCCAGCGGCAGCGCTTCGACTTGTTGCAACACACCGGCAAAACCGTTGCTCACGCAATCGGCCTGACGCAACAGACGCGCACCACGCCAGACCAGCTCTTCAAAATCATCAGCCGACACGCCGAGGCCGATCATCTGCGCATCCAGCGCCAGTTCCTGCGGCGCGCCTTGCAGCAGTTTCAGCAGCGCTTCCGGTGAGCTGGCGCGGCGCAGGGCCTGACCCAGATCGGTCTCGCCGAGAGCGCGGGTCAGCAGTTGCAGCAGACGCAGGTGTTCGTCGGATTTGGCGGCGATGCCGATCGCCAGATAAACGATCTGGCCGTCGCCCCAATCCACGCCCTCAGGAAACTGCATCAGCCGCACGCCAGTGGCGAACACCTGATCGCGGGTTTCCGGGGTGCCGTGGGGGATGGCGATACCCTGGCCGAGAAAGGTCGAGCCCTGGGCTTCCCGGGCCTGCAAACCGGCGAGGTAGCCATCGGCAACCAGACCGTCGGCCACCAGATGATTGGCGAGCAATTGCAGGGCGGCGGGTTTATCCACAGCCGATTGGCCCATGGATATCTGCTCTATAGTGAGCTCGAGCATGCGATCTCCTTTTTGGCACATGGATGCGCCAGGATATTGTTTTGAATGGTCACAGCTTAGGCGCTGGTCAGCCTGCTTTTCAGCGGCAGTTTTGGCGGTTTCACGGCAGAACCGGCCAAAGGCGTCTAAAACGTAGAAAATACGCTTGCTGAAACGTTTAATCTAGATTGATCGGCACGTTACTCGATAATGTCTCATCCTTGAAGTCCAACTTGTCGGATGCGCTGCGACAATAGTCGTCTGCCCGAATCGGGTAGGATTGGCGAAAATGTCGCGGCAAGCTCGAAAAAACAAGGAAATCCCGGGTTGAAACTCAGTGATATCGCGCGGTTGGCCGGAGTGTCCGTGACCACCGCCAGCTACGTCATCAACGGCAAGGCCGAACAGCAACGCATCAGCAACGCCACGGTCGAGCGGGTGCGTGCGGTCGTCGAACAACACGGCTTCACGCCCAACCCGCAGGCGGCCGGGTTGCGCAGTCGGCACACACGCACGTTGGGCTTTATTCTGCCGGATCTGGAAAACCCCAGTTACGCGCGGATCGCCAAACTGCTGGAGCAAGGTGCGCGGGCGCGGGGCTATCAGTTGCTGATCGCCAGCTCCGACGATGCGCCGGACAGCGAGCGCCAGTTGCTGCAACTGTTCAAGGCGCGCCGCTGCGATGCGCTGATCGTCGCCAGTTGCCTGCCGGCCGCTGACGACAGCTATCGCCAGTTGCAGGCCAAGGGCTTGCCGATCATCGCCATCGACCGGGTCATGGAGCCGGAGCACTTCTGCTCGGTGATCAGTGACGACCGCGAGGCCAGCCTGCACCTGACCCAGAGCCTGCTCGACCCGCAGCCGAAACAGATCGTGCTGCTCGGCGCGCGTCCGGAGCTGAGCATCAGTCAGGAACGTGCTGCCGGCTTCAAGCAGGCACTGGCCGACTTCAAAGGCGAAGTGCTGATCGAGCACGCCGAGTCCTTCAGCCGTGAATGCGGCAAGCAACTGATGGAAGAACTCCTGCAACGACTGGGGCATTTGCCGGATGCGCTGGTGACCACGTCCTACGTGCTGTTGCAGGGCGTGTTCGATGCGCTGCATGACTTCCCGCTCAAATCCCGTCCGCTGCGCCTGGGCACCTTTGGTGACACGCAGTTGCTGGACTTTCTGCCGCTGCCGGTCAACGCCATGGCCCAGCAGCACCAGTTGATCGCCGACAAGGCCCTGGAGCTGGCGCTGGCTGCGGTTGAGCAATCCGAATACAAGCCTGGCGTGCAGGCCATCGCGCGGACCTTCAAGCAGCGTATTCACCGGGACTGAGCCGTGGAGTTGATCGACAGCCACACCCACCTCGACTTCCCCGACTTCGACGCCGATCGCTCAGCGTTGCTCGCCGAAAGCCGCGCCCTCGGGGTGCGGCGGATGGTGGTGCTGGGAGTGTATGAAGGTAATTGGCAGCGGGTGTGGGATCTGGTGCAGAGCGATGCGGATCTGTACGCAGCATTTGGTCTGCACCCGGTGTACCTCGATCAGCATCAACCCGAAGACCTGCGCGCACTCGGCGAATGGCTGACGCGGCTGCGCGGCCATCGGCAACTGTGTGCGGTGGGCGAAATCGGCCTGGATTACTTCATCGAAACCCTCGACCGCGAACGCCAGCAGGCGCTGTTCGAGGCGCAGTTGCAGCTGGCGGCGGACTTCGATCTGCCGGCACTGATCCACGTGCGTCGCAGCCACGCGGCGGCGATCGCCACACTCAAACGCTTCAAGCTCAAACGCGCCGGGATCATCCACGCCTTCGCCGGCAGCCGCGAAGAGGCCCGCGAATACATCAAGCTCGGTTTCAAACTGGGGCTGGGCGGCGCGCCAACCTGGCCGCAGGCGTTGCGCATGCATCGGGTGCTGGCGGATCTGCCGCTGGATTCGATCGTTCTCGAGACCGACTCACCGGACATGGCGCCGGCGATGTTCCCCGGCGTACGCAATACACCGGCGCACCTGCCGGCGATCTGCGCGGCGCTGGCTCAATTGATGAAAATCAGTCCCGAGCAACTGGCCGTCTCAAGCACCGCCAACAGCTGCGCAGTGTTCGGTTGGTAACAATCTCTGTAGGAGCTGCGGCACGCTGCGATCTTTTGCTCCTGGCCCTTGAAACAAGATCAAAAGATCGCAGCCTCGTTTCACTCGGCAGCGCCTACAGGCAGCTCCTACCGTCAGTTCGCGTGGGCCTTGGCTGCGTCGAGGATCAGGGTCATGTGCTGGCGGTGGTGAACAAAGCGCAGCAGCGCGAAGTACGCGAAAAGCACGATCAGTGACGCGTTCAGTTGCTCAGTCACGCTGAGCAGGCCGATCCATTCCATGACCAACGCCACCAGCAGCGCAGTGCACACGGTGACCGATGCGCTGAAGCGCAACAATCCCAGTGAATCGAGGGATTTTAAGCGTTTGATCTGTCTGGGGCAGCGCAACTCCAGCGCTTTCTGGCAGTGTGCGCAGGTGAACGGTTCGTTGATTGCGATGGCGTTGAGTTGCCAGGGTTTGAGTACCTGTAGGGTCTGGCAATGAGCACAACGGCCCTGGATTCCCAGGGTTGCAACGGACATGAGCGGCCTCCTCGACGCAATCAGCGGAACTCGGATACTGGCTCATTAATGACGAAAAGCCAGCCGCCGGAAGAAAACAGGAATTGGCTTACAAGCGTAAGTATCAATGCATTACAAAATGTTCTGATATTTCCACGCCCCTCTGTAGGATCGAAGCCTGTGGTGAGGGGATTTATCCCCGATGGGCTGCGCAGCAGTCCCTCATCACTGACTGGGTATTGGGGACGCTTCGCGTCCCATCGGGGATAAATCCCCTCGCCACAGGTTTCTGAAAAGGGGTGGCGCGGCCGGCTTCAGACGCGGAACGCGCTGATCAGTTGCTTGAGTTCCACCACCTGCGCTGACAGTGCCCGGCTGGCGTCCTCCGTCTGGTGCGCCCCTTGGGCCGTGCGCTCGCCAGCGCGGTTGATCTCGACGATGTTCTGGTCGATGTCATGGGCCACGGCGGTCTGCTGCTCCACGGCGGCGGCGATCTGCTGGTTCTGATCGACGATCATGCCGACCGCGCCGAGGATGTTTTCCAGCGCCTGCTGGACCTTTTCCGACTGCCCGACCGTGCCGTTGGCCATCTGATGGCTGACGCCCATGGCTTTCACCGCCGCGCCGACGCCGCCATGCAGCTTGGCGATCATCTGCTCGATTTCTTCGGTCGATTGCTGGGTGCGCTTGGCCAACGTTCGCACTTCGTCCGCCACCACCGCAAATCCCCGGCCCTGCTCACCGGCCCGGGCCGCTTCGATGGCGGCATTGAGCGCCAGCAGGTTGGTCTGCTCGGCAATGCTTTTGATCACTTCCAGCACGCGGCTGATCGACTGGCTGTCGCTGGCCAACTGGTTGATCACCAGCACCGATTGATCGATCTCGCTGGCCAGCGCGGCAATGCTGCCCTGCTGCGACTCCACCAGCGTGCGGCCGCTGACGGTTTCATCGTTGACGCTGTGCGCGCTGCTCACCGCTGCCGCCGCGCTGCGTGCAACTTCCAGCGAGGTCGCCGACATCTGGTTCATCGCGGTCGCCACTTGCTCGATCTGCGTACGCTGCCCGGCCACCGCCTGATTGCTTTGCGCCGAGACAGTTTCCACCTGCCCGGCCTGGCGCTCGACCTCAGCCACGGTCTGCCCGACTCGCTCGATCAGGTCATGGATTTTCCGCACGGTGCCGTTGAATACCTCACCCAGCTCACCCAGCTCATCGCGGCTGTTGGCTTTGAAGTTGACCGTCATGTCACCGGCCGCGACCTTGTCCATCATCGCGCCCAGACGCTTGAGCGTGGTGCGGGTCGAGGCGTAAAAACCACCGTAGAGATAGAAAATCAGCACGAATACCACCGACAGCGCCACAGCCTGCAACACCATGTGCGTGCGGTTCTGTGCCAGCCGCTGTTGCAATTGGGTATCGAGGAATTTCAGGGTCGCGTCGTTGAGCTGGTAAGTCTTGTCCATCAGCCCGGTGACCTGGTCGTAGAACGCTTGCCACGGCGTATCGAGAGTCTCGGCCACCACGACTTTCTTTTCGAACAGCTCGCTGGCCTGTTTGAGCGAGGTTTTGCTGGTGTCGGCCTGAGCACTGAGGCCGGCGCGCGCGGCCTGGCTGGAGTCGAGGGCGTCTGCCAGTTTCAGCGCGTATTCGGCCTGGAGCTTTTCGATCTGCGCCAGCAACTCGTCGAACCGGGTACTCGACGAGCTGTTCAGAAAACCTTGGCCCAGTGAATAAGCACCAATGGCCCGGCCCTCGCCGAGGGTCTGGGTTACCGCAGGGGTGATATTGGTGAGCAGTTCGCTGAGCTGGCGGATATCACTTTGATTGTCTCGGCTCAGACCGGCCTGACTGGCGATAATCTGGCTGAAAATCTGCGCGTTGCCGAGCAGTTTGCCGATCATCCCGCTCTTGCTTTGCAGGGAGCTTTCCGCTTGCTGGGCCTTGAACGCGCTGAGCATTTCATCGCGTTTGCCGTCGAACAACTTGATCTGCTCGGGATCGTCAGTCATTGCCTGCAGACCTTGCAGACGCGCCAGCACGGTTTGTTCCAGACCGCTGATCTGCGCTTCGAGGTTGTCGGCCTTGCCGGACTGCCCGATGACGACGTTGATCTGCACCAGATTGTTCAGCGTTTCCAGATCCCGGCGCAGACTCAGGCTGCTGCCCAACAGATCGAGGCTCTGCAATTCGACCCGGGTGCCCTGGAATTCGCGATAGGAATCGCGCACCAGATAGAAATTGGTCACCAGCATCGGCACCAAGAACAGCACGCTGATCAGGCTGAACTTCATGCCGAAGCTCAGACGGTTCATCAGCGAGACGGCGGGATAGAGCAAGCTCTTCACTGGAAGTCTCCCTTGGTTTTTCTTGTTTTTATTGGCAGGCGCGGGGCGACAGCAGATAGCCACTATCGGGCGCTGTCTCTGTATAGCTCAAATCGGGGAGAGGTTTTGTAACTTAAGGTTAACGACTGTCTGGGGCAGATCGCTCACCCTGTGGCGAGGGAGCTTGCTCCCGCTCGGCTGCGCAGCAGACGCAAATCGCTTGGACGCGTTGTTTATGATGAACAGCGAGGGCGGCTTCGCCACCCAGCGGGAGCAAGCTCCCTCGCCACAATGAATTTCACCGAGGGTTCAGTGAATCAAGACTGTCCACAAGGCAAACCCGGCATACCACAGCACCGCCGCGCGCAGCAGCAGTTCCCACAGGCAATCGAGGGTGTTGATGCCTTCAGGCCCGACCACCGGCGGCGGGATCTCACCCGCTGCCAGCCCGACCTTGTTGATCAGGTGTGCGGCGCTGATGTTCCAGTTCAGCAGTTCGTGCAACATCACCCGGCTGACCGCAACGAAGTTGCCGACCAGTGCAAGGCTGGCAGCCAGCAGGCGCACCGGCAACCAGTCAAAGGCGTGACGTAACTGGCCGGCACGTTCGGCGAGCGCCGGGTTCTGGCTGTGCTCTTCAGCCAATGCGAGCAAGCGATAAGCCAGCGCCGCCACCGGACCGAGCACGAAGTACCAGAAGATCACCGCGAAGAAACTTTGATAGGCCTGCCACAACAGGTGCCCTTGGACCCGATCCAGCAATTGCTCACCACTGTCGGCGCAGATATCCAGATCACGCTTGGCCACATGCGCGGCCGCTTGCAGGTCTTCACGGCGCCAGGCGTCACGAAACGGCCCGAGGCCACCGAGCAAATCACCACGCCCCAGCGCATAAATTACCACCAGCAAATGCACCGGCAGCGCCAGCAAGCCGTAAGCGACGGGTTCCAGTACCACCAGCAACAAGGCGAGCAGCGCCACCGGCAGCAACACCAGAATCGTCAGCACCAGCCATGGTCGCTGGGCCAGGCGCGCGCTGGTTTCGAGTTTGTGCAGTTCGCGGATCCATCCGCCATCGCGTTGAACCCGATGGCGCAGGGCCGAGAATTTCTCGATCCAGACCGCCAGCAGTAACACCAGAAAACTCATTGTCCTTCCTCTTGTGCCAGGGCTGCGCGGTAACGCGCCCAGTCAAATGCCGGGCCAGGATCGGTCTTGCGCCCGGGTGCGATGTCGCTGTGCCCGCAGATACGGGCGCCGGTGATAGCCGGAAATGCTGTTTGCAGCTGACGCGTCAGTGTGATCAACGCCTGATACTGCGCATCGGTAAAGGGCAGATCATCGGTGCCTTCGAGCTCGATGCCCACGGAAAAATCGTTACAGGTTTCCCGGCCTTCGAACATCGACACGCCAGCATGCCACGCCCGCTCGAGACAGGAGACAAACTGGGTGACGCTGCCGTCACGTTCGATCAGAAAATGCGCCGAGACGCGCAGGTCGGCAATCCCTGCAAAATAGGGATGCTCGGTGACATCCAGACGGTTCTGGAAAAATTCCTGCACCTTGCCGGTGGCGAACTGCGCCGGCGGCAGGCTGATGTTGTGGATCACCAACAGGGAGATTTCGCCCGCAGGGCGTTCATTGAAGTTGGGCGATGGGCAGACCTGCACCCCGTGACACCACCCGCTAGCGGGATCCAACTGCATACCGATTCCTTCAGCGCCGACTGTGTTGGCGCCCAGTATGCCGTGATCGGCCCCCGGCGCGCGATCACTTGCCGCGATTGAGTCGTCGCAGATTGCCCAGTACCGACTCCAGCGCCCGATCGAACAGCAAGGTGTCGTCCAGCGCGCGCACCGCGCCACGGCGGAACTCCAGGGCCAGCTCGACGCGGCTGCGCTCCAGCACTTTCATCCCGGTGCGGTCGACGAACACGTATTTGCCGGTGGCTTCGATGATGGCTGCCAGCTTGCAGCGCAGGCTGTGCTCGTCGTCTTCCTGGAACGCCACCCAACTGCCCAGGCGCAATTGCTCCACCTGTCGCAACCCGGCGTCGTCATGGGCAAGGCCTGTCGGATTCAGGCTGCCTGAGCTCTCGTCGGCGGATCGCAGGGTAATGTGCTGCGACACCTCGACCAGCGTCGCTGGGTCGGCCGGTTCCTGCCCGGCAGCAGGGTCGAGTGCCCGCACATGCAGCGCTTCCAGCTCGCTAAAAAACTCGCTGGTGGCAAACGGATCGAACGCTGCACTGCTCAGGCCGTCACGCAGTGACTTGAGCAGGCCTGGCACCAGTGCCAGCAAACGCAGGCCGGCGTCCGCCTCGTCGTGACGCTGCACGCTCCAGATCAATTGTTCCATGGTCTGCACATCGGCCTGCCACTCAGCGCAGTGGTCGCCATGTTTGAGGCACGTCAGCAGCAGCACTTTGCTCCACGCATCACGTACAAAGGTCACTACCGACGGCGGCAGGACTTTGCCCAACAGCGCCTGATTCAAGGCTTGCTCGACGCGCTGGCGGGCCAGTTCGGTTTTCGCCCGCCCCTCTTCGGCATCGCGCAGACGCTGCTCGAGCAATTCGCTGCGCCGCCGCTCATCGCTGGTGAAGGCCAGGAAATCGGCGAGCAACTCGGAGAAAATTGCCGGGTCGTCGACGAAATCACTCAACAGGCGCTGCACCACTTGTTCAATGCGCAGATACAGGCTGTCACGCGCCTCGCCATTGCAATCGCCCCAGCCCATGGCGGCATCGGCGATTTCATTGAGCAGGCGCCGCGCCGGGTGACTGCTGCGGCTGAAGAAGCTCTTGTCGAGCACGGCCACCTTGAGCATCGGGATCTGCAATCGGGCGATCAACGCCTTGAGCGAATCCGGCAGATTACGGTCTTCGAGGATGCAATCGAAGACCATGGCGATCAGGTTGATCACGTCTTCATCCGCGCCGTCGACAATGCGCGATTTGCCGCTCCTGACGCTGACCCTCGTCAGCAGCTGCTCAAGCTGATTGCGCAGATCGAAATCGTCCTGCGCCGCCAGCGCCGGGACGTATTGCTGCAAGTGCGAGAGCAGGCGCAGCAGATCGCGGGTGCTGATCGGTTGCGCCGCCGCACTCGGTTCCAGGGTCGGCGCGACGCTGCCGCGCACGTGCAGCAGCAATTCCTGCAACGCGGCGAAGACTTCCTGCACGCTTTCGTCGGCGGGCGCGGGTTCGTCACGTTCTTCACTGCTGATGCTTGCTGCCGCACGCTCGATTGCGCGGCGTGCGGGGGCCGGTTTCAACTCAGGCAACACGCCAGTGGCGACCAGCAATTGATTGGCTTCGGCATACAACTGCTCGGTATCGGCCAGCACGTAGCGTTCGAACAGCTTGAGCAGGATCAGCTTGACCTTGATCTCCACGCCCAGGTTACGTCCGGCCTGCATAAAAAACTCGCAGAGCATCGCCGGGCCGAGCGGGTTGTGTTGGTTGTCGAAATCCTTGCCCAGCAACACGTTGAGCCGCGCGGTCAGTTGATCGAGGGCAAAGCCGTCACGCTTGAGCACCCGGCCGACCATGGTTTCGACCGCCACGCTGCGCTCCATGTCATCGGTACGCGGTGCCGAATCCTCGAATATCAGCGTGCCGGGCAATGTAGGTTGTGCGACTTCGTATTGAATCAGCGCGACGAAGGCTTCGAAGAATTGTTCGAGAAAACCCCGTTCGATGTTTTTGCGCTTGAGGCGCAGGTCACGCATGGCTTCGAAAAAGATGTTCTGTTCGACGTCATTGCGCGCCCGGTCAGCCATTTCGAACAGGGTGTCGTCGGCGTTATCAAACAGCTCCTGCAAGCCGTGACGCAGTTGCTGGGCGGCCTTGTCGCGGACCTGAAGCAGAATCACAGGCAGGCGGGCGAGCGGCGAGTGATTCGCCTGATCGGTAGCGGCCTTGTGCAAAGGCACTACATTCCCGTCGTTGTGCATCCAAGCCTCCTGAAACGGTGATTCCACTGGGCATTTACCGCGCAATTCCCTGTGGGAGCGAGCAAGCCCGCTCCCACATCAGCGTCAAAGCTATGACGTCAAACGCAAGGCGGATTATCTTGCAAAACTTGTCCCCGGCGCTATAGCCGTCAGGGTTTCCCCTATGCACGCGACACCTTCCAGTGACCACGAAAAACCGCGCTTTGCTCACAGAAAATCGACCAGTTGCAGTCTGGCACGCGCGTTCTCGCCTTGGGTTGGCTCCTGCCATGCCCCTATAATCGGCGCACTTAGTTTGTGGAGCCCGTTATGCCGAATTTACGTCTCGCCGATTTGACCGCCGAAATCGAAGCCAACGTGCGCCGTGCGTTGCTCGAAGATGTCGGCAGCGGCGACATCACCGCACAACTGATCCCGGCCGAACGTCTGGCCAAAGCCACCATCATCACCCGCGACGACGCCGTTATCTGTGGCACGGCGTGGGTCGATACGGTGTTTCGCCAGCTCGATCCGCGCGTCGCGGTGCATTGGCAGGTGCGGGACGGCGAACGGGTCAAACCCAATCAGCCGCTGTTTCATCTGGAAGGCCCGGCCCGTTCGTTGCTGACTGGTGAACGCAGCGCGCTGAACTTCCTGCAACTGCTGTCCGGCGTGGCAACGCGTGCGCAGTATCTGGCGGACTTCGTGGCGCAGACTCAGGTCAAGCTGCTGGATACCCGCAAGACCCTGCCGGGCCTGCGTCTGGCGCAGAAATACGCAGTGACCTGCGGTGGTTGCCACAACCACCGCATCGGCCTCTACGACGCGTTTCTGATCAAGGAAAACCACATCGCTGCCAGCGGCGGCATCGCGCAGGCCATCGCCGCCGCGCACAAGATCGCACCGGGCAAACCAGTGGAAGTCGAAGTGGAGAGCCTGGAGGAGCTGAAGGAGGCGCTGGCAGCCGGCGCCGACATCATCATGCTCGACGAGTTGAGCCTGGACGACATGCGCGAAGCCGTGCGTCTGAACGGCGGCAAGGCGAAGCTGGAAGCCAGCGGCGGCATCAACGAAAGCACGCTGTTGCCGATCGCCGAGACCGGGGTGGATTACATCTCGATCGGTGCGATGACCAAGGATGTGAAGGCAGTGGATCTGTCGATGCGTCTCAGCCTCTGAGACCGTCACACAATAAAAAACGCCAGCCCGGTTGAGGCTGGCGTTTTTGTTTCAGACCACCAGATTGTTCATCTCGCAGTACTCTTCCCAGTCGACACCCAATACTTCGGCCGCCTCTTTGTGCAGCTCCAGACGCTTGGCCTCGAACTCCTCCGGGGTGCTGGTGTACTTGAGCGTCAGCTCCCACGGCTGCAAGCCCTGGGCTTCGGCTTCGTCCTCGAACGCCCACTGGATCTGGTCTTTCTGATCATCAGGGCTCAGGTCCTTGATCTCTTCTTTCAAGTCCGGTACGTCCAGAATGTACTTTGCCAGCGCTTGTTCGTGTCGTTGCTCTTGAGTTAATTCGGTCATGGCGTTCTCGCTGATCGTAAGAATGGAGGATGGATCTGGATCATCAAGGATCTCTCTGACGCGGATTGTCCGGCCTTCGGAACCATTCGGGATCATCTGAAAACTGCTAAGCGATGCTCATGCAGGCACCGAATATAGGACGTTTGCATGACGAATTACACGGCTCTTTACATCTCTCGCACAAAAAGTTGACCTGCGGAACATAAATACGGTTTTCGAGTCATAGCGATGTGCCATAACGGCACTCACCCTCGCTGTCCACAAGGAAAAACCGTGATGCGCAGCTTTTCGAAGATTTGTACCGTTGCGTCTGCCAGTACCCTGCTCGCCGCCATGCTGTTGCCGGCCAGCGCCATGGCGCTTGAATTGAGCAACAGCAGCTCATCCTATGGCGACAAGGTTTCGCTGATTCACAATGACTACGGCAAGAATGTTGTGATCGAAAGCGATATCAGCATCGACGAACTGCAAAAGATCCGCGATACCGTCCGCGATCAGTCACGCCAGATTGAAGAACTCAAACGCAGCAGCGGTTCGAGTTCGAACTCCAGCAGCAAGGAAATCGATGACCTGAAGAGCAAGGTCAAGG
This sequence comes from Pseudomonas sp. HOU2, assembly GCF_040729435.1. NCBI lineage: Bacteria > Pseudomonadati > Pseudomonadota > Gammaproteobacteria > Pseudomonadales > Pseudomonadaceae > Pseudomonas > Pseudomonas sp. HOU2. The sequence goes on along the minus strand of NZ_CP160398.1, from coordinate 4,243,790 downwards.
ATCAGGAACGGCAACTGGACACCCTCGGACGCCAGGTCGAAGACCTCAAGCGCAACAGCGGCTCAAGCTCGAATTCCGCCAGCAGCGAGATTTCCAGCCTGAAGCAGAAAATCAATGATCAGGATCGCGCCATGGATCAGCTCAAACGTACCGTCGAGGATCTGAGCCGCAAGGTGAAATAATTTTTGCCCGAGACAGGAATCGAACCTGCGACCTTCGCGTTACGAGTGCGCTGCTCTACCGGCTGAGCTACACGGGCGGTGGGCTAAACCTAGCACCGGTCTCGGGCGGCGGCAAATTTGAGCGTGTTTCTACTGATCATAACTTGTGGCGAGGGAGCTTGCTCCCGCTGGGTTGCGCAGCGACCCCAAGCTATCTGAGGCTGATGTTTTTACGGCTGCTGCGCAGCCGAGCGGGAGCAAGCTCCCTCGCCACAAATGCGTTTATGGCAGACAAAAAAATGCCCCGCCGTTTTCACGGCGGGGCATTTTCATTGCGCTAAAGCTGTGGGGTGATTAAACGCCCGAAGCCTTGGCTGCTGCCACGTCTTTGATGGACAGCTTGATACGGCCGCGGTTGTCCACGTCCAGTACCAGCACTTCCACTTCCTGGCCTTCTTTCAGGATGTCGGTGACTTTTTCTACGCGAGCGTCGCTCAGCATCGAGATGTGTACCAGACCGTCCTTGCCCGGCAGGATGTTGACGAATGCGCCGAAGTCGACGATGCGTTCAACCTTGCCGACGTAGATCTTGCCGATCTCAGCTTCTGCAGTGATGCTCAGAACGCGCTGACGAGCAGCTTCTGCGGCATCCTTGGTTTCGCCGAAGATCTTGATCGAACCGTCGTCTTCGATGTCGATCGAAGCCTTGGTTTCTTCGCAGATCGCACGGATGGTCGCGCCACCTTTACCGATAACGTCACGGATCTTGTCGGTGTCGATCTTCATCGCGATCATGGTCGGAGCGTTGGCCGACAGTTCGGTACGCGACTGGCCGATGATCTGGTTCATCTGGCCGAGGATGTTCAGGCGCGCTTCCAGGGCCTGGCCCAGAGCGATTTCCATGATCTCTTCGGTGATGCCCTTGATCTTGATGTCCATCTGCAGCGCAGTAACGCCTTTGGCGGTACCGGCTACCTTGAAGTCCATGTCGCCCAGGTGGTCTTCGTCACCCAGGATGTCGGTCAGGACGGCGAATTTCTCGCCTTCTTTAACCAGACCCATGGCGATACCGGCAACCGGCGCCTTCATTGGAACACCAGCGTCCATCAGGGCCAGGGAAGCGCCGCAAACGGAAGCCATCGAGCTCGAACCGTTGGACTCGGTGATTTCCGAAACCACACGGATGGTGTACGGGAACACGTCAGCGGCCGGCAGCATGGCCGAAACCGAACGACGGGCCAGACGGCCGTGACCGATTTCACGACGACCAGCGCCACCCATGCGACCACACTCGCCCACCGAGAACGGAGGGAAGTTGTAGTGCAGCATGAACGGGTCTTTTTTCTCGCCTTCCAGGGTGTCCAGCAGCTGTGCGTCACGGGCAGTACCCAGCGTCGCGACTACCAGAGCCTGGGTTTCACCACGGGTGAACAGCGCCGAACCGTGAGTCTTCGGCAGAACGCCGACTTCGATGTTCAGCGGACGTACGGTGCGGGTGTCTCGGCCGTCGATACGTGGCTTGCCGTTAACGATGTTTTCGCGAACGGTGCGGTATTCGATTTCGCCGAAAGCGGCTTTGACGTCGGCAGCCGAAGGTTGGCCTTCTTCGCCGGACAGCTTGGCAACGACCTGGTCTTTCAGCTCGCCCAGACGTGCGTAGCGGTCAGCCTTGACGGTGATGGTGTAAGCCTGGGAGATCGCTTCGCCGAACTCGGCACGGATCGCGCCCAGCAGTTCGGTGGCTTCTGGAGCAGGCGCCCAGGTCCAGGTTGGCTTGGCAGCTTCAGCGGCCAGTTCTTTGACGGCGTTGATCACCACCTGGAACTCGTCGTGAGCGAACAGTACCGCGCCCAGCATCTGGTCTTCGGTCAGCTCTTTGGCTTCCGATTCAACCATCAGTACGGCGTCGGAAGTACCGGCAACCACCATGTCCAGGCTCGAGGCAGCTTGCTGCTCGTAGGTCGGGTTCAGCAGGTAGCCGGTGCTTTCGTGGAAAGCGACGCGAGCGGCGCCGATCGGGCCGTCGAACGGAATGCCCGAAATGGCCAGGGCAGCCGAGGTACCGATCATCGCAGCGATGTCCGGATCGGTCTTCTTGCTGGTGGAAACGACGGTGCAGACAACCTGCACTTCGTTCATGAAGCCTTCCGGGAACAGCGGACGGATCGGACGGTCGATCAGTCGGGAAGTCAGGGTTTCTTTCTCGGAAGGACGGCCTTCACGCTTGAAGAAACCGCCAGGGATCTTACCGGCAGCGTAAGTCTTTTCCTGGTAGTGAACGGACAGAGGGAAGAAGCCCTTGCCTGGATCGGCTTGCTTGGCACCGACTACGGTCACCAATACGCTGACGTCGTCGTCAACGGTGACCAATACTGCGCCGGAGGCCTGACGGGCGATACGGCCGGTCTCGAGGGTAACGGTCGACTGACCGAACTGGAATTTTTTGATTACCGGGTTCACGGTGTCCTACCTTCTTTGTGGCTCTTGGGGGAACTGGTTTCTTGCGAAATTCTTGGGCAATGTCGGGAATCGGCCCGCTGACTGTCCGGGTAAAACGGTAGTGCAGATAAAACTTGAGGCTGGGAGCCTGCCAGCCACCAGCGGAAAACCGCTGATGCCTGACAGACAACCAACCTCATAGCGCAATCGCTGATTAGCGACGCAGACCCAGGCGGCCGATCAGAGCGCTGTAACGGCTCAGATCTTTGCCTTTCAGGTAGTCCAGCAGCTTGCGACGCTGGTTTACCATGCGGATCAGACCACGACGGGAGTGGTGGTCTTTACCGTTGGCCTTGAAGTGACCTTGCAGTTTGTTGATGTTGGCGGTCAGCAGTGCAACTTGCACTTCTGGCGAACCAGTATCACCAACAGCTTGCTGGTAGTCGGCAACGATTTGAGCTTTTTCTTGAACGTCGAGAGCCATGAGGCAATCCTTTTATCAGGAAACTGTTTCAAAAACAGTTTCAACAGGCCAGGGACAAATCCCTGTATCTATAAATGAGTAGTGACCGTGCCTGTTAACAGCCACACTCGTTCGGTCATTCTGACCGAATCAGTCGACGCGGCGCGATGCGCCCGTCTTCGCTCACTTCACCAATACCGATGAAGCGACCATTGTGATCCTGTACCCGTACCATGCCGAACTTCGGAGCATCCGGGGCACGTACCGGCTGGCCGTTGAGCCAGTAGAACGCACTCGCTTCGGAGAAGTGCAGCAGCGGCCAATCCTGCAGGCCGCTGTCCGATGGCATCAGGAAGCGGTCGACCGCTTCGTTGCCGCCTTCGGCATGTACCGCTTCCAGCTCTTCGAGGGTCACTGTCTGCGCCAGGGTGAAAGGCCCGGCCTGGGTACGACGCAGTTCTGCGACGTACGCACCACAACCGAGTTGCTCACCGATATCCTCCACCAGGGTGCGGATATAGGTGCCCTTGCTGCAATCCACCGCAAGACGCGCAGTATCGCCTTCGAAGGCCAGCAATTCCAAGCGCGCAATAGTAACAGAACGCGGTTCGCGCTCCACTACTTCGCCTGCACGGGCCAGCTTGTACAGCGGCTGACCGTCACGCTTGAGTGCCGAGTACATCGGCGGTATCTGACTGATTTGCCCACGAAATTTCGGCAGAACCGCTTCGACATCGGCGCGACCAACGGTCACCGGACGCTGCTGCAAAACCTCACCCTCGGCGTCCGCCGTGGTAGTGGTCTTGCCCAGTTGCGCCAGGGTTTCGTAACCCTTGTCGGAATCGAGCAGGTATTGCGAGAACTTCGTTGCTTCGCCAAAGCACAACGGCAACACACCGGTGGCCAGCGGGTCGAGACTGCCGGTGTGACCGGCCTTCTCGGCGTTGAGCAACCAGCGAACCTTCTGCAACGCGGCGTTGGAGGTGAACCCCAGCGGCTTGTCGAGCAGGATGATACCGCTGACGTTACGACGGATACGTTTGACCTGAGCCACCGAATTACTCCTTGGTGTCTTCAGGTGCAGCGGCCAGGTGCTGATTGTCCTCAGCCACGGCGCGCTCGATCAGGGCCGACAGATGCGCGCCACGCACGACGCTTTCGTCGTAGTGGAAGTGCAATTGCGGCACGCTGCGCAGCTTCATTTCACGGGCCAGCTGCATGCGCAGGAAACCTGCGGCAGCGTTGAGCACCTTGATGCTTTGCGCGATGTCTTCAGCGTTGTCCTGCCCCATCACGGTGATGAAGATCTTCGCGTGACCGACGTCACGGCTGACTTCCACTGCGGTAATGGTGACCAGACCAACTCGCGGGTCTTTGACTTCACGACGGATCAGTTGGGCCAGCTCACGCTGCATCTGATCGCCGATACGTTGGGTACGGCTGTATTCTTTTGCCATGATTTTGTTACCTGTTACTGCCCCACGGTGAAACCCGCAAGGTCTGAAAGCGGCAAACGCCCGGCCTGACAAAAGCCAGACCGGGCGTTGCGTTTAGAGTCCTGACGCCGTGGCGCGCATCTGCATGCGGCGGCTCGGCGTGGCCCTTGAAGTGCGCGAGTCAGAGGCTGCGAGCAACCTGAACCTTCTCGAAGACTTCGATCTTGTCACCGACTTTGACGTCGTTGTAGCTCTTCACGCCGATACCGCATTCCATGCCGGCACGTACTTCGGAAGCGTCATCCTTGAAGCGGCGCAGGGATTCCAGCTCGCCTTCGAAGATAACGATGTCTTCACGCAGTACACGGATCGGACGGTTACGGTGCACAACACCTTCGATCACCATGCAACCGGCGATCGCGCCAAACTTCGGCGAACGGAACACGTCACGCACTTCGGCCACGCCCAGGATGTTCTCGCGAACATCGCTGCCGAGCATGCCGGTCAGGGCTTTCTTGACGTCTTCGATGATGTCGTAGATCACGTTGTAGTAACGCATGTCCAGACCTTCCTGCTCGACGATCTTCCGTGCGCCAGCATCGGCACGCACGTTGAAGCCGAACAGTACAGCGTTGGAAGCCAGTGCCAGGTTGGCGTCGGATTCGGTGATACCACCGACACCGCCACCGACTACGCGCACTTGCACTTCGTCGTTGCCCAGGCCGTTCAGAGCGCCCTGCAAAGCTTCCAGCGAACCACGGACGTCGGATTTGAGGACGATGTTGAGCGTCTTCTTCTCTTCCTGGCCCATGTTTTCGAAGATGTTTTCCAGCTTGCCGGCGTGAGCGCGAGCCAGTTTGACTTCGCGGAACTTGCCTTGACGGAACAGAGCCACTTCACGGGCTTTCTTCTCGTCGGCAACCACGCTCATCTCGTCGCCAGCGTCCGGCGTACCGTCAAGACCCAGGATCTCGACCGGAATGGCCGGACCTGCTTCCTTGATCGGCTTGCCGTTCTCGTCGAGCATGGCGCGCACGCGGCCATAGTTCGAGCCGACCAGCACCATGTCGCCTTGACGCAGCGTACCGTCCTGAACCAGAACAGTGGCTACCGGGCCACGGCCCTTGTCCAGACGCGATTCGACGACTACACCACGGCCAGGAGCCGATGGCGTGGCGGTCAGTTCGAGCACTTCAGCCTGCAGCAGAACGGCTTCGAGCAGTTCGTCAACGCCGGTACCCATTTTCGCCGAAACCGGTACGAATGGAGTGTCGCCGCCCCACTCTTCGGAAGTCACGCCGTGAACCGACAGTTCGCTGCGGATGCGATCGAGGTCAGCACCCGGCTTGTCGATCTTGTTCACCGCAACCACCAGAGGAACGCCAGCCGCCTGAGCGTGCTGAACAGCCTCGATGGTTTGCGGCATCACGCCGTCGTCCGCCGCAACCACCAGGATCACGATGTCGGTCGCCTTGGCACCACGGGCACGCATTGCGGTAAACGCAGCGTGACCAGGGGTGTCGAGGAAAGTCACCATGCCACGGTCGGTTTCAACGTGGTACGCACCGATGTGCTGAGTGATACCGCCGGCTTCGCCCGCGGCTACCTTGGCACGACGGATGTAGTCGAGCAGGGAAGTCTTACCGTGGTCAACGTGGCCCATGACGGTCACGACGGGTGCACGGGAAACTGCCTCACCTTCAAACTTCAGGGACTCGGCCAGGGAATCTTCCAGGGCGGTGTCACTGACCAGGGTCACTTTGTGGCCCAGCTCTTCAGCTACCAGTTGAGCAGTTTCCTGATCGAGTACCTGGTTGATGGTCGCTGGAGTGCCCAGTTTGAACATGAACTTGATGATTTCAGCAGCCTTGACCGACATCTGCTGGGCGAGATCGCCAACAGTGATGGTCTCGCCGATCTTCACTTCACGCACGACAGGACCGGTAGGGTTCTGGAAACCGTGAGCGTTGCGTTTCTTCAGCTTGGCCTTGCCGCGACCACCACGACGGAAGCCATCGCTTTCTTCGTCGGTAGTGCGTGGCGCCACACGTGGAGCCGGCGCTTTTTCTTTGACCGATGCGCGATGCGGAGCGTTTTTGCGCTCGCCATCGCCACCACCGCGACGATTGTTATCGTCGGCACGTGGTTTGTCCGGACGGCGCTGTTCGTCACGCTTGCGAGTATCGGCAGCTGGCGCAGCAGCAACCGGCGCGGCGTCGCGCACAGGTTCCGCAACTGGCGCAGGTGCTGCAACAGCTTCGGCGGGAGCGGACGGCGCAGCAGCAGGCTGGCGACGCGCTTCTTCTTCAGCGCGCTGCTTGGCTTCTTCTTCAGCCTTCTGACGAGCAGCATTTTCTACTGCGCGACGCTCTTCCAGTTCACGCTTGCGCTCGGCTTCGATTTCTTCCGGGCTACGCTGTACGAAAACTTTCTTTTTGCGAACTTCAACGCTGATGCTCTTGCTACCAGCCACACGCAGGGTGCTGGTGGTTTTACGCTGCAGCGTGATCTTGCGTGGTTCTTCCACTTTCGCCTTGTGGCTGCTCTTCAAGTGAGTCAGCAGGGATTGCTTCTCACTGTCAGTCACATTTTCTTCGGCGGCGGTGTGCGGCAGACCTGCCTCACGCATCTGCTGCAACAGGCGCTCTACCGGTGTTTTGACCTCATCGGCCAGTTGTTTCACCGTGACTTGCGTCATGCACTTCTCTCCTCAGGCCGCGCCTAATTACTCGAACCAGTGGGCTCGGGCGGCCATGATCAACTTGCCGGCACGATCATCGTCAATGCCGTCGATGTCGAGCAGGTCGTCAATAGACTGCTCGGCCAGGTCTTCGCGGGTAATTACGCCGCGCACCGCCAGTTCCATCGCCAAATCCTTGTCCATACCCTCAAGCGAGAGCAGGTCTTCGGCCGGATGGGCGTCTGCCAGCTTTTCCTCAGTAGCGATGGCTTTGGTCAACAAACGATCCTTGGCACGAGCGCGAAGCTCGTTGACGATATCTTCGTCAAAGCCGTCGATGTTGAGCATTTCTTCCAACGGTACGTAGGCAATCTCTTCCAGGCTGGTAAAGCCTTCATCTACCAGCACCTGAGCCAGTTCTTCGTCGACTTCCAGCTCGTCGATGAAGTTGCGCAGGATGTCGCCGGTTTCTGCTTGCTGCTTAGCCTGGATGTCCGATTCGGTCATCACGTTCAGGGTCCAGCCAGTCAACTGGCTCGCCAGACGCACGTTCTGACCACCCCGACCGATGGCCTGAGCCAGATTGTCTGCGCCAACGGCGATGTCCATTGCATGGGCATCTTCGTCAACGATAATGGCCGCCACTTCTGCCGGCGACATGGCATTGATCACGAACTGCGCCGGGTTATCGTCCCACAGGACGATGTCGACACGCTCGCCACCCAACTCGCCCGACACGGCCTGGACGCGCGAACCGCGCATACCGATGCACGCGCCCTGCGGGTCGATGCGTTTGTCCTTGGAACGGACAGCGATCTTGGCACGCGAACCCGGATCACGGGACGCCGCCATGACTTCGATCAGGCCTTCAGCGATTTCCGGCACTTCGATACGGAACAGCTCGATCAGCATTTCCGGCGCGGTACGCGACAGGATCAGCTGCGGACCGCGGTTCTCGGTGCGGATTTCCTTGAGCAGTGCACGCAGGCGCACACCGACACGGAAGGTTTCGCGAGGAATGATGTCTTCACGGGCCAGCAACGCTTCCGCGTTATTGCCCAGATCGACGATCACGTTGTCGCGAGTGACTTTCTTCACGGTGCCGGAGATGATTTCTCCCAGGCGCTCGCGATAGGCGTCGACCACTTGAGCGCGCTCGGCTTCACGCACTTTCTGCACGATGACCTGTTTGGCGGTCTGTGCAGCAATGCGGCCGAACTCGATGGATTCGATCTTTTCTTCGACGACGTCGCCGACCTTGGCGCCCGGATGCGTTTCGGCAACCTTGCTTGGCCAGGTTTCGATCGCAGGATCGTCGAGATCATTCTCTTCGACGACCGTCCAGCGACGGAAAGTCTCGTAGGAACCGGTGTGGCGGTTGATTTCCACACGCAGGTCAACTTCGTCTTCAAAACGCTTTTTGGTAGCAGTGGCCAGAGCCAGCTCCAGCGCTTCAAAAATCACGCTTGCCGGTACGCCCTTTTCATTGGATACCGACTCAACAACCAGCAGTACTTCTTTGCTCATCGTACGCCTCGCCTTTCGCAAGCCATTGGATCCGCGGGATCCGCGTCTCAGTCAAAACTGGGAATAATGTTGGCCTTGTCGATCATATCGATCGGCAACAGGAATTCATGGTCTTCTACCTGCACCACGACATCCTGTTCTTCTACACCGCGCAGAAGGCCCTGAAAGTTGCGTCGACCTTCAAAAGGCGAGCGCAGCTTGATCTTCACTTGTTCACCGGCAAATTTTGCAAACTGCTCAAGAGTGAACAGTGGGCGTTCCATGCCAGGCGAGGAAACTTCGAGGGTGTATTCAACGGAGATCGGATCTTCAACATCCAGAACACCGCTGATCTGACGGCTGACAATGGCGCAATCGTCCACCAGCACGCCACCCTCTTTATCGATATAAACGCGCAACATCGAGTGACGACCCTGAGCCGAAAACTCGATACCCCAGCATTCATAGCCTAGGGCCACGACCACCGGGGCCAACAAGGCCTGCAACTCTTCTAGCTTGCTCGACACCTGAACCCCCTCGTGCATGTAAATGCATGCGCTGCAAAATAAAAAAATGGGCGAAACGCCCATCCTTGAAACGCCGTCGAACATCGGCGTAGAAAGTGTCCAGCTAACAAAAAGCCCCTGAAAAGGGGCTCCTTAAACTGGTTGCGGGGGCCGGATTTGAACCGACGACCTTCGGGTTATGAGCCCGACGAGCTACCAGACTGCTCCACCCCGCGACAAAGCTGGGGCGGAAGTATACGACCGATCCCTTATAGGGTCAATGTAACCTTCCACCTGCAAGAAAGCCCGCAACAGCGGGCTCTCCTGACTAATTGGTACCGAGAAGGGGACTCGAACCCCTACACCCTATGGGCACAACCACCTCAAGGTTGCGTGTCTACCAATTCCACCACCTCGGCAAAACTACGTTTGAAACCCTTCTTACTTCTGCTCTTGAGCTGGAGGTACGTCAGTCGCTGGAGTAGCCGACTTTTGCTCTTGAAGCACCGGGACATCATCAGAAGCCGGTTGTTGCTGCTTAGGTACTTCCAACACTGCTGGATCTGGCAAACCTGCTTGAGTCAGCTGATGAGCCTTCTCTTTAGCAAAGTAACCTAACCCCAAGCTGGTTATGAAGAAACCGGCGGCAAGTATAGCAGTAAACTTACTAAGAAAGGTAGAGGAACCTTGGCTTCCGAACACAGTATTTGAAGCACCTGCTCCGAAAGACGCGCCAGCGTCCGCACCCTTACCCTGCTGCAGCAAAACCAGAGCAACTACGCCCAATGCACCCAGCAGATGAAAAACGACTACGACTGTTTCCAGCATTTTTTCAGTTTCCCGCGGCGCGACAAATCGCACCGAACTCATCTGCATTCAGGGAAGCTCCACCAATGAGCCCCCCATCGATATCCGGCATGCCGAACAGTTCGACCGCATTGGCCGCCTTCACGCTGCCGCCGTATAGAAGCCGCACACCTCGTGCGACTTCAGAATTCTCTGCCGCCAACTGCTCGCGAATGGCTTTATGCACATCCTGAGCCTGTTGCGGCGTTGCAGTCAGTCCGGTACCAATGGCCCAGACAGGCTCGTAAGCAATGACTGCCTTGGCAAAGGCACCAACACCCAGCTCCTCGATGATGCTGCCCAGCTGACGCCCGACAATCTCAAGAGTTTTTCCGGCTTCGCGCTGCTCGAGGGTCTCCCCTACACACAACACCGGAATCAAGCCACATGCCTGTGCCGCTGCGAACTTGCGATTCAGCATCCCGTCTCGCTCGCCCATTATCTGGCGGCGTTCGGAGTGCCCGACAAGCACCAGGGAACAACCTGCATCCACCAACTGACTCGGTGCAATCTCACCGGTCAATGCACCTTGCATGGATTCCACCGCAGAATTCTGCGCACCGACCGAAATCGATTTGCCTTTCAAGCCATCAATCACTTGATTGATATGCAAGCAAGGCGGGAATACCGCGACATCAACACCGCTTGGCAAGGCCAGATGACGAAGGCCGTTGATCAGCTCAGCGACGCTGGCGCGGGTACCGTGCATCTTCCAGTTACCAGCTACCATAGGGCGACGCATGCTGTACCTCGTCGGTCAAAGTGGGCGCAGATGTTACCCAACACAATCATGACTGGCAAGCCGAATCAGGCAGAAACTTCACTTACCAGTTTTGCCAGTTCCTCGGCATAGGTACGAACCTGAGTTTCATCCTCACCTTCGACCATCACGCGCACCAAAGGCTCTGTACCGGACTTGCGCAGAAGTACCCGCCCACGCCCGGCCATTGCCTGGGTGACACGCGCACTGGCTTCCTTGACAGCCGGATGCTCAAGCGGACTTTCACCGCCCCCAAAACGCACATTGATCAGCACCTGAGGGCACTTGCGCAAGGCCTGACGCGTTTGCGCCAACCCTTCGTTTCGGGTTTTAAGCGCCATCAGCACCTGCAACGCTGCAATGATCGCATCACCCGTGGTGGTGTGATTGAAGCAGACGATATGCCCCGAGTTCTCACCACCGACCAGCCAGTTACGCTCGAGCAGCTCGGCAATCACGTAACGGTCGCCTACGTTGGCGCGAATGAACGGAATCGAGAGTTCTGCCAGAGCGAGCTCCAGACCGAGGTTACTCATCAGCGTGCCGACTACGCCGCCCTGCAATTTACCGCGCCCGTGCAGATCCCGGGCAATGATGAACAGCAACTCGTCGCCATCAACGATGGCCCCCGTATGATCAACCATCAGCACCCGATCACCGTCACCGTCAAAGGCGATACCCAGATCAGCATGCTCAGCGAGAACGGCGGCTTGCAGCTGACCCATATGGGTCGAACCGCAATTATCATTGATGTTCAGACCATTGGGTTGAGCCGAGAGCACGACCACTTCCGCACCCAACTCACGAAAAACACTTGGAGCAACCTTGTAGGTCGCACCGTGTGCACAGTCGATAACGATCTTCAAACCGGAAAAACTGGTACCGGTCGGCACACTGCTTTTACAGAATTCGATGTAGCGGCCGGAGGCGTCGTTGATGCGCGACACCTTGCCGATCTTGCTCGACTCGACAACAGTCATCGGAGTATCGAGCAGCTCTTCGATCATCAGCTCCAGCTCATCAGGCAGCTTGGTGCCCTTGCCGGAGAAAAACTTGATGCCGTTATCGTCATGCGGGTTGTGCGAAGCACTGATCACGATCCCCGCCTCGGCCTGGAACGTGCGCGCCAGATAGGCAATCGCCGGCGTCGGCATCGGACCGAGCAACATCACATCGGCGCCCGCCGATGTCAGGCCTGCTTCAAGCGCCGATTCGAACATGTAGCCAGAAATGCGCGTGTCCTTGCCGACCAGCACCTTGCAGGCGCCCATCTTGCGAAAGGCCATACCCGCCGCCCAGCCGAGCTTGAGCATGAAGTCAGGAGTGATCGGATATTCACCGACACGACCACGAATACCGTCAGTACCAAAGTATTTCTTGCTCATAAGTGCTCCATCATTCTTATTCGGCTGATTCCACGGCTGCGAGCATGCGCACCACGTCTACCGTTTCCGCCACATCATGGACACGCAAGATACGTGCGCCTTTAACCGATGCCAATGCCGCCAGTGCGAGACCGCCGTGCAGACGCTCGCCCACTGGACGATTCAGCGCCTGGCCAATCATGCTTTTGCGTGAGACACCGACCAATAGCGGACGCCCCAGAGCGTGCAGGGCTTCCATATGCTTGAACAAGCTTAGATTGTGCTGCAGGGTTTTGGCGAAGCCGAAACCGGGATCAAGAATGATCCGCTCGGCAGGAATGCCCGCCGCCGCACATTGAGCCATTCGTTCCGCCAGAAACTCACCCACTTCCCGGGTAACGTCCTGATAATGCGGATTGTCCTGCATGTCACCCGGCTCACCGAGCATGTGCATCAGACAGACCGGCAATCCGGTCGCGGCTGCGGCATCCAAGGCGCCATCGCGGCGCAGCGAACGCACATCATTGATCAACCCGGCACCCAGGCGCGCCGTTTCACGCATCACCGCAGGTGTCGAAGTATCAACCGAGATGACCACATCCAGCTCGCGATTGATGAGCTCCACGATCGGAGCTACGCGCTCCAACTCCTCCAGCGGTGAGACCGCCCGCGCGCCAGGCCGGGTCGATTCGCCACCGACGTCGATCAACGTCGCGCCTGCAACCACCATGGCTTCGGCGTGACGCAAGGCCACGTCGAGCTGGTTGTACCGGCCGCCGTCGGAAAAAGAGTCGGGAGTGACATTGAGAATGCCCATGACATGCGTCCGGGCCAAATCAAGAACCCGGTTGCCGCAAGGCAACCGGGTCAGGGACTGTGCAGAAGTCATTTCAAACCTTAAACGTCAGCAGCCGGACCGCCGATCGGTGTTTCCGGACGCTCATCCTGAATCACTGGAGGCGGAGGCGTACCCGTGCCACCTGTCCAGTCACGCGGTTCGCGAGGCGTACGACCCGCCATGATGTCGTCGATCTGCTCGGCATCAATGGTTTCGTACTTCATCAGCGCATCGGCCATCGCATCCAGCTTGTCACGGTTGTCCGTGAGGATCTGCTTGGCGGTGCCGTAGCACTGATCGATGATGCTGCGCACCTCGGAGTCGATCAGTTTGGCCGTCTCACCGGAGAAGCTTGCAGCCTGACCACCGCCGCCGCGACCGAGGAACACTTCACCCTCTTCTTCGGCGTACATCAGCGGACCGAGTTTTTCCGACAGACCCCACTTGGTCACCATGTTCCGCGCAATCTGACTGGCACGCATGATGTCGTTGGAAGCACCGGTGGTCACACCGTCGAAACCAAGAGTCATTTCTTCAGCAATACGGCCCCCGTACAGCGAGCAGATCTGACTGATCAACGCACGCTTGGACAGACTGTAGCGATCCTCTTCCGGCAGGAACATGGTCACACCCAGCGCACGTCCACGAGGAATGATCGAGACCTTGTACACCGGATCATGCTCAGGTACGACGCGACCGACAATAGCGTGACCGGCTTCGTGATAAGCGGTGTTCTGCTTCTCTTTCTCGGACATGACCATGGATTTGCGCTCGGCGCCCATCATGATCTTGTCTTTTGCCAGCTCGAATTCTTTCATTTCGACGATGCGCTTGCCGCTGCGTGCAGCGAACAGCGACGCTTCGTTGACCAGGTTGGCCAGATCAGCACCGGAGAAGCCAGGAGTACCACGCGCGATAACGGCAGGAGCCACGTCATCACCCATTGGCACTTTGCGCATGTGGACCTTGAGGATCTGCTCGCGACCACGGATATCCGGCAAACCTACAACAACCTGGCGGTCGAAACGGCCCGGACGCAGCAGCGCAGGGTCGAGTACGTCAGGACGGTTGGTGGCAGCGATCACGATGATGCCGTCATTCATTTCAAAGCCATCCATCTCCACCAGCAACTGGTTGAGAGTCTGTTCACGCTCGTCGTGACCGCCGCCCATGCCGGCGCCACGATGGCGACCGACGGCGTCGATTTCGTCGATGAAGATGATGCATGGCGCGTGCTTCTTGGCCTGCTCGAACATGTCGCGAACGCGGCTTGCACCAACACCCACGAACATTTCAACGAAGTCGGAACCGGAAATAGTGAAGAACGGCACTTTCGCTTCGCCGGCAATCGCCTTGGCCAGCAAGGTTTTACCGGTACCCGGAGGACCGACCATCAATACGCCGCGAGGAATACGACCACCCAGGCGCTGGAACTTGCCCGGATCACGCAGGAACTCAACCAGCTCGCCGACCTCTTCCTTGGCTTCGTCACAACCGGCGACGTCAGCCAAAGTGGTTTTCACCTGATCTTCGGACAGCAGACGTGCCTTGCTCTTGCCGAAGCTCATCGGCCCGCCCTTGCCGCCGGCACCGCCCTGCATCTGGCGCATGAAGAACATGAACACCGCGATGATCACCAGGATCGGGAAGCTGGCCACCAGGAGCTGGGTCCAGATGCTTTGCTGCTCAGGCTGCTTGCCTTCGACCACAACGTGGTTGTCGACCAGATCGCCGATCAGGCCATTGTCCTGGATCGCCGGACGAATGGTCTTGAAGCTGTCGCCATCATTGCGCTTGCCGGTAATTACATAGCCGTCAACGGCTACGCGCTCGACCTTGCCATCCTTGACCTGCTGGATGAAGTCGGAATAGTTGAGGGTCTGCGGCTCGTTAGGGCTGGAGAAGTTGTTCATCACCGTCACGAGGACTGCCGCGATGATCAACCACAGGATCAGATTCTTTGCCATATCGTTCAATTAACTACCCTCTGAAGCAAGCTCCGCTACTGGCGCGCGCTTCGCATGATATTCACCGGCCTAACTTACTACATTACCTACAACTCTGGCAGGCGCCGTCTGTAACCCTTTGTGAAACACTTTCTACACAATATTCGCTTATGCACGCGGGGCAAAATACGAAAAACCTATCGCCCCACCGAAAAACCTCGTTTTACTCGTTACCGCCGCGATAACCCCAAGCCAGCATGTATTGCTCTCGCGAGCTGCCACGGGAAGAATCCGGCTTGATCATCTGGATCTTGTCGAATTTCTTGCGGGCGTCTTTCAGGTAAATATCGAAACCTTCGCCCTGAAAAATCTTGATCACGAAATTGCCACCCGGTTTGAGTATCCGCTCCGCCAGATCAAGCGCCAGCTCACAAAGGAACATGGCTTTGGGCATGTCCACTTCAGGCGTACCACTCATATTGGGGGCCATATCGGAAATCACAAGGTCCACCTGCGAATTACCCACCGCTTCAAGGATTCGCGCGAGCACTTCGTCCTCGGTGAAGTCACCTTGAATGAAGGTCACGTCCGGAATGCTGTCCATTTCCAGGATGTCCGAAGCGATCAGACGCCCCTGACCACCGATCAGCCGGCTGGTGACCTGCGACCAGCCGCCGGGCGCTGCGCCCAGATCGACAACGCTCATGCCGGAACGGATCAGCTTGTATTTCTCCTGGATCTCCAGAAGCTTGTAACTCGCACGCGAGCGGTAGCCATCCTTCTGCGCCTGCTTCACATAAGGATCGTTGACATGTCGTTTCAGCCAACCAAGGCTTGTCTTGGAACGCGCCATTGGGCACCTCGATGATAAGGGTCGTGATTAATTGGGCGGATCCACGAACCCTCGGGTAAAATGGCCGCCATTTTACAGAATCCAGACGAAAGGGTCAGATTATGCCGCTCACTCCAGAGCAGAAGAAACAGTACAAATCCATTGGCCACCACCTGAAGCCGGTTTTGACGGTGGCGGACAACGGTCTGACTGAAGGTGTATTAGCCGAACTCGAACGCGCACTGGCGGATCACGAGCTGATCAAGATCAAGCTCAATATCCTCGATCGCGAGTCGCGCCTGGCGCACATTGCAGAGCTGTGCAAGGTCGGCAAGGCTGACCTGGTTCAGGTCATCGGCAAGATGGCACTGGTTTATCGCAAGAACTTCAGCGTCAACAAGCAGCTGTCGAACGTTCATCGCTTCAAGTGATGACAAGGGTCAAGGGTGTGCTTCGCGCACCCTGCCACTCCATCCCGGCAGCGGTTGCAACACCAACACCACACCGGAGAAGCCCAACAGCAGAAAACTGAATTCCTGCCAGCGCTGCGCCTGCGGCCAGCCGACACGCACTGCAATAAACATCGCACACGCATACAACGCCATCAGCAACACCTGCCCGCGAAAATCCCGCCATAGACTGGCAAGGCCATCGGCCTGTACCAGCACCAAAGCCTGAAAAATCACGCATGCCGCGGCAAAACCCGCCACCGGCACTTCGAATGCATCGGCAACTTCATCGATCAGCAACGGTGCCAGGCCAATCTTGCCCAACACCGGTCGCAAACCGAGATGTATCAACCAGAAGCCGCCGACCCACAACATCTGGGTCAGCTGCCAAAGCATGGCGCCCGCACGTAGCGGGCGCCTGCCTTCAGATGTGACGGACTTCGACAATCTCGTACTCGATAACGCCACTCGGCGTTTTCACGGCGACCACATCACCCTCTTCCTTGCCGATCAAGGCACGGGCCAAAGGCGAGCCAACCGAAATCTTGCCGAGTTTGAAGTCAGCCTCATCCTCACCCACGATGTGGTAAGTGACGCTTTCATCCGTCTCGACGTTGGCGATTTCGACGGTGGTACCGAAGATCACTTTGCCGGTGTGCGGGATAGTCGTGACGTCGATGATGACCTGATTCTGGATCCGGCCTTCGATGTCACGAATCCGCGCCTCGACCATGCCTTGCTGCTCGCGGGCGGCATGGTACTCGGCGTTTTCCTTCAGGTCACCCAACTCGCGAGCCGTACCGATATCCTGGCTGAGCTTCGGACGAACGACCTTGGTCAGGTGAGCGTGTTCTTCTTCCAGGGCTTTCGCGCCCTGGACGGTCATTGGGTATTTGATCATGCCTTCAATCCTGCGTGTAGATCCTGCAAGCGGCGTACGGTCTTCTCGGGACCGAACTTCAGCGCTTCACAGATAGCCTCGCCCGCAGCAATGGTGGTGGTGCAGTAGATCTTGTGCTGCAGGGCATTACGACGAATGGAGTAGGAATCAGCGATCGACTGACGGCCTTCGGTGGTGTTGATGATCAGGGTGACTTCGTCATTCTTGATCATGTCGACCACGTGCGGACGACCCTCGGTCACCTTGTTCACACGACGCACTTTCAGGCCTGCGGCTTCGATCAGCTTGGCAGTGCCGGCAGTCGCGACCACTTCGAAGCCCAAGTTGATCAGATCACGGGCCACGCCTGCAACCAGCGGCTTGTCGTCGTCACGCACGCTGATGAACGCGGTGCCGCCGGTCGGCAGCACTTCGCTCGCGCCCATCTGGGCCTTGGCGAAAGCTTCACCGAAGGTGTCGCCGACGCCCATCACTTCACCGGTGGACTTCATCTCTGGGCCGAGGATCGGGTCGACACCAGGGAATTTGGCGAACGGGAACACCGCCTCTTTCACGCTGTAGAAGTTCGGAATGATTTCCTTGGTGAAGCCGATTTCCTTCAGGGTCTTACCGGCCATGACGCGAGCCGCGATCATGGCCAGGGAGACACCGATGCACTTGGACACGAACGGTACGGTACGCGAAGCACGCGGGTTGACTTCGATGACGTAGATGTCTTCGCCCTGCAGCGCCAGTTGCACGTTCATCAGGCCGACAACGCCCAGTTCCAGGGCCATTTTCTTGACCTGTTCGCGCATCTCGTCCTGGATGTGCGCCGGCAGCGAGTACGGCGGCAGCGAGCATGCGGAGTCACCGGAGTGAACACCCGCCTGTTCGATATGCTGCATGATCGCGCCGATCACTACGTCCTTGCCATCGCAGACCGCATCCACGTCCATTTCGATGGCGCAGTTGAGGAAGTGGTCGAGCAGCACCGGGCTGTCGTTGGACACTTGCACCGCATCACGCAGGTAGCGCTTGAGTTCGTCTTCCTTGTAAACGATTTCCATCGCGCGGCCGCCCAATACGTAGGACGGGCGCACCACCAGCGGATAACCGATTTTCGCGGCAGCGCGAACGGCTTCGTCTTCGCTGCGCACGGTGGCGTTTGGCGGCTGACGCAGGTTCAGGCGCTCAACCATTTGCTGGAAGCGCTCACGGTCTTCGGCACGGTCGATGGCATCAGGGCTGGTACCGATGATCGGCACGCCAGCGGCTTCCAGGGCACGCGCCAGTTTCAGCGGCGTCTGGCCGCCGTACTGGACGATTACGCCTTTCGGCTTCTCGACGCGGCAGATTTCCAGCACGTCTTCCAGGGTTACCGGCTCGAAGTACAGACGGTCGGAAGTGTCGTAGTCGGTGGAAACGGTTTCCGGGTTGCAGTTGACCATGATGGTTTCGTAGCCGTCTTCGCGCAGTGCGAGGGCAGCATGTACGCAGCAGTAGTCGAACTCGATGCCCTGGCCGATACGGTTCGGACCGCCACCCAGAATCATGATCTTGTCGCGACCGGACGGCGCGGCTTCGCACTCTTCCTCGTACGTCGAGTAGAGGTAGGCGGTGTCGGTAGCGAACTCGGCAGCGCAGGTGTCAACGCGCTTGTAGACCGGGAACACTTCCAGTTTTTGACGGTGAGTACGCAGGTTCTTCTCGGTCACACCCAGCAGTTTGGCCAGACGCTGATCGGAGAAGCCTTTGCGCTTGAGCTTGAACATCAGGTCGCGGTCGATGGCGGACAGACCGAGGGTCTTGACCTTCTCTTCGTCCTTGATCAGATCTTCGATCTGCACCAGGAACCACGGGTCGATCATGTTCATGCCGAAGATGTCTTCGACGGTCATGCCGGCGCGGAATGCGTCCGCCACGTACCAGATACGCTCGGCGCCCGGCACGGTCAGCTCGCGCTTGAGGATGCTCATGCTTTCCGGATTGCTCAGGTCGAGCTTCTCGTCCAGACCGCAAACGCCGACTTCCAGACCACGCAGGGCTTTCTGCAGGGACTCCTGGAAGGTGCGGCCGATGGCCATGACTTCACCGACCGACTTCATTTGCGTGGTCAGACGGGCGTCAGCGTTGGCGAATTTCTCGAAGGCAAAACGTGGCAGCTTGGTCACGACGTAGTCGATCGACGGTTCGAAGGACGCAGGAGTCTTGCCGCCGGTGATGTCGTTCGACAGTTCGTCGAGGGTGTAGCCCACAGCCAGCTTGGCCGCGACCTTGGCGATCGGGAAACCGGTGGCTTTCGAAGCCAGTGCCGAAGAACGCGACACACGCGGGTTCATCTCGATCACGACCATGCGGCCGGTGTCCGGGCAGATACCGAACTGCACGTTGGAACCGCCGGTCTCGACGCCGATCTCGCGCAGTACCGCCAGCGAGGCGTTACGCAGGATCTGGTACTCCTTGTCGGTCAGGGTCTGTGCCGGAGCAACGGTGATCGAGTCACCGGTGTGCACGCCCATCGGGTCAAAGTTTTCGATCGAGCAGACAATGATGCAGTTGTCCTTTTTGTCGCGGACAACTTCCATCTCGTATTCTTTCCAGCCGATCAGCGATTCGTCGATCAGCAGTTCCTTGGTCGGCGACAGGTCCAGCCCGCGGGCGCAGATTTCTTCGAACTCTTCACGGTTGTACGCGATACCGCCACCAGTGCCGCCCATGGTGAAGGACGGACGGATGATGCACGGGAAGCCCAGACGCTCGAGGACGGCGTTGGCTTCTTCCATGCTGTGGGCGATACCGGAGCGCGGGCATTCCAGGCCGATGGATTTCATGGCCTTGTCGAAACGCGAACGGTCTTCAGCCTTGTCGATGGTGTCGGCATTGGCGCCGATCATTTCCACGCCGAATTTTTCCAGAACGCCTTCGCGCTCCAGGTCCAGGGCGCAGTTCAGTGCAGTCTGGCCGCCCATGGTTGGCAGCACCGCATCCGGACGCTCTTTTTCGATGATCTTGGCCACGGTCTGCCACTTGATCGGCTCGATGTACGTGGCGTCGGCCATGTCCGGGTCGGTCATGATGGTGGCCGGGTTGGAGTTCACCAGGATGACGCGGTAACCCTCTTCGCGCAGGGCTTTGCAGGCCTGGGCGCCGGAGTAGTCGAATTCGCAGGCCTGGCCGATAACGATCGGGCCAGCGCCGAGAATCAGGATGCTTTTAATGTCTGTACGTTTTGGCATGGGTTTGTCACTCAAATCCGCAGGTCAGTCGGCAAGCCGTCTTGATCGATTTCTGAAGCCCTGAGGGGCGCCACCGATGTCGGGGCCGCCCTCGAGGGCTTCTCGCTACAGTCTCAAGGCGAACGCTTAGCGTCGCTTGGCCATCTCGTTGATGAAGCGGTCGAACAGGGGCGCCACATCGTTCGGGCCCGGGCTCGCTTCAGGGTGGCCCTGGAAGCTGAACGCGCTCTTGTCAGTGCGCTCGATGCCTTGCAGGGTGCCGTCGAACAGCGATTTGTGGATCGCACGCACGTTGGCCGGCAGGGTCGCTTCGTCAACCGCGAAACCGTGGTTCTGGCTGGTGATCATCACGACGCCAGTGTCCAGATCCTGTACCGGGTGGTTGGCACCGTGGTGGCCATGGCCCATTTTCAGGGTCTTGGCGCCAGAGGCCAGAGCCAGCAGCTGGTGACCGAGGCAGATACCGAAGACCGGAATTTCGGTTTCCAGCACTTCCTTGATCGCCTTGATCGCGTAGTCGCAAGGCTCCGGATCACCAGGGCCGTTGGACAGGAACACGCCGTCCGGCTTGAGCGCCAGTACGACGGCCGCCGGGGTTTGCGCCGGCACCACGGTGACGCGGCAGCCGCGCTCGACCAGCATGCGCAGGATGTTCAGTTTGACGCCGTAGTCGTAGGCAACCACGTGATATGGCAGCTCGGACGCTTCGATGGTCGCGTGGCTGTCGGTCTTCAAATCCCAGACAGTGGAGCGCCACTCGTACTTTTCCTTGGTGCTGACGACTTTCGCCAGATCCATGCCCTTCAGGCCCGGGAAGCCTTGCGCGGCGGCAATTGCAGCCTCTTCGGAGATGTTGTCGCCGGCCATGATGCAGCCGTTCTGTGCGCCTTTTTCACGCAGGATGCGGGTCAGGCGACGGGTGTCGATACCGGCGATTGCCACAACGTTGTTGGCTTTCAGGTAGTCGGACAGGGACATCGTGTTACGCCAGTTGCTCGCTACCAGCGGCAGGTCACGGATAACCAGGCCAGCGGACCATACGCGGTCGGACTCGGCATCTTCCGGCGTGGTGCCGGTGTTGCCGATGTGCGGATAAGTCAGGGTAACGATCTGTTGGGCGTAGGAAGGATCGGTAAGGATTTCCTGATAGCCGGTCATTGCGGTGTTGAACACCACCTCACCAACGGTTTGACCGTCGGCTCCAATGGCTTCGCCGCGAAAAATGCTGCCATCAGCAAGGGCGAGTATGGCTGGCTTAGTCAAGAAGACCTCCCGTAAATAACGCATGAAAGGGCAATCGCAGATTGTAAAAAAGCGGAGTGACGTATGGACACGTCACCCCGCTTCTTCACTGAATTATTCTGCGCGCTTTTAGTGGACACACTAAAGCTGTAGCTTACAGAAAAAGGCTTTTTTGGTCCACCGCTAAAGAGCCTAAAAGGCCGGAGAATGCGACAGGCCGTCGCGCGGTGTAGAAAAACCAGCGCAAACCGGGCGTTTGCGCTGGGTGAAACAGTCAATCAATGCAGGTCGAGCACATCCTGCATGTCATACAGACCCGGCTCGCGAGCATCCAGCCACAACGCCGCACGCACCGCACCCTTGGCGAATGTCATGCGACTGGAAGCCTTATGCGTGATCTCCAGACGCTCACCTTCGCAGGCAAACAGCACGGTGTGATCACCGACCACATCACCGCCGCGAACGGTGGCGAAACCGATGGTTTCCCGCTCGCGCGCACCGGTGTGACCTTCACGACCATAGACCGCGACTTTCTGCAGATCACGATCCAGCGCATCGGCGATCACCTCACCCATGCGCAGCGCCGTGCCCGAAGGCGCATCAATCTTGTGCCGGTGATGCGCCTCGATGATCTCGATGTCGGCATCATCGCCCAGCACCCGGGCGGTCATTTCGAGCAGCTTCAGCGACAGGTTGACCCCGACGCTGAAGTTGGCCGCGAACACGATCGGAATATCCTTGCCCGCCTCGGCCAGCAGCTGCTTTTGCGCAGCGTCGAGCCCGGTGGTGCCGATGACCATGGCCTTGCCGGCCTTGCGACAGAACGCGAGGTTTTTCAGCATGACTTCCGGCAGGGTGAAATCGATCAGCACATCGAACTCTTCAGCCACCGATTCGAGGTTGCCGGACAACGGCACACCGATGCGACCCAGCGAAGCCAGCTCACCGGCATCCACCCCGATCAGCGTACTGCCGGGACGAACGATCGCCGCGGTCAGGCCGGTCAGCGGCGCGCGCTGCTGCACGGCCTCGACCAGAATCTTGCCCATGCGCCCGGCGGCGCCCATCACAGCTATACGTCGCATGCCGACTCCTTACAGATCGCCGAAGAAGCGCTTCACACCATCGAACCAACCGGTGGTTTTCGGCGAGTGACTGTTGTCGTCCGCCAGCGAGCTGCGGAATTCTTCGAGCAATTCGCGCTGACGACGGTTCAGATTGACTGGCGTCTCGACCGCTACACGGCACATCAAGTCGCCCGCGCCACCGCCACGCACTGGTGCCACGCCTTTGCCGCGTACGCGGAACTGCTTGCCGGTCTGGGTGCCTTCAGGGATTTTCAGTTTGACGCGACCGTCGAGTGTCGGGATTTCCAGTTCGCCGCCGAGCGCCGCATCAACGAAGCTGATCGGCACTTCGCAGAACAGGTGTTTGCCGTCGCGCTGGAAGATGTCGTGCTCGCGCACGTTGATCACAACATACAGGTCGCCCGTCGGACCGCCCTGAGTCCCCGCCTCGCCTTCGCCGGACAGACGAATGCGGTCGCCGGTATCAACGCCAGCCGGCACTTTCACCGACAGGGTCTTGTACTCTTCGACACGACCGTCGCCGTGGCAGGAATCGCACGGATCGGAAATGATCTTGCCCTGGCCATGGCAGCGCGGGCAGGTCTGCTGCACCGAGAAGAAGCCTTGCTGCATGCGCACCTGACCGATGCCGCCGCAGGTCGGGCACGTCGATGGCGACGAGCCTTTCTTCGCGCCGGAACCATCGCATGGCTTGCAATTGACCAGTGTCGGAACGCGAATATTCACGGTGGTACCGCGCACCGCTTCTTCCAGATTCAGTTCGAGGGTGTAGCGCAGATCGCTGCCACGCTGGGCGCCGCCACGGGAACCGCCGCGACCGCCACCGAAGAAGTCACTGAAGACATCGCCAAAGATGTCCGAGAAATTCTGCCCGCCGAAACCGGCGCCACCGCCACCCATGCTTGGGTCGACGCCAGCATGACCGTACTGATCGTACGCCGCGCGCTTGCTAGAATCGGACAATACCTCGTAGGCCTCGTTGGCCTCTTTGAACAGTTCTTCCGACGCTTTGTCATCGGGATTACGGTCCGGGTGATGCTTCATCGCCAGACGACGATAGGCCTTCTTCAGGTCTGCATCGCTTGAACCACGCTCTACACCCAATACTTCGTAATAGTCACGCTTTGCCATAAGTCTTTTGCACTCTTGAGGACGTTCGGCAAACCCCTCCTGAGGATGGCCAAACTCGTTGAGCCCCAATACAGGCCCGGACCCAACTCACGTCAATTCAACGATCCTGGTCTTTGTTTCATTTGGTACTTGCGGCGCGAAAAGCAGGAGCATTCCCGGCCATACCAGCAGCAGGCGAACCTTGTCGCATGCTGTAAAAATTCGTGTATTCCAGATACGCCAACGCGGGAGCAAGCTCCCGCGCGGCGACATCCTACCAGTCACCGCCGCAAGGCAGTCAACCGGCCGACCAACAACTTACTTGTGGTCTTTGACTTCTTCGAACTCGGCATCGACAACATCGTCAGCCTTTTCAGCTTTCTCGTCGTGCGGTGCCGCGCCTTCAGCAGGCTGAGCCTGTTCGGCGTACATCTTCTGAGCAACCGGAGCCGAGACTTTCGACAGCTCTTCGATCTTCGCTTCGATGGCAGCCTTGTCGTCGCCTTTCACAGCGGCTTCCAGTGCAACCACGGCAGCTTCGATCGCGGTCTTCTCTTCAGCGCTGACCTTGTCGCCCGCTTCGGTAACCATTTTGCGAGTCGAGTGAACCAGTGCATCACCCTTGTTACGGGATTCAGCCAGCTCAGCAAACTTGCGGTCTTCCTCGGCGTTCAGCTCGGCATCGCGAACCATCTTCTGAATTTCTTCATCCGACAGACCGGAGTTGGCCTTGATGGTGATCTTCTGCTCTTTACCGGTCGCCTTATCTTTCGCGCCGACGTGCAGGATGCCGTTGGCGTCGATGTCGAAGGTCACTTCGATCTGCGGCACGCCACGTGGAGCGGGTGGAATGTCGGCCAGGTCGAACTTGCCCAGCGATTTGTTCTGTGCAGCTTGCTTACGCTCGCCTTGCAGGACGTGAATGGTCACAGCGCCCTGGTTGTCGTCGGCAGTCGAGAACACTTGCGATTTCTTGGTAGGAATCGTGGTGTTTTTCTCGATCAGCGCGGTCATCACGCCACCCATGGTTTCGATACCCAGGGTCAGCGGGCTGACGTCGAGCAGCAGAACGTCTTTCACGTCACCGGCCAGAACGGCGCCCTGAATCGCAGCACCCATGGCAACCGCTTCGTCCGGGTTCACGTCTTTACGTGCTTCTTTACCGAAGAAATCAGTAACCAGCTTCTGTACCAGCGGCATACGGGTCTGACCGCCGACCAGGATCACGTCGTTGATCGCGCCAACGTCGATACCGGCGTCTTTCATGGCGATGCGGCAAGGTTCGATAGTGCGCTGAACCAGGTCTTCAACCAGTGCTTCGAGCTTGGCACGCGAGATTTTCACGTTCAGGTGCTTAGGACCGGTAGCGTCTGCAGTGATGTACGGCAGGTTGACGTCGGTCGACTGAGCGGACGACAGCTCGATCTTGGCTTTCTCAGCGGCTTCTTTCAGGCGCTGCATGGCCAGCGGGTCACCTTTGAGGTTCATGCCGCTTTCTTTCTTGAATTCGTCAACGAGGTAGTCGATCAGACGAATGTCGAAGTCTTCACCGCCGAGGAAGGTGTCACCGTTGGTGGCCAACACTTCGAACTGGTGCTCGCCGTCAACTTCAGCGATCTCGATCACGGAAACGTCGAAAGTACCGCCACCCAGGTCATAAACGATCACGGTGTGATCGCCCTTGGCCTTGTCCATACCGTAAGCCAGAGCCGCTGCGGTTGGTTCGTTGATGATACGTTTAACGTCCAGACCGGCGATGCGGCCGGCGTCTTTGGTCGCCTGACGCTGGCTGTCGTTGAAGTAGGCCGGAACGGTGATCACCGCTTCGGTCACAGGCTCGCCGAGGTAGTCTTCGGCGGTCTTCTTCATCTTCTTCAGGATTTCAGCCGAGATTTGTGGCGGCGCCATTTTCTGGCCGTTCACTTCAACCCAGGCGTCGCCGTTGTCAGCCTTGGCGATTTTGTACGGGACCATCTTGATGTCTTTCTGTACGACTTCTTCGTCGAACTTGCGACCGATCAGACGCTTCACCGCGTACAGGGTGTTGTGCGGATTGGTCACTGCCTGACGCTTGGCCGACTGACCAACGAGGATTTCACCATCGTTGGCGTAAGCGATGATCGACGGCGTGGTACGCGCGCCTTCGGCGTTTTCGATAACTTTGGCTACGCCGTTTTCCAGCACGGAGACGCAGGAGTTGGTAGTCCCCAGGTCGATACCGATAATTTTGCCCATGTTCACTCTCCCGAAACTTTGGATTTTGTTGCCGCAGCAGTGGTGGCTAACTGCGGTAATACTTAAACGCTTGACTTCTAAATGGGGGCCTTGCGGCTAATTTCAAGCCTTCTCGTCAATCGAAGGCGAAATTGGCGCCGGCGCCTTGCTGACCACAACCATGGCCGGACGCAACAGGCGACCGTTGAGCTGATAGCCCTTCTGGAACACCTTCAGAACGCTGTTCGGTTCGACGTCAGCGCTTTCCTGCATGGCCATCGCCTGATGGTGAACGGCGTTGAACGGTTCGCCATGCGGATCGATCGCTTCAAGCTGATAGCGCTTGAGGGTGTCGTGGAACATTTTCAGGGTCAGCTCGATGCCTTCGCGCATCGGACGGATGCTTTCGTCGTCCGGGCTGGACAGTTCGAGGCCGCGCTCCAGGCTATCAACGATCGGCAGCAGGTCACCGGCGAATTTTTCCAGCGCAAACTTGTGCGCCTTCTCGACATCCTGCTCGGCACGGCGGCGGACGTTCTGCAGATCGGCAGCTACGCGCAGCGACTGATCCTGCGCGGCGGCCAACTGCTCTTCGAGCACTTGTACACGGGTCGCCAGGTCGTCACCCGAAGTCTCGGGCGCCTGATTGGCTTCTGGATTTTGCGTATCTACTGTCTGTTCGTCAGCCATAGAATTCTCCTTTCAATTACGTCCGCGAGCTGTACTCGCGCTTCTGCCCCGATATATGGGGCCGCAAAATCAGGCTTCAAGGGCCTGCAATGATTAACCCTACAAAAAAGTGCTGCATTGTCATTCCCGCTCGGACTAAGCATTTGATCGGATCAAGCAAATCGAGCTAAGCGAAGCCATTGTCAGGCCGAAACAAAACACTGTATAAATAACCAGACCTAAAGCCTGGGAGCGGCCTTTATGCTGGTGCACCTGTCCGTACACAACTACGCCATCGTTGAACATCTCGATCTCGAACTCGATCGCGGGATGAGCGTGATCACAGGGGAAACCGGCGCCGGCAAGTCGATCATGCTCGACGCGCTGGGCCTGACCCTCGGCGATCGCGCCGACAGCGGTGTGGTCCGCCCGGGCGCCGACAAGGCCGACATTCTCGCCACCTTCGATCTGGTCGACATCCCTGAAGCCCATGCCTGGCTGGCCGAGCGCGATCTCGAAAATGACGG
This sequence comes from Pseudomonas sp. HOU2, assembly GCF_040729435.1. Classification (NCBI taxonomy): domain Bacteria; kingdom Pseudomonadati; phylum Pseudomonadota; class Gammaproteobacteria; order Pseudomonadales; family Pseudomonadaceae; genus Pseudomonas; species Pseudomonas sp. HOU2. Next base: position 4,216,595 of record NZ_CP160398.1, on the reverse strand, counting down.
CCCGTGCATTCTGCGTCGGGTGATCACCGCCGAAGGCCGTTCGCGCGGCTATATCAATGGCACGCCCTGCCCGCTCGGCGATCTCAAGGCTCTCGGCGAACTGCTGATCGATATCCACAGTCAGCACGAACACCAGTCCCTGCTGAAAACCGATACCCATCGCCGCCTGCTCGACGAATACGCCGGCGCTACCGATCTGGCCCGTCAGGTGCAACTGGCCGCGCAGCGCTGGCGCCAGACCCGCCAGGAACTGGAGCGCCTCTCCAACTCCGGCGACGAACAACGCGCGCGTCACCAACTGCTCAGCTACCAGCTCGAAGAACTGGAAAACCTCGGCCTCGGCGAAAACGAGCTGGAACAGCTGGAGCAGGAACACAAAAACCTGACCAACGCCGAAACCCTGCTCGGCATTTGCCGACAGGTGGTCGAGCAGTGCAGCGAAAGCGATTCCGGCAACGTACTGAACGCACTGACCGCCAGCCTCAATCGCCTGTCGAGCGTGAACAACTCGGTTGGCGCACTGGGCGAAGCCAGCAGCCTGCTGACCAGCGCGCAGATCCAGGTCGAAGAAGCCGTGGGCGAACTCAACCGCTTCCTCGACAACTTCGATGCCGACCCGGCGCGCCTGCAATATCTGGAAGAACGCCTCGACGCGATTTACACCCTGGCCCGCAAACACCGGATCCAGCCAACCGAAGTCGCCGAGATGCAGCAGAAGTTGCTCGATGAAATCGAAACCCTCAACGCCAATGACGAATCCATCGAGCGCCTGGGTGAAGAACTGGCTTCCTACGCGCGCCATTATCAAGAGAAGGCCCGCGAGCTGAGCGACTTGCGTCATCAGGCCGCCGGCAGCCTTGCCAGCGCCGTGGAACAGGAAATCCAGCGCCTGGGCATGCCGGGCGGGCGCTTCACCATCGAATTGCGCGCCAACAGCAGCGACGAATTGCTGCCCAATGGCCTGGAACAAGTCGAATTGCTGGTCAGCGCCAACCCCGGTCAACCATTGAAAGCGTTGGCCAAAGTGGCCTCCGGTGGCGAGCTGTCGCGGATCAGCCTGGCTATTCAGGTGATCACCGCGCAGACCTCACGGGTGCCGACCCTGGTATTCGACGAAGTAGACGTGGGCATCGGCGGACCGACCGCCGAAATCGTCGGCCAGTTGTTGCGGCGTCTTGGCGATCGCGGGCAGGTGCTGACCGTGACGCACTTGCCGCAAGTGGCGGCGCAGGGTCATCAGCATTTGTTCGTGCACAAGGTGCGTGGTGATCAGGCGACTCACACCGCCGTGTCCAAGCTGAGCAAGAACGACCGTATAGAGGAAGTAGCGCGGATGCTGGGTGGCATCGACCTGACCAAAGAATCTTTGGCTCACGCGAAAAAAATGGTGGTCACCGCAAAAGTTTAAGAGCAGCAGAAAGCACGAAGGCGACCCTTGGGTCGCCTTCGTTCGTTTCGCGAACCTGAATTCGCGCGACATGCTTACTTTTTCTTGCGTACGTACAGCACCAGATTGTGATCTACCAGATCAACACCGTGCTCCTCGGCAATTGCCTTCTGGAGCTTTTCGATTTCCGGACTGACGAATTCGACGACTTCACCGGTTTCCACGTTGACCATGTGGTCGTGGTGGCCACCGTCGGCCAGTTCGAATACCGCGTGGCCACCGTCGAAGTTGTGACGGACCACGAGGCCAGCGGCTTCGAACTGGGTCAGAACACGGTAAACCGTGGCCAGACCGACGTCCTCGCCCGCTTCCATCAACGCCTTGTAGACGTCTTCGGCACTCATGTGACGCTGCTCGGTAGAGTCGAGCATTTGCAGGATCTTGACCCGTGGCAGGGTCACTTTGAGGCCGGCTTTGCGTAGTTCGCTATTTTCAACCATGGTCAGCTTTCTCGCGATGCTGCTTCGCAGCTTCTCTTAATGCGGGTATGATCGGCGTTTACGTTGTCCCAGCCAAGATAGTGGAAGTCGCCCACCGATGCAAAACACCAAGCTCTTGCTAACCAGTTTCACCTTTGTGGGACTGCTCGCACTCGCCGGTTGTTCATTCCCCGGGGTTTACAAAATCGACATCCAGCAGGGCAATGTCGTCACGCAGGACATGATAGACCAGTTACGCCCGGGAATGACCCGTCGGCAAGTACGGTTTATCATGGGTAACCCTCTGCTGACCGACACGTTCCATGCCGATCGCTGGGATTATCTGTACAGCCTGCAACCTGGTGGCGGTGAACGCCAGCAGGAGCGCGTGAGTGTTAACTTCAACTCCAACGACCAGCTTGTCAGCCTGTCCGGTGACTTCATGCCGGGCGTAAGCCGTGACGAAGCCATTCTCGGCAAGGACAGTGGCACCAGCGTGACCGCCCCTGCTGAAAACGCCGAGAAGCCGAAGCCGGAAGAACCAGCCAAACCAGGCTCCTTGCTGGATTCGATCCAGAAGGACGTGGACGGTGTTGAAACCGTTCCGGTTCCGACGCCTGAGCCGCTGGACACCTCGCCGCAGTAATGTGCGAGGCAATAAAAAACCCGGGATTTCCGGGTTTTTTATTGCCTGCGATTTGCTCAGCCTACTGATTTCGTGCCTTGGCTTCGGCAGCCTTGGCCGCCCGCAAGCGCCGAACCTCCTTCGGATCCGCCAGTAACGGCCGGTAAATCTCGATGCGATCCCCTGTCTGAATCAAGCAGGCCTGTGGATCAGCCACCACCTTGCCGAAAATCCCCAGCGGACAATCACTCAGATCCAGCTCAGGAAATTCATCGCTGATACCTGACTTGAGCACCGCCTCACGCACTGTCGTCCCCTGAGGGACGCGCAAAGTGCGCAGAACCTGACGATCCACGGCGGCATACACCACCTCAATCTCGATCACCGGCTCAACCATGCATCTGCTTGGCACGCTGGCAGAACGCATCCACCAACGTATTCGCCGCCTGATTGAACAGCGGACCGAGTGTCGCGCGCACCAGCGGGCCGGCGTAGTCGAACGACAGGTCGAGACTGATCTTGCAGGCCTTCTCGTTCAATGCCTTGAACACCCAGACACCATGCAACTGATTGAACGGACCTTCTTCCAGGTTCATCTCGATCGATTGCCCCGGCACCAGCGTATTGCGCGTGACGAAGTGCTGACTGAGGCCGCCCTTGGCCACGCCAACGCTGGCGCGCATGTGCTCGGGCGAGCTCTCCAGTACCTCGGCGGACGAGCACCACGGCAGGAATTCCGGGTAACGCGCTACGTCGTTGACCAGGTCGTAGAGGAATTGCGCCGGGTATGGCAGCAACGCCGAACGTTGAATATGTGTCGTCATGTAAGCGTTACTTCCAGAGCTGAGCGGCAAACACTACAAGAATGCCGATAGGCGCCACGTAGCGCATCAAAAACAAGGACAGGGCAAACAGTGCCGGGTTACGAATCGACAACTCGTCACGCACCGCCTCGCGCCCCATCACCCAACCGGCAAACAGCACGAAGCACAGGCCACCGAGCGGCAACATGATCCGCGAGGTGAAGAAATCGATCACGCCGAAGAAGTCCAGACCGCCCGCCGCCCCCCATTGGTAGAGGTGGAACAGGCCGCCATCGTTCACGAAAAATTTGGCTTCCTTCCAGATATTGAAGGAGAAAACCGTACCCAGACCAACGAACCAGCAGATGAATGCCAGCCAGAAAGTCACCCAGCCACGGCTGATTTTCGTGCGTTCAACCAGATAGGCAACCATTGGTTCGAGCAGGGAAATCGCCGAGCTCCAGGCGGCAATTGCCACCAGGACAAAGAACACCACGCCCATCAACTGGCCGAAAACCACGTTACCGAAGGCAAATGGCAGACTGACGAACATCAGGCCCGGGCCTTCGCTAGGGTTCAAACCGCCAGCAAACACAATCGGAAACAATGCCAGACCGGCCACCAGCGACACGAAGGTGTCGAGCAGTGCCACACCGACCACAGTGCCGGACAACGAGGCTTCCTTGGTCATGTAAGCGCCGTAGATCATGATCGAGCCGACGCCCACGCTCAGGGAAAAGAACGCATGGCCCATGGCGGGCAGCAAGCCGTCGAGGACTTTTTCCGGGTGGAAATCGAACATGAAATGCACGCCCTCCATGAAATGCCCGGTGGTCATGCTGTAACCCAGCAACACCAGTACCATCACGAACAGCAGCGGCATCATGATACGCAAACTGCGCTCAAGCCCGGCAACCACGCCTTTGGCGATCACTACGGCCGACAACAACATGAAAACTGTGTGCCAAAGTGTCAGGCGCCAGGGATCGGAGATCACATTGCCAAAATAAGCGCCGACCTGCTCCGCTGTAGCGCCCTGAAAGTCGCCGCGCCCCATGTCGATGATGTAATCCAGCGACCAGCCGCCAACCACACTATAGAAAGACAGGATCAGCAGCGCCGTGATCATCCCGGCAAATGCGCCCCACGACCACTTGCCCGAATGCCCGGCTTCCAGTGCCAGCACCTTCAGGGCGTTCGCCGGACTCTGCCGTGCGCGGCGGCCGATCAGGGTTTCGGCCAGCATGACCGGGATTCCGATCAGGGCGATACAGGCCAGAAACATCAGCACGAAGGCGCCGCCACCGTAGACCCCGACCATGTAGGGGAATTTCCAGATACTGCCCAGTCCCACGGCCGAACCGGTCGCGGCGAATATGAAAACCCAGCGGCTAGCCCAACTGCCGTGGACAGAAACCTTGTCTGTCGACATTGAATATCACGCCCAAGCGTTAGAAAAAGAGGCCGCATTGTCCGGGATTCACTCAACGTGCTCAAGCACGCAGCATCACCGTAGCCGAGGACCGTTTATCTCCATATAATGCCGCCCCTATGGCTAAACAGAAGAAACACCCAACAGGGACCATCGCGCAGAACAAAAAGGCGCGACACGATTACTTCATCGAACATCGTTTCGAGGCTGGTCTGGTCCTGGCCGGCTGGGAAGTAAAAAGTCTGCGGGCAAGCAAGCTGCAACTGGTCGACAGTTACGTGCTGCTCAAGGATGGCGAAGCCTGGCTCCTCGGCAGTCACATCACACCGTTGATGACCGCCAGCACCCACGTCATCGCCGACCCGACCCGCACCCGCAAACTGCTGCTCAACAAGCGCGAGCTGGAAAAACTCGCCGCTGCCGTGCAACAGAAAGGCTACGCCTGCGTGTGCCTGTCCTTCTACTGGAGCAAGCACATGGTCAAGTGCGAGATTGCTCTGGGCAAGGGCAAGAAGGAATACGACAAGCGTGACACCGAGCGCGAACGCGACGCCGGTCGAGAGCTGCAGCGCGCCGTGCGCAACAAGGGCAAGGAAGAGTAATTTTCCTGCTTTAAAAGATCGCAGCCTGCGGCAGCTCCTACAGGGAAAAACACATTCCTGTGTAGGAGCTGCCGAAGGCTGCGATCTTTTTGCTTCTAAAAGCTACATCCCCTTGCGCCGCTCCGCCCGAGCCATGCGCTGAACCTCCTGCCGCACCTCTTCCAGCACTTCCTGCACATACAGAATGTGTCGACTGGAAACCTCGCGCGCCTGCTCCGCCCGCCCCTCGATAATCGCCAGATACAATTCCCGGTGCTGAGAGATCAGCATGTCGCGGGTTTCCGTGCGCTGCTTGTACATGCCGCCAATGTTGGTCACAACGTTGCGCTTGAGCAGATCGAACAGACCGCGAATGGTGTGCAGCAGCACCGCGTTATGACTGGCTTCGGCGATTGCCAGATGAAACTTCGCATCCGCCGCGCCCTCTTCCGCCCGGCTCACTTCGTCATGCCGCGTATAGCAATCCTGCAGCTCGTTGAACGCCACAGTGAGTCGCTCGCGATCCACGTCCGTGGCGCGCAATGCTGCGTAATAGGCACACGATGCCTCCAGAGTATGCCGAAACTCCAGCAAATCACGCTGCGCCTCGGGATTGCTCTCCAGCAGCAATAGCAAGGGATCGCTGAAGGTCGAGCCGAGCGTTTCCACCACATAGTTACCGCCGCCCTGGCGACTGACCAGCAAACCTTTGGCCGCCAGTTTCTGAATCGCTTCACGCAACGACGGACGCGATACGCCGAACTGCTCGGCCAAGGCGCGCTCGGCCGGAAGCCGTTCGCCGGACTTCAGCGTGCCCTCGAGGATCATCCCCTCGAGTCGCTCGACAATATCGTCAGACAAACGGCGCTGACGAATCTGATCAAACCCCATAACTCATTTCTCCACGATCCCGACCGCGCGCCGGGCTCTCTATTCTGGCCTATCGGCGCCCCGCCGACACCTGTCAGCGCACATTCGACCGACCGGATCAGATGCGCTCTGCACCGCTTGTTCGACAAAAGTTTCAGGGCGACAAATTGACACATCGTCATCAAGGCTTTTACCCTAGCCAACAGCGATTGTAAATTGGTATTACCAATTAACCAAGAACGCTGACAGTGCCTGACCAACAACAATTAGGGGCCACCCCATATGCAAACCTGGCAACAGCTCTATACCCCGCTCGGCAGTCTCGGCGTCTCCGCGCTTGCGGCCGTCATTCCCATCGTTTTCTTCTTTCTCGCGCTGGCGGTGTTCCGCCTCAAGGGGCATGTGGCCGGCAGCATCACGCTCGCGCTGTCGATTGCCGTGGCGATTTTCGCCTTCCACATGCCGGTGGACATGGCCTTCGCCGCCGCCGGATACGGTTTTGCCTATGGTCTGTGGCCGATTGCCTGGATCATTGTCGCGGCGGTGTTCCTCTACAAACTGACGGTCAAGAGTGGTCAATTCGAGGTCATTCGCAGTTCGGTACTGTCGATCACCGACGACCAGCGTCTGCAGGTGTTGCTGATCGGTTTCTGCTTCGGGGCGTTTCTGGAAGGTGCCGCAGGTTTCGGCGCGCCCGTGGCGATCACCGCTGCGCTGCTGGTCGGCCTCGGCTTCAACCCGCTGTACGCCGCCGGCCTGTGCCTGATTGCCAACACCGCGCCGGTGGCGTTCGGCGCGCTGGGGATTCCGATCATCGTGGCCGGCCAGGTGACTGGCATCGACGCGTTCAAGATCGGCGCCATGACCGGTCGCCAACTGCCACTGCTCTCGCTGTTCGTGCCGTTCTGGCTGGTGTTCATGATGGACGGCCTGCGTGGCGTGCGTGAGACCTGGCCGGCAGCACTGGTTGCAGGCCTGAGCTTCGCCGTGACCCAATACTTCACCTCGAACTTCATCGGCCCGGAGCTGCCGGACATCACCTCGGCCCTGGCCAGCCTGATTTCCCTGACCCTGTTCCTCAAAGTCTGGCAGCCAAAACGCGCCGCCGGCCAACACATCGCCGGCGCCGTTTCGGCCTCGGTGGTAACCGCCAGCGCAGGCGGTTTCGGCCAGAAGCGCAGCACCGTGGCGTCGCCTTACAGCCTCTGGGAAATTTTCATTGCCTGGTCGCCATTCCTGATCCTCACCGTGCTGGTAACCATCTGGACCCTCAAACCCTTCAAAGCCATGTTCGCCGCCGGCGGATCGATGTACGCCTGGGTATTCAACTTTGCCATCCCGCACCTTGATCAACTGGTGATCAAGACTGCCCCGATCGTCGCCACCCCGACTGCCATCCCGGCCGTATTCAAACTCGACCCTATTTCGGCGACAGGCACGGCGATTTTCTTTTCGGCGCTGATCTCGATGCTGGTGCTGAAGATTAACTTCAAAACTGGTCTGACCACTTTGAAAGAGACCTTCTACGAACTGCGCTGGCCGATTCTGTCGATCGGCATGGTGTTGGCGTTCGCCTTCGTCACCAATTACTCGGGCATGTCTTCGACCATGGCCCTGGTCTTGGCCGCGACCGGCGCAGCCTTCCCGTTCTTCTCGCCGTTCCTCGGCTGGCTGGGCGTGTTCCTCACTGGCTCGGATACCTCGTCCAACGCGCTGTTCAGTTCGCTGCAGGCGACTACCGCACACCAGATCGGCGTCAACGACACCTTGCTGGTGGCAGCCAACACCAGCGGCGGCGTGACCGGCAAAATGATTTCGCCACAATCGATTGCCGTGGCCTGCGCTGCGACCGGGTTGGTGGGCAAGGAATCGGATCTGTTCCGCTTCACCCTCAAGCACAGCCTATTCTTTGCCACGATTGTCGGCCTGATCACTCTGGCCCAGGCCTACTGGTTCACCGGCATGCTGGTGCACTAAACCTATAAACAAAACGGAAATAACCGACGCCGGTTCGTGATTCCGGCGTCAGCAATTCACGCCCCGGTCTGTAAGGCTGCTGAAAGCAAGGCTCTTTATATTCAGCAGCCGCCACAGACGGATAACCGGGCCCACCCGGAGACACGCCTGATGAGCGAGCTTTTTTACAACGCCGTGCCCAACGCCACTCGCGTCGCACCGCCACTGCCCGAACCTCGGCAATACCCCAGCGAGAAACCGTCGCGGGTCTATCTGTTCGGTACCTGCGTGGTCGACCTGTTCTATCCCGAAGCCGGGATGGACGCGATCCACTTGCTGGAGCATGAAGGGATAAAGGTCGAGTACCCGCAAGGGCAGAGCTGCTGCGGGCAACCGGCCTATACCTCGGGTTACACCGAGCAGGCGCGGACGGTCGCGCGCTCGCAACTGGCGCTGTTTGCCGGGGATTATCCGGTGGTGGTGCCGTCGGGTTCCTGCGCGGGCATGCTGCGTGAACATTACGCCGACTTGTTCAAGGACGAGCCGCAAACGTTGAAACAGGTGCAGGCCCTCGCGGCCCGCACCTATGAGCTGGCCGAGTTCCTGCTGTTCGTCTGCAAGGTGCAGCTCAAGGACAGCGGCGAGCCGGTCAAAGTCGCGCTGCACACCTCGTGTTCGGCGCGCCGCGAGATGAACACCCACTTGCACGGCCGCGAGTTGTTGGCGCAGTTGAGCAACGTGGAACGGGTCAACCACGACCACGAAAGTGAATGCTGTGGCTTCGGAGGGACATTCAGCGTCCGTATGCCAGACATTTCCGGCGCGATGGTGGCTGACAAGACCCGCGCGCTGAAGGAATCCGGCGCACATAAAGTCTTGAGCGCCGATTGTGGCTGTTTGATGAACATCAACGGCGCATTGGAGAAACAAAAGGAAGCGCTGCGCGGGCAACATCTCGCCAGCTTTCTGTGGCAACGAACCGGAGGTGCGCAATGAGCACCTCGACGATTATTCCTACGGTTGCCGTAGAAGAAGATTTCCGTACCCGGGCGCACAACGCCCTGGGTGATCAGCAGCTACGGAACAACTTCCGCACTGCGATGGATTCACTGATGACCAAGCGGGCAGCGGCTTTCAGCGATGCCCACGAAAGAGAACACTTGCGCGCCCTGGGCAACTCGATCAGGGCGCGTGCGCTCTCCAAGTTGCCCGACCTGCTCGAGCAACTGGAACAGAACCTGACCCGCAACGGTGTGACAGTGCACTGGGCGGAAACGGTGGACGAGGCCAATGGCATCGTCTTGTCGATCATCCGCGCTCACGAGGCGCGGCAAGTGATCAAGGGCAAATCGATGGTCAGCGAAGAGATGGAGATGAACCATTTCCTCGAGGCTCAAGGTGTTGAATGCCTAGAGTCCGACATGGGGGAATACATCGTCCAGCTCGACCACGAGAAGCCTTCACACATCATAATGCCGGCAATCCACAAGAATGCCGGTCAGGTCGCGTCCTTGTTCCACGACAAACTTGGCGTGGAGTACACCAAGGACGTTGACCAACTCATTCAGATCGGTCGCAGAGTCCTGCGGCAGAAATTCTTCGAAGCGGACATCGGCGTTTCCGGCGTCAACTTCGCCGTCGCCGAAACCGGCACCCTGCTGCTGGTGGAAAACGAAGGCAACGGACGCATGACCACCACCGTGCCGCCGGTGCACATCGCCGTCACCGGTATCGAAAAGGTTGTGGAAAACCTGCGCGACGTGGTGCCGCTGCTCTCGCTGCTGACCCGCTCGGCGCTGGGCATTCCGATCACTACTTACGTCAACATGATCTCCGGCCCGCGCAAGGAACATGAACTCGACGGCCCGCAGGAAGTGCATCTGGTGCTGCTCGATAACGGTCGCAGCCAGGCCTTTGCCGACAGCGAAATGCGCCAGACCCTCAACTGCATCCGCTGCGGTGCCTGCATGAATCATTGCCCGGTTTACACCCGCGTCGGTGGTCACACCTATGGCGAGGTGTACCCGGGACCGATCGGCAAAATCATCACTCCGCACATGGTCGGCCTGGCGAAAGTCCCGGATCACCCGAGCGCTTCGTCGCTGTGCGGCGCCTGCGGTGAAGTGTGCCCGGTGAAAATTCCGATCCCTGCCCTGCTGCGGCGATTGCGCGAAGAAAACGTCAAAGCCCCGGACAGTCCGCATCAAGTGATGCGCGGCCAGGGCAGCAAGTATTCGCGCAAGGAACGCTTCATCTGGAACGCCTGGGCGAAACTCAACAGCTCGCCGACGCTGTATCGGCTGTTCGGGTTCTTCGCCACGCGCCTGCGCGCCCTGACCCCGAGCAATGTCGGCCCGTGGACGCAAAACCACAGCGCACCAAAACCCGCCGCCCGCTCACTGCACGACATGGCCCGCGAGCATCTGGCCAAACAGGGAGATCGCTGATGAGCGCCAAGCAAAATATCCTCGCCAAACTGCGGAAAAGTCTGACCGGCGCCACACCGATTGCTGACGACTTCGATGTCGATCTGGTGACCCAGCCTTACACCTACAGCGCCGAGCAACGCATTCCGCAACTGCGCAAACTGATGGAAGCGGTGCACACCGAGATCCATCTGACTACCGGCGTAGACTGGCCGGCGCTGCTCGCGCAATTGCTGGGTGATCGGCAGCTGCCGAGCCTGCTGATCGCACCGACTACACCCCACGGGCAGCGCATCACACAACACTGGGCGAACAATCCTGATCTGCCGACGCTGAAGTCCTACAACCGGCCGATGGAAGAGTGGAAAGCCGAGCTGTTCAACGACACCCCGGCCAGCCTCACTAGCACCCTCGGTGCCATCGCCGCCACCGGCAGCCTGATCCTCTGGCCCACCCGTGAAGAGCCGCGACTGATGAGCCTGGTGCCGCCGGTGCATTTCGCCCTGCTCAAGGCCAGCGAAATCCGCGACAACTTCTATCAGGTGCAACAGGAATTCGAGTGGGCCCAAGGCATGCCGACCAACGCACTGCTGGTGTCCGGCCCGTCGAAAACCGCCGACATCGAACAAGTGCTGGCTTACGGCGCCCACGGCCCGAAAGATTTGGTAGTACTGATCCTGGAGGACCAATGACGCTTCCGGTGAATTTCCTGCGCGATGCGCAGCTACTGATACCAGCGGAACGCCGTTTCGACGATCCACTGTCGACCTTGGCCTTCGGCACCGACGCCAGTTTTTATCGGCTGATTCCCAAACTGGTGATCCGCGTCGAATCCGAAGACGAAGTGGTGGCGCTGCTGAAACTGGCCCAGCGCGATCAAGTCCCGGTGACCTTCCGCGCCGCCGGTACCAGTTTGTCCGGGCAGGCGATCAGTGATTCGGTGCTGATTGTGCTGGGGGATAACTGGAACGCTCGCGAGATTCGCGGCCAGGGCATGCAGATTCGCCTGCAACCGGGCGTGATCGGCGCGCAGGCCAACGCGTGGCTGGCACCGTTCGGGCGCAAGATCGGCCCGGACCCGGCGTCGATCAACGCCTGCAAGATCGGCGGCATCGTCGCCAACAACGCCAGCGGCATGTGCTGCGGCACCGCGCAAAACACCTACCACACACTTGCCGGGATCCGCCTGGTACTCGCCGACGGCACCCGTCTCGACACCGAAGACGCCGCCAGCGTAGCCGCTTTTCGCGTAAGCCACAGCGATCTGCTGGAGCGCCTGGCGACATTGGGCCGCGAGACCCGCGCCAATGCCGAACTGGCTGCGAGAATCCGCCACAAATACCGTCTGAAAAATACCACCGGCCTGTCTCTCAACGCCCTGGTGGATTTCGACGAGCCTGTGGATATCTTGAGCCACCTACTGGTCGGCTCCGAAGGCACGCTCGGCTTCATCAGCGCGGTGACCTACGACACGGTGATCGACCACCCGAACAAGGCCTCGGCGCTGATCGTCTTCCCCGATGTGGAAACCTGCTGCAACGCGGTCACGGTGCTAAAAAGCCAACCGGTGTCTGCCGTAGAGTTGCTCGATCGGCGCAGCCTGCGCTCGGTGCAGGACAAACCCGGCATGCCGGATTTCGTACAGCATCTGTCGAATAATGCCTGCGCGCTGCTGATCGAATCCCGCGCCGCCTCTTCCACTTTGCTGCAGGAACAACTGGCGCAGATCATGGCGTCGCTGACCCGTTTCCCGGTGGAAAAACAGGTCGACTTCACGGAAGACCCGGCCGAGAACGCCAAGCTCTGGGCCATCCGCAAGGACACCTTCCCCGCCGTCGGCGCCGTGCGCAAAACCGGCACCACGGTAATCATCGAAGACGTGACCTTCCCCGTCGAACAACTGGCTATCGGCGTCAATCGCCTGATCGCGCTGTTCGACAAACATGCCTACGACGAAGCGATCCTTTTCGGACACGCACTGGAAGGCAATCTGCACTTCGTCTTCACCCAAGGCTTCAACAGTCCGGAAGAAGTCGCACGCTATCAGGCGTTCATGGACGACGTGGCGCAACTGGTGGCGGTGGAGTTCGGCGGTTCGCTCAAGGCTGAACACGGCACCGGGCGCAACATGGCGCCGTTCGTTGAGCTGGAATGGGGCAGCGACGCCTACCAGTTGATGTGGCAGCTCAAACGTCTGCTCGACCCCAACGGTATCCTCAACCCGGACGTGGTTCTCAGCGAAGACCCGCAGATCCATCTCAAGCACCTCAAGCCGCTGCCGGCAGCTGATGAGATCGTCGACAAATGCATCGAATGCGGCTTCTGCGAACCGGTCTGCCCGTCGAAAGGCCTGACCCTCAGCCCGCGTCAGCGCATCGTGATCTGGCGTGACATTCAGGCGAAAAAACGCGCCGGCGTTGACACCACCGAGCTGGAAAAAGCCTACGAGTACCAGGGCATCGAAACCTGCGCCGCGACAGGCTTGTGCGCGCAGCGTTGCCCCGTAGGCATCAATACCGGCGAGCTGGTGAAAAAGCTCCGCGCCCGCAACGCCACGCATCAGAAAACCGCTGACTGGATCGAAGGAAATTTCGCCAAGACCCTGCAAGGCGCACGCTTCACCCTGCACGTGGCCAACGGCGCACGGATGCTGCTCGGCGCACCGCGTCTGGCCAAGCTTTCGGCAACCCTGACGCGTTTGTCCAAGGGCCAGGTGCCACTGTGGACCAACGCGATGCCGCAGCCGGAAAAAGCCATTCGTTTCAGCCCAAGCGTCTCCGATGAGCGCCCGCGGGTGGTGTATCTGGCTGCCTGCGTTTCGCGGGTGATGGGCCCGGCAGCCGGCGACAAAGAGCAAATGTCGCTGTACGACAAAACCCGTGGCCTGTTGGAAAAGGCCGGCTACCAAGTGGTGTTCCCGGACAATCAGGACAACCTCTGCTGCGGTCAGCCTTTCGCCTCCAAAGGCTATGCCGAACAGGCCGAACACAAGCGTCAGGAACTGATCAGCGCTCTCCTTCATGCCAGTCGTGGCGGGCTCGATCCGATCTATTGCGACACCAGCCCCTGTACCTTGCGCCTGGTGCAGGAAGTGGGAAATGTTCGCCTGGATCTGTATGACCCGGTGCGCTTCATTCGTACGCATCTTCTCGATCGACTGGAGTTCACCCCGCAAGAGGCACCGATTGCGGTTCATGTGACCTGCAGCACCCAGCATCTGGGCGAGAGTCAGGCGCTGATCGATCTGGCGCGCAAATGCAGCAAAAACGTGGTGATTCCGGAAGGCATTCATTGCTGCGGGTTTGCCGGCGACAAGGGCTTCACCACCCCGGAGTTGAACAGCCATTCGCTGCGCACCCTCAAGGACGCGGTGCAACATTGCAGCGAAGGGATTTCCACCAGCCGCACCTGTGAGATCGGCCTGACGCAACACGGCGGTATCGACTATCACGGGCTGGTCTATCTGGTGGATCGGGTGACCCGGGCCAAGGCCTGCTGAAGAAAAATAGAACCCTTGCGTGCGGCCGTAGTCCACAGAACAGACCCCGAAAATCGGGGCTTTTCTTCCACTCGGTTGCCCGTCCTGACGGCCAGCGCAGTCTGGATCCCTCAGTTCAAGGAGATACACATGAAACGTTCTGTACTGTTAGGTCTGTTCGTTACTGCCTCGATGATGGCCTCCACCTCGTTCGCCGCCGACAAGCCTGCCGACCTGTGCGATGCCAATATCCAGGCCATCGACAATGCCAAAGGGCAGCTGTCTACGAATCCAGAACTGACTCAGCGCGCTGAAACCAGTGTTGCCAAAGCCAAAGCGCTTAAGGCCCAAGGTAAAATCGACGACTGCATTGCGGAAACCTCGCAAACCATCGTTGAACTGCGTAAATCCACCGGCACCAACAACTGATTCAAGGCCTCGGCCAACCTTCGGGTTGGCCTTGCCGGCCGTTTGGCGTACACTGCGCAGGCTTGTTGCCTCACATGATGTACGAGGTAACGAGTTCGGGGCCGATTAGGATTCGACGCCGGTGACGAAACTTTAGGTGCATGCCGACTTGGTAACAGAAGTCGTAAATCCACTGTTGCAACTTCTTATAGTTGCCAATGACGACCAATACGGTGCTGCTCTCGCTGCTTAATTGCAGCTGACATGCACTCCTGGTGCCTTCGGGCCCAGCAATCATCAGGGGATGTCTGTAAACCCGAAATGATTGTCATATAGAACAGAATCGCCGTGCAGTACGTTGTGGACGAAGCGGCTAAAACTTACACAACTCGCCCAAAGCACCCTGCCCGTCGGGTCGCTGAGGGTTAACTTAATAGACACGGCTACGCATGTAGTACCGACAGCGGAGCACTGGCGGACGGGGGTTCAAATCCCCCCGGCTCCACCACTTCAACAAAAAAGACGTCCACGGACGTCTTTTTTTGTGCCTGAAGCCCAGCAAATCCGGGGCTTCCAGCGCTTTTACGGTCTTCTGAGATTTTTTGAGTTCCAACCGTTCGGGTATTCCAGACGGTATTCCAGTCCGTCCGGTGCTAATCTTTGGAATACCGAAACAGTGCCTGAGGACAAACTCATGCCTGCTCAAAATCTCCGCCTCTCCGATCGACAGCTCAAGGGAGTCAAACCCGCGTCCAAGGATTACGTCCTCACCGACGGTGACGGTTTGCAGCTCCGGGTTCGCAGCAACGGCTCATTGCTGTGGAATTTCAACTACCGCGAACCGGTGACCAAAAAGCGCATCAACATCGGCTTCGGGACCTACCCCGAACTGTCACTGGCGAATGCACGAAAGATGGCAGTCGATGCGCGCGAGCTGCTCGCACAGGGCATTGATCCGAAGGTGCAACGCAATACGCTGAATGAAGCCAAGCGCGCAGAAACGGAACACACCTTCGAGAACGTGGCCACCGCCTGGTTCGAGCTCAAGAAAGACTCGGTCACCCCGGCCTACGCCGAAGACATCTGGCGGTCGCTCACGCTGCATGTGTTCCCCGACTTGAGAACGACACCACTGGTGAAAATCACCGCGCCGATGGTGATTGGATTACTTCGCCCTATCGAAGCGAAAGGCAGCCTGGAGACGGTCAAGCGTCTTAGTCAGCGGCTAAACGAGATCATGACCTACGGCGTAAACTCCGGCCTGATCTTCGCCAACCCACTCAGCGGCATCAGAGCGGTATTCAAGAAGCCCAAGAAAGAGAACATGGCTGCGCTTCCGCCCGAAGAGCTCCCCGAGCTCATGCTGGAAATCGCGAACGCCAGCATCAAGCGCACCACCCGGTGCCTGATCGAATGGCAGTTGCACACGATGACTCGCCCTGCCGAGGCGGCGACTACTCGCTGGGCAGACATCGACTTTGAAAGGCGTGTCTGGACTATCCCTCCGGAGCGGATGAAGAAGCGCCGTCCACACAGTATCCCGTTGAGTGATCACGCTGTCGCACTGTTGGAGTCACTGAAGACTCACAGCGGCCATCGCGAATACATCTTCCCGGCTGACAGAAATCCGCGCACCCACGCCAATAGCCAGACCGCCAACATGGCGCTGAAACGCATGGGCTTCCAGGATCGGTTGGTCAGCCACGGCATGCGCTCGATGGCCAGCACCATCTTGAATGAACATGGGTGGGACCCGGAACTCATCGAAGTGGCACTGGCGCACGTCGACAAGGATGAGGTGCGCAGTGCCTACAACCGCGCTGACTACATTGAGCGCCGGCGTCCGATGATGGCCTGGTGGAGTGAGTACATCCAGAAAGCCGCCACCGGTAGCCTGCTTGCCTCAGCATACGGCCAAGTCAGAGACAAGAACGTGGTGCGGATCCGCTAACGCTGTACAGGCGCAATAACGGCGGCGACAGCAACTGAGCGCTCAAGATTCAGGCCAGCAGTCTCGTTTATCCGCTTTTAAGCGCGGGTCCTTCCAAACAGGGCTGCAAAGCCGCCCTGTTTGGAAGGACCTCACCTTGAAAAGCTAAAAGCCACGACGTTGTCCGGGGTTTACCACGGAACTCCATAGGTGGATAACCTCACTCCAAGTCCAGAGTAACGCTGAATTTCGGCCCTTGACCGGGTTTATCCACAGGCGTAGAACTGGCCGTGCAAGCGCTGTCGATGACAGCAACCCAGGTGGCCCGAACCTTGAAGGTCACGCCGCTCCCGCGGTGGTTCCCCCCAAAAGGCGATTCGCGTCCGGCAGCTCGCCCGGTCACCTCCCCGGTGATGGATGCCTACTTCAGATCATGGCCCTCGTGCGCCAGACGACACATCCTACTTCGCTGCCCTGCAGCAACCTATCCGCTTGGCCGAATCTTGGGCCAACCTGCGCCCGTCTCTTTCTCCTGGAAAGAGACGGGCGCTCCTACCGCTGCTGCAGCCCAACTCGTACAAGGCTTTGCGGCACTCCCCCTCGTGACGATCGGCGTGACAAACACCGAAGTCACCAGCAACAGCGATGCAGATGATGGTGCCGCAGCCCAAGGAATGGACTGCACCTGACTGACAGCCAGGCATGCCCCGGTCATCACATCACTGCCTTCACCCGACTCAGGATCTCGCGGCGCCGGTCTCGTCAGTCAGTGCAGCCTCCACCCGCCCACTTCTTCGGAAGTGCTCAGGAGGCCAGATCATGAGATGCCCAAGCTCCCGGTCGTAAGGAGCCGCCAGTCCCGCGTAGTGGACACTCCCCACAGGTCGCAGGGGCCTTGATCCCTGATAACACTCAACATTCTTGGCGGGATGACGTGGGGCGTGGATCGGAGAGCGGAAGATGAGGTAAGCGACATGGCACTGGTGGGTAAACGCGATGGTCGTAATTTCGGCTACGGCAGGCAATTGAGCTACGCAGGTCCGCAAGCGCTGAGAGACATGTTCGGCGGCGGTCATTACGGCACCGTGAAAGCGCACTGCGATCGGTGGCAGGCATTCGTGAAGTGGTGCCGCTCCGAACAAGGGCCCGGTATCAATGATGCGCGGCAGATTGATCGGAAGGTATTGGCCGACTACGCGGCGTATCTGCGCGAAGTGGTTGGGCGCGGTGACCTCGCCGTCAGCACCGCACAAAACCGGCTATCCAGCGTTAACAGGACCATGGCGGCGCTTCGCGGTGATCAGTGCGTGAAATTGTCCAGCCCGAGCAAGGCGCTGGGTATGCAGCGCAACGGTGTTCGTCAGTGGGTGCCACAGGGTCAGGACCGCAAGCAGGTTATGCAGATCGTCGATGCGCTTTGCAGTCGTGACCAGAGACGGGCCGCCGCGATCGTCCTGTTGGCAAGAGCCACCGGCATGCGCTTGCGTGAGGCTATCTTGGCCGACCTGCCTCGGCTAAGCCGTGAGGCTAACGACCAAGGCAGGATTAACATTCAGGATGGCACCAAAGGCGGCCGCGCCGGCGCCTCGGCGCCACGTTGGATTGCGGTGGACGAGATTGTTCGACGTGCACTTGGGTTTGCACGGCAAGTGTCGCCTGCCGGTAGCCGCAACCTGATTGCCCCAAATGAAAATTACCTGAACGTTGTGAAGGAAGTCGTCCGGCCTGCACGGCACATCCTGCATGCACACAACCTCAAAGGCTTCCATGAGCTGCGAGCGGCGTACGCGTGTGAGCGCTATGAACAAATCACCCAACACCGCTCCCCTATCAACGGTGGTCATGTAGACAAGAACCTTGATCGTCAGGCCCGAAGACAAATCAGCTATGAGCTGGGGCACGGGCGGATCGACGTGGTCGCCGCGTACATTGGAGGGTGGTCATGAGTAAGCCATTCGATATGGAGCTGTTTTTGGCTGGCGTGCTGACCGGCTCGCACGCAACCCGGCAACGCCATGTGCGACAGGCGAAAATCATCCAGACTGAAATTGCAGAGCGCTGGCAGCGAAAAACGCCTTGGGCTTGGCAGAGAAAGCATGTGGCTTGGTTCCTTGAACATCGCCTAGATCGACGCAGCGACGCGACGCGGTATTACTATTTGCTGACCGTGCGGCTGATCGTTCGTCGTTTAGAAAAATCATGGACTTTGCCCCCCAGAGAGAGGATCTGATTTTGATAGTCACGACCGACTACAGACGATCCAAACCGGTCAGTCATTACAGGAAGTAATCCACCATTAGCAGTCCTTCATGTCAGCCTATGATTGCTCGCAAGCAGCCATGCTCTGTTAAAGCGTATCCATCTATACAGTCTTAGTGGCATTGGGCTACCCTCATCGAGTTGATGGACTCCACGTTTTACCCCTTGCCGTAGGGAAACGGACATGATCGATGAGCTTCAAGCCAGCAAATCCTGCTACTTCTATCGCCGAAAAGCTCCGATCACAATGGGCGCAATCACGGCGTTGTTCCGGGCGATCAGATGTGCTCACACATCTCCCTCGAACAACCTATTCTCTTTCATACGGCAGGCCCACGGGGCATCAATCTGGTCTGCTCTATGCTTTCAATTCGACAAGACACCAGCTTTCCTACCTGAGGCTGACGACGTGATCGACCGAGTAACCGGATATTTGCTGATCGTCGAGCACCGTGATTACGTCGCCATTTTCAAATCCCAGATCGACGTCCCCGCAGATTTCACCAAGCGGCACCTGCAGCGCATCAGCTCCCAAGATGTTGACCGTGGACTCACTAGCAAGGATTCAGTATTTGCCCGGGTTCGGCTACGCCATATGACGTTGTCCCGCTTTGCATTGCGCAGCAAGACACTTGAGGGCGAGAACCTCCAGAACAACGTGGGCATGGCCTCCTCGGCTCGATTTGCCCCGCTGGGTTACAGCTTCACAGAGGCGGACGAGCACTTCTCAACAACACCGCGAACCGGCCGGATTTCACTTCGAGCGGATCGTGCTGGCTACCTGGAACTGGTGGACTATGCCTGCAGTATCATTGACCGCCTGCACCCTCGACCTGGAAGGCCATCGTCCTCCCCTTTTCTGGCAGCTTTCGCCCGACCGCTGGAGCTATCGGATCTGACGGCTAGCCCTACCCAATTTGCGGTTGATACCGCCATCCTCGGACAGGCCATCTTTGACGACAAAGTTATTCGTTTGGTCAAGCGGGACGGAGGTGGCTATCGAGAGCTGCCAAAGGTAGAAGTCGATCCGATACTCGCAGAGTTGACAGACATCTTGGGAGTTGCCAAAAACGCCGCCGGCAAACTACTCGTGTCCCAGCTTGCAACAGGCGTCGAAGTGGGCGAACTCGCGATCAACAAAACGCGAATCGCTTTGAAACGCCTCACGCTACCTCTGCTCGCCGATGTCTATGTCGAGGACACACAGTTCGCTCTAGGAGCGGACGAAGGTCGCGTTCTGCTTAAGCAGTTCATCGACAAAGAAGACACGTACATTGTCCTGTTCGACCAGCCTCGCTTTGCCTATCTGGACGGCAACCTTTACCAGGACGACTCCTTGGTGAACGGTGGCAATCAGTTCCTGGGCTACCTCTTCGGCAATGCAGAGCTGGCTACTGTCACGGACGAGAAAGGTGCCTTTACCGCTGTCCATCATACGTTCGATCTTGACTCCACGTTCGGCGCAGTACTATCGACGGTCGCGCCCGAAGACGATGTTATGGTCTGCGATGATCTTGGTGACGAATGGGCTGATTTCATTGGCTTCCGAACGGATCCAGCCTCTCCAAGAATCACCTTCTACCATGCCAAGCACGGGGAGTTGACTCTCGGCGCGAGCGCGTTCCACGTTTCTGTCAGCCAGGCTATCAAAAACCTGGGCAATCTCAATTTGCCCGCGCCGGCCATGACCAAGAAATTCGCGCGATGGAATCGGCTTTATACCAACAACAGGGTAAAAACAGGCATTCATCGCACATGCCGAGGCACAACCGCAGATTCTCGAACTGCAGTGGAGTTTTGCAGGAATGCCCCTCACACCTTCAAACGGGTGGCCATCGTGACCTCATCCCTGAGCAAGGCCGCAGTTGAGCAAGCTTTTGAGGACATCAAAGCGGGTCACAGCGCCAGCCCCTACTTCGTCCAGCTCTATTGGTTACTGTCGTCTTTCTTTGCTGCCTGTACGGAGGTCGGAGCCTTCGGATGCGTGATATGTCAGGAATGATGGCGTGCGCTCAAAGCACGGATCTGTTGCGTCATTCCCTCCCAATCGCTGGCTTTATTCCATTTCGCCGCTTCGATACTTGCTTGAGCATCATGGGCACAGTTGGCTGGCGTTTCAGGTCGACCGCAGGGCTGAACAGTCGCGGGCGGGTATGTGCCCAATGATCCAACTCGTCGCTGTAAGCTCTAGGCTCTGTACGAAATGCATCCGAGTTCACCAATGCCGCTTTGAAAACAGGCTCGATCGCGAGCCAGGTCGGACGCGACCGGGTCGGAAAGCTCACTGGCAACCAGTCAACCGAGAGCGGGCCCAGTCCGCTTCCTCACTGGTTTTCGCCTTGCCGAACCTGCGTTTCAGAACCTTTCGTACACAACCTAAGGGGCTTTTTTATTTCGTGGTTGTACGTAAAATTCGGCTCTGGAATTTTAGGAGCCAGAAGCGTTCTGGTTTCGTATTGTCAGGTCGAACCCCGCTCATCCCAAGGACTGATTCGGTTAGCGCCACGTGCTGGTCACGTGGAGTAGGCCGTCAGAAAGGTGCCATGGACTTCACCGATTTTGATCCCGAATTAATCACGGCACTGCAAGGTGCGCAAAAGATCACCGTATTGACAGGAGCGGGTGTATCCGCTGAAAGCGGTATTCCGACGTTCCGCGATGCACTGACCGGGCTTTGGGCGAATTTCGACGCCGAGAAGCTTGCCACGCCCGAAGCGTTCCGGCGCGATCCTGCCTTGGTGTGGGGCTGGTACGAGTGGCGGCGCGCGCAGGTTCTTGCGGCGCGGCCTAATGCCGCTCATGTGGCCATCTCCGAGCTTGCTCGCCGTGTCCCGCAACTTACATTGTTTACCCAGAACGTCGACGATCTGCATGAGCGTGCCGGAAGCACCGATGTGCAGCATCTTCACGGCAGTCTTCACCATCCGCGGTGCTTCGAGTGCGCGAGCCCGTTCTCGTTGGTGGACAGCCTGTCTGAGGTGCCTGGGGGGGACGGGCGTTTGTCGCCACCCCAGTGCCAGACATGCGCAGGTAAGGTCAGGCCAGGCGTCGTATGGTTCAACGAACTGTTGCCTGAGGGCATGCTAGATAGGGCATTTAAATCAACCAGTTC
Source organism: Pseudomonas sp. HOU2 (assembly GCF_040729435.1). Taxonomy (NCBI): domain Bacteria; kingdom Pseudomonadati; phylum Pseudomonadota; class Gammaproteobacteria; order Pseudomonadales; family Pseudomonadaceae; genus Pseudomonas; species Pseudomonas sp. HOU2. Next base: position 4,194,849 of record NZ_CP160398.1, on the reverse strand, counting down.
ATCCGATCTGCTCATCGTGGTGGGCACCTCGGGCAATGTTCACCCTGCCGCTCGGCTTCCAAAAGAGGCGAGCCGGGCGGGCTGCAAAGTTATCCAGATCAATCCAGAGAAAACCGCGCTCGACAGCGTCTGTACCTGGAATGTTCGGGGGAAGGCTGGAGTCGCCTTACCGGCATTGGTTAACTGCGCCTTTTTATGATTCGTGAATGTACGGAAATGGACGTGAGAGAAACGCTATGAAGGGGCGCTGGATCAGAGCAATGGACGATACGGCATCGCCGATGGCCGTAGTGTTTCTGCATGGGGTGCTGTCCGACGGTGAAACGTGCTGGCGTCATCAAAATAAAACCTACTGGCCGGACCTGCTTTCCCAGCACGCGGCTATAGGGAGCGTGGGCATTTATGAGTTCACCTATCGCACCGAGTTCTTCAGCGGGTCCTACAGCCTAGGCGATGTTGTCGATGCATTGAAGGAAAGCCTGCACCTCGATGGTGTCAACAGGGCGCGGAAAATTGTCTTCGTTGCTCATAGCATGGGTGGCATCGTGGCCCGACGCTATATCGTGCAGCGCTTGGATGACCTTGTGGAGCGTGGTGCTGAAGTTGGGCTTTTCCTGATCGCCTCTCCCTCACTGGGTTCGTCCTATGCTAATTGGCTTGGGCCGATCGCAAAGTTCATGGGGCATGTTCAAGGCCAGGCGTTGGCGTTTTGTCAGAACAATGTCTGGCTCAACGATCTGAATAGCGATTTTCGCAATGTGTTGATGAGCCGCAAGCTGGTGATCTATGGTCGGGAATTGGTGGAAGACCAGTTCGTGGTGCTCAAGCGCTTTTTGTGGTTGGCACAGGTCGTGCCCCCGGTCAGTGGGGCCATCTATTTCGGCGATGCTCTAAAGGTCCCGTTGTCAGATCATTTTTCCATCGCCAAGCCGGCGGATGCACAGGCCATTCAGCACCGCGTGTTGTGTGATTTCATCGAAGGTATCGTGCAGCAAAAGGGCAATACCACCAATGTCTGGGAATGCCCCGGCGGCTTCTGTACCAGCGTCGGAGAGAGTGAGATCAGCATCGTCACCGGGCGAATCGAAAACCATCCGGTGGACGCGAAAACAACCGTGGTGGCATTACCTTGCAATGAGTATTTCGAAGACTATTGCACCCGCGATACCCGGAGTGCGTTGGGCGTTTATATCAACCGGCATTGCCCCGATACGGCGCCGGAATTCTCGGATCTTGTCAGACAGCAATGCCAGATGCGCTTTGGCGTCGGTACGCAGCAACAAAAGACGATGGATGAGTCTAGCGAAAGCTATGGTCCCGGCCGAGCCATCCTTGTTTCGGACCCCTCGAAAAACGCGGCCGCAATAGCCTTAGTTTCCACCACCACGCAGCGCGCCGGGCAAGGGCTTGCCGCCAGGATGTCCTACGTATTCGATGGTATGCAGGAACTGTTCGAGCTGCTTGCTGACAAGCGGATCAACGAAGTGGTCATGCCAGTGCTAGGCGCCGGGCACGGTGGAATTGATCCATCGTTGGCGATTGCCGGGTTGGTATTGGCGTTGACGGAGGCCGCTCGTTACGGTGCTGATAGGCAGCGTCGCAAAAAGATCACTATCGTTGTCTTCCAGCGGACAACACAAGACCAACCAGAAGTAGCGCCTGATGTCATCCGTAAAGCGCTGGAACTGGTGGCCAATAAAGCGTAACGAGGGCAATGTATGGCGAGTGCGAAAGAATTGATTCGCAACTATCTGGGTTACGATGGCATGGACCATCGCCAGCGTACATTAGCCCAGGCATTGGCCTGGGATGATGGAACTCTGGAAAGCACACATGACTTCATACAATGGTGGTTTCCGCTGGCTGAGCCCAGTGCTTTCAACAGCCACTCGCCAGTGGCGAGCCTTGCCGAGTTCGACGAGCTAGCGAACGACGAGCGCGTCAGAGGCGGAGTAGGACGCGCTCTGCGTCGCATGCTGAGTTTCTATGGTTTACGCCAGCAAGCGTCAGGGCTGATCGAGAAATCAGGCGACTGGGATAGCCGGAGTCAGAACTGGGCATTCAGGCAGAATCACAACGACCTGCGAATGACGCGCATCCTAAAATCGTTGTGCTTACTGGGTCACCGGGCACAGGCGCTGAGGCTGTTCGTCATCCTGGAAGAGGTTATCCACCAAACGCGTGAGCCATGCGATCAAGTGCCGTTACGATTCTGGCGTGAAGCGCTATCTCTCCCCTCATAAAATACGCGCCGCAGACCACCACCTGCGGAGCCTAGACTCGTTCAGCAAGCATCATGGCGCCTTCTTAAAGTGTTCAACCATCGTCGACCTTAATGCTGGAGTTCTGAAGGTGTGTTCGATCCGCTTACCTCACCTCCGCCAAAAGCGCAGCTGCATTGGTTATGATGCGCTCCTTAGCTTGCACATGGGTGCGGTAAAGCCGCCCTAGCAGCGCTGCTATTCAGCGCTTTGATTTGGAGTATCTGCAGTTGAACCACGCGGTCCACAACAAACTGGTTTCATTTATCTGGTCGATTGCCGACGACTGCCTGCGCGACGTGTATGTGCGCGGAAAATACCGTGACGTCATCCTGCCTATGGTGGTGCTGCGCCGGCTCGATGCCCTGCTGGAGGCGAGCAAGGTCAAGGTAATGGAAGAGCTGGCCTTTCAGCAAAATGAAATGAGCCAGACCGAACTGGACGACAGCGCCCTGCGTGCCGCTTCCGGTTATGTGTTCTACAACACCAGCAAGTGGACGCTAAGCCAACTGCAGAAGACCGCCACCAACAACCAGCAGATCCTCCTGAGCAACGTTGAGGAATACCTCGACGGCTTTAGCGACAACGTCAAAGACATCATCCGGCGCTTCAATCTCAAGTCGCAGATGCGCCACATGGCCAGCAAAGACGTGCTGCTTGACGTACTTGAGAAATTCACCTCGCCCACCATCAACCTCACCCCGCAGGACAGCGAAGACCCGCACGGCAACCGCCTACCAGCCCTGAGCAACCTGGGCATGGGCTATGTGTTCGAAGAGCTGATCCGCAAGTTCAACGAAGAGAACAACGAGGAAGCCGGCGAGCACTTCACCCCGCGCGAAGTGATCGAGCTGATGACCCACCTGGTCTTCGACCCGATCAAAGACCGCCTGCCCACCGTGATGACCATCTACGACCCGGCCTGCGGCAGTGGCGGCATGCTCACCGAGTCGCAGAATTTTATCGAAGAAAAATACCCGGACTCGGCCATCCAGCGCGACATTCACCTCTATGGCAAGGAGATCAACGACGAGACCTATGCCATTTGCAAGTCGGACATGATGATCAAGGGCAACAACCCTGCCCACATCCGCCCCGGCTCCACCCTCTCGGTGGACGAATTTGCCGGCAGCCGCTTCGACTTCATGCTGTCCAACCCGCCCTACGGTAAAAGTTGGGCCAGCGAACAGAAGTTCATCAAAGACGGCGGCGACGTGATCGATCCGCGCTTCAAGGTTAGCCTCGCAGACTATTGGGACAACGCCGAGTTGCAGGACGCCACCCCGCGCTCCAGCGACGGCCAGTTGCTGTTTCTGATGGAAATGGTCAACAAAATGAAAGCTCCCGGAGATAGCGGCCTCGGCTCGCGAATCGCCTCGGTGCATAACGGCTCCAGCCTGTTTACCGGCGACGCCGGTGGTGGCGAGAGCAATATCCGCCGCCACCTGATCGAAAACGACCTGCTTGATGCAATCATCCAGTTGCCCAACAATCTGTTCTACAACACCGGCATCACCACCTATATCTGGCTGCTCACCAGCAATAAGCCGGCGCAGCGCCGAGGTAAGGTGCAACTGATCGATGCCAGCCTGCTCTACCGCAAACTGCGCAAAAACCTCGGCAACAAAAACTGTGAATTTGCCCCCGAGCATATCGAGCAGATCACCCAAACCTACCTCGACCTGGCCAGCTGCGACCGCCCGGCCGGTGGTGACGGCATTGCCGCGCAGGTGTTTGATAACCGCGACTTCGGCTACCACAAGGTCAGCATCGAACGGCCAGACCGGCGCAAGGCGCAGTTCAGCGCCGAGCGCATCGAAACCCTACGTTTCGATAAGGCTCTGCGCGAACCCATGCAGTGGATTTACCAAGAGTGGGGCGAGGCGGTGTATCAGGACGCTACCTTGACCACCCATGAAAAAGCCATCCTCACCTGGTGTGAAGAACAAGGCCTGGAGCTCAACGCCAAGCAGCGCAAAAAGCTGCTGAGCCTGGAAACATGGGCTAAGCAGTCCCTGCTGGTCACCGTGGCCAACTACCTGATGCAAGCCATCGGCAGCGAGGAATATGACGACTTCAACCTGTTCGCCAAACAGGTGGACAAGGCGCTTAAACAACTGAGTAAAGAGGCCAGCATCAAGCTCGGTGCCAGTGAGCGCAATCAGGTGCTCAATGCAGTGAGCTGGTACGACGAAAACGCCGCCAAGGTCATCCGCAAGGTGGAGAAATTTGACCGCTCTGAGCTGGCCGCGCTGCTGGAGCGGCTGGACTGCCGCGAGGCCGACCTACCGGACTTCGGCTACTACCCCAGCGACAGGACCGGCGAATTTATTACCTATGAATCCAATAGCGACCTGCGCGACAGCGAAAGCATCCCCCTGGCCGATTCCATCCACCGCTTCTTCAAGGCCGAAGTGGTGCCCCATGTCGCCGAGGCCTGGATCAATCTGGAGTCGGTGAAGATCGGCTACGAGATCAGCTTCAACAAATACTTCTACAAGCACCAACCTCTGCGCAGCATGGACGAAGTGGCTCGGAAGATAGTGGCGCTGGAGCAGCAGGCGGAAGGGTTGATTGCGGAGATTTTGGGAGTGCCTCTCGACGAGGTTTCTGGAGTCAACAATGTCTAAATCTCTCGGCTCTTTCCCGACCTATGAGAACTATCGTGACTCCGGCGTTGAGTGCTATGGAAGTGTTCCCGCACACTGGAAGACCCTGGCAAACAAGTACATTTTTGATCTTAACAAAAATCTTGTTGGCAAGAATTCCAATCGTTATACGCTTCTGTCGCTCACTCTAGGCGGGATTATCAAACGCGACATGGACAATCCAGAAGGAAAGTTTCCCGCAGAGTTTGACACCTACCAAGAGGTCACTCCTGGCGACTTTGTTTTCTGCTTGTTCGATGTTGAGGAAACGCCTAGAACCATTGGTCTTTCCTCTTTGCATGGAATGATAACGGGCGCCTACACGGTGTTCCGGCCGCGCAGAAAATTCGATGAAGAATATCTTCAATACCTTTACCTAAGTCTTGACTCAGGAAAGCGACTGAGGTTTCTGTACAAAGGCTTGAGAAATACCATTCCGAAGGATGTATTTCTGGCTTTTAAATCACTCAACCCGCCAATTCAAGAACAGAAGCTTATTGCTCGATTTTTATCTGTTAAAACTGCACAAATTGATCAGGCGATTCAGACCAAGGAACGCCAGATCGAACTACTCAAGGAGCGCAAGCAGATACTGATCCAGCAGGCCGTAACCCGCGGCCTTAATCCGCGTGCACCCATGCGGAACTCCGATATCGAATGGATTGGCGAAATTCCGTCGCATTGGTCGATAAAGCGAGCCAAGTATATTTTCCGCGAAGTCGATGAGCGCTCCCCCGACGGGCAGCAAGAGCTTCTCTCAGTTTCTCATCTGACTGGAGTAACGCCTCGCTCAGAAAAGAATGTGACAATGTTTATGTCTGAGGATTACACCGGATCAAAGACTTGCCAGAAAGATGATCTTATATTCAACATTATGTGGGCCTGGATGGGCGCGCTTGGCGTTTCTGATCGGGCTGGCATCGTTAGTTCGGCCTATGGGGTTTACAGGCAGCTGAATCACGGCACATTAAATCCGCAGTACCTTGAGATGCTTCTGAAAACTACGACTTATATTGCGCACTACAACAAAGTCTCAACGGGCCTGCACTCTTCACGCTTGCGCTTTTACGGTCATATGTTTATGTCTATGGAAATTGGTTTTCCAAACCGTGAGGAACAGGACGCAATAGTGGCGCACCTTGATCTTGAGTCGGAGAAGCTGAACAAAGCTCTCGATTTACTTGAACAACAAATCACCAAACTCAAAGAATACAAAGTCACCCTGATCAATAGCGCCGTGACCGGCAAGATCAAAGTGCCGGGCGTGTCGGAGCCGGAGACTCAAGATATGGAGGTGGCCTGATGGATGCCCAGCAGCAACTGCAGTGCTTAGACAAATACGCCGAGCCGTTAGACATTCAGCAGGCTGTCGGCCAGCTCTGTTAATTGTTTGCTGTCGAGTGGATCAATGGGTTAGTGGTAAGTCAGGTGGGTAGCGACGAATGTCTACCCCCGCTGGCTGGGCAGTTTTAGAAATTTGCACCCCGCGCCGGGCTAGCCTGGCAGAAAGAACAGGCATAAGGAAGCCGGCATGGTAAGCAAGACCAACGAACAGGCGCTGGAAGCTAGCATCGAGAAATACCTCACCGGCACTTGCCTAGAAGAGCAGGCGCTGGTCCGTGACAGCGCGGTGCCGGCGGCCCTCAACCACGGGTATCGACTGGGTCGAGCTCAGGATTTCAATGCCCACTATGCCGTGGATAGCCGTTGCTTGTGGCAATTTTTTGAGGCCAGCCAAGGCGATGATCTTGAGCGTCTCAAGCAGCGCTACGAGGACTGGGATCTACGCATCCTCGAACGCTTCGACCGGCTGGCCAAGAAGTACGGTGTACTGCACCTGCTCAAGCGCGGCCTGGCCATCGACGACGTGCACCTTAACCTGATGTACCCCGCGCCGCTTGCGAGCAGTTCGGAGCGAGTCAAACAGCAGTTTGCGGCGAATATCTTTAGCAGCACCCGCCAAGTGCGTTACTCCATGAGTAATCCACTGGAAGAAATCGACCTGGTGCTGTTTATCAATGGCTTGCCCTTCGCCACGCTGGAGCTGAAGAACCCCTGGACGGGCCAGAACGCCCGTTATCACGGGCAAAAGCAGTACAAGCAGAACCGCGACACGGGCCAGCCGTTGCTGCAATTCGGCCGCTGCCTAGTGCACATGACGGTAGACACCGACGAGGTCTACATGACCACGAAGTTGGCAGGTGTCGCGACGTTCTTCCTGCCATTCAACAAAGGCCACAATCACGGGGCTGGTAACCCGCCCAACCCCGCCGGGCACAAGAGCGCCTACCTGTGGCAGGAGATTTTCAGCCGCGAAAGTGTGGCCAACATCATCCAACACTTTGTGCGCCTGGACGGCAGCAGCAAGATGCCACTGGCCAAGCGTACGCTGTTTTTCCCGCGCTACCACCAACTGGATGTGGTGCGCCGCCTAGTGACGCATGCCAGCCAGCATGGCGTGGGTCAGCGCTACCTGATTCAGCACTCAGCCGGCTCGGGCAAATCGAACTCCATCACCTGGGCGGCCTATCAGTTGATAGAAACCTATCCGGCTTCACTGGACGTTGTCGGCGCGCGCGCTCTAGATGTGCCGCTGTTCGACTCGGTGATTGTGGTGACCGACCGCCGCCTGCTGGACAAGCAATTGCGCGAGAACCTACGCGAGTTCTCCGAGGTAAAAAACATCATCGCTCCGGCGCTGAAGTCCTCTGACCTCCAGCGGGCGCTGGAGCAGGGAAAAAAAATCATCATTACCACCATCCAGAAATTCCCGGTGATCGTGGATGGCATCGACGACATGGCCGGCAAACGCTTTGCCGTGATCATCGACGAGGCACACAGCTCGCAGGACGGTAGCAGCCACGGCACGATGAACAAGGTGATGGGCGGCGACGAGCAAGACGACACTCAGGAGAAGATCCTCAGCGCCATCAAGAACAGCAAGATGCGCGGCAATGCCTCGTACTTTGCCTTCACCGCCACGCCGAAGAACAGCACGCTGGAGAAGTTCGGCGAGCAGCAGGCCGATGGCCGCTTCGCGCCCTTCCACCTGTACTCGATGAAGCAGGCCATTGAAGAGGGCTTTATCCTCGATGTGCTGGCCAACTACACCACGTACCGCAGCTACTACGAAATTCAGAAGTCCATCGAGGACAATCCGCTGTTTGACACGCTGAAAGCACAGAAGAAGCTACGCGCCTATGTCGAACGCGACCAGCAGACCATCGACGTTAAGGCCGAGGTGATGCTGGAGCATTTTATTGAGCAGGTGGTCACGCCGAAAAAGCTCAAGGGCCAGGCCAAGGGCATGGTCATAACCCAAAACATCGAAGCCGCCATCCGTTATCACAAGGCCATCAGCCGCTTGCTGGCAGCGCGCGGCAACCCGTTCAAGGCGCTAATTGCCTTCTCCGGCGAAAAATTGGTTGATGGTATCGAGTACACCGAAGCCGGCATCAACCGCTTCCCCGAAGCGGATACGCGAGACAAATTCGACACCGACGAATACCGATTGCTGGTGGTGGCCAACAAGTACCTGACAGGCTTCGATCAGCCTAAGCTGTGTGCCATGTACGTGGACAAGAAGCTGCAGTACGTACTCGCAGTGCAAGCGCTGTCGCGCCTTAATCGAGCCGCGCCGAAGTGGGGCAAGAAGACCGAAGACCTCTTCGTTCTGGATTTCTTCAACCAGGTGGAGGACATCAAAGCCTCCTTCGACCCATTCTATACGGCTACCAGCCTGTCCGGAGCAACGGATATCAATGTGCTGCACGAACTCAAGGACCAGCTGGACGAGGTCGGCGTCTACGAGTGGCCGGAAGTAGAGGCATTTGCCACGCAGTATTTCGACAACGTCGATGCTGAAAAGCTGGCTGTGCTGATCGATATCGCCACTGAGCGTTTCGACGTGGAACTAGAGCTAGAGGATGAGGCCAAGGTCGATTTCAAAATCAAGGCCAAGCAGTTCGTGAAGATCTACGGCCAGATGGCCTCGATCATGCCGTATGAGATTGTGGCCTGGGAAAAGCTGTTCTGGTTCCTCAAGTTCCTGATCCCGAAACTCAAAGTGCAGGACAAAGACGCCGACGAAATCGACGCTCTGCTTAACTCGGTTGACCTCGCGTCCTATGGGCTGGAACGAGTCAAGTTGAACCACAGCATTGCGTTGGATGACGTGGAAACCGAGCTGGATCCAGCCAACCCAAATCCGCGTGGGGTACATGGTGGTGAGCAGGAAAAGGACCCGCTTGACCAAATCATCCAGAGCTTCAACGAGCGTTGGTTCCAGGGCTGGGGTGTGACCACTGAAGAAAAGCGCGTGAAGTTCCTGAGTATTCTAAAGGGCATTCAGGAACATCCGGACTTTGAGCCAAAGTACCAAAAGAGCCAGGACGAAGACCATCGTGCACTGGCGTTCGAGAAGATTTTCGAGGAAGTCATGCTGATACGCCGCCGCCAGGACCTAGAGCTTTACCGGCTGGTAGCCAGTGATGAAGCGCTCAAGTCTTCGTTGCAGCAGAGCATGAGGGGCATGCTGGGCTGAGATATGTGCAAGCTCGGTATGTCTCAGCATGTCCGGTCCATACGGCTAACGCCGTCACGCCCATTCGCTTGGAGCTTTAACCTCGAAGCCGTGGAGGGGACGCAACTCAAAAATGACCGTCCATCGGAAACTAGACCACACAGCATTCCAGCTGGTATTCCAAGGAATTTATCTGATCAATTATTAGCCAATAAAAACAGATAGCTACAGAGCCTTTTCAAATTACCCCGGCCCATCAACTCTCCACGATAAAGCCCGCCTTATGCGGGCTTTATCGCATCTGGCGTTCCCTCAACCGGAGCGACCCCTTTAGCGCAGGCCGCACTCCTGCAAAATCCGACTGTCACAGTGACTGGAAGCCCCCAGCTACGGCTTGAACATCAAGGAGATTACACACCATGAACACCTGGATCGCCGCCGCCTTGGCCTCGTTGATGTCACTCCCCGCCATCGCTGCAGACGCCCCTCCCCCCCGTGTGCAACAGGTCACGTTCAAGAGCGAAGTCGGCAGCGTGCAGTTCAAACAGAAGATCAAAGGCTATCAAACCGCCGAATACAAACTCGTTGCCAAGGCCGGTCAGACGCTGACGGTTGATTTCAAATCTTCCAACACGTCCGCCTATTTCAACGTCGCCGCCCCGGGTGCTGACGAGGCGCTGTTCAACGGTTCGATCATGGGTGATCACTTTGCCGCCGCCGTGCCTGTTGATGGCGAGTACACGGTTCAGGTGTATCTGATGCGCAACGCGGCGCGGCGGCAGGCGGTGGCCAGTTATTCGTTGTCGTTGTGGCTTTCCGACAACCCGCCGACGGACGCGAAAAAACCGGCAACAAAAAGTCCCTGAAAGGCAGCGACGGCTCGACGGATAAACCGCAAATCCCCTTCTACACTCACAGCGCCCCTTCCCAGAGCGAGCGCTGATGACCACCCTCCAAACCCGCATGAAGCAAGGCAAGGACGCCCGCAAGCAATGCTCGCGCAGCGCCCACGCCACCAGCGGAAAAATGAACCGCGATCCAATCCCGCTGATCAAGGCCTCCAGTCAGGGCCGCGTCGCGTCACTGGTGGAACTGCGTTACGGACGCATGCTGGTGTCGCCCTTCACGTTCTTCCGTGGCAATGCATTGCTGCAGGCGCATGATCTGTCGAGTACCGAAAACATGGGGCTGGTCGGGCCGATCTGTGGGGATGCGCACTTGATGAATTTCGGCGGGTTTGCCACGCCGGAGCGCAATCTGTTGTTCAGCGTGAATGATTTCGACGAGGCGCATCCCGGGCCTTGGGAATGGGATGTGAAGCGGCTGGCGGCGAGTTTTGTGGTGGCGGCGCGGGATTTGCGCCATGGCGAGTCGGTTGAGGAAGACGTGTGTCGGCAGATGGTCGGCGCCTATCAGGCGACGATGCTGGAGTGCGCCGAACAGAGCGCGCTGGAAACCTGGTACGAATCGATCAAGTACGAAGACTTGCTCGATCAGGCGCGCAAGAGTGCGCTGGAGCATGTGCAGCGCGCCGTCGATAAGGCCGAGCGGCGCACCCACGCCGAGTTGCTGCCGAAGATCAGCGAGCGCGACGCGAATGGGCGGCTGGTCATTCGTGACGATTTGCCGGAGATTTTCCACCTGCACAAGAACACCACGCTGCTCGACGCCGATGATGACTGGTTGCGGCTGGCGGATTGGCGACCGTTGTTCGATACGTTCATGCGTGATTACCGAACCACGCTGCAGGCTGACCGGCGGGAATTGCTCTCGCGGTTTCACGTGCAGGATCTGGCGTTCAAAGTGGTCGGCGTTGGCAGTGTCGGCACCCGGTGTCTGGTGGCGTTGCTGACTGACGATCAGGAATTTCCGTTGTTTCTGCAATTCAAGGAGGCGCGGCGCTCGGTGCTTGCCGATTACGTGAAGGCCAAGTCCCGCACGCGCCATGAAGGCCAGCGAGTGGTCGAAGGGCAGCGCCTGATGCAGTCGGCGAGCGATCTGTTTCTCGGCTGGACCACTGGTCCCAACGGTCGGCATTTCTATGTGCGGCAGTTGCGCGACATGAAGATCTCCGCCGAGCTGGAAAACTTCGACGCCGAAACCTTCGCCGCCTATGCCCGGGTCTGCGGCCGCGCACTGGCCCGCGCCCACGCCAAAGCCTCGGGCAATGCGGCGCTGATCAGTGGTTACATCGGCAAGGGTGATGCCTTGGCTGACGCACTGTTCAAATACGCCCGCAGTTACACCGCGCAGAACGAGCGCGACTTCGAACGCTTTCAGCAGGCCTGTCGCAAGGGTCGGCTGCGGGCACGTTCGGAAGCCGATTTCGCTGCGGATCACTTGCCTTGACGCGTTGCAGAGCGGTCGCCGCCGAGATGAATTTTTCTTCACTGCCCCCGTTCGATCAACACGGTACAGTCCGCTCGCTCATTCAAGAAACTACGGTTCGCCCGCGCTCTCCCGCGGGCTTTTTTTTGCTTGGCGTTTGCTGCCGGAGCGATACACCCAAGTGTCCTGCACGCCGTGCTGCTGCGATTGCCGCGCCTGTGGGTGAACCCTGATCAGCGCAAACCCCGCCGCTTCAGCCAGACGCTGACTGCGGGTGTTGGCCGACGATGTGGTCAGGTAAAAGGTGAACTCAGGCAGGCGCCTGACCAGTTGCTGGAGCACTTCGCGCATGTAGCCCTTGCCGGCAAACGCGCTGTGGGCCCAATAACCGACGACGTAGCGCTTGCGCCGACGCGGCACGAGGCCGATGCAGCCAACGACGGCTTTTCCGTCTTCAGTCACGATGAATAAGCGCCGCTCACCGGTCTCGCTGGCGAAATCATCCCTTGCTCGCAGCATGGACGACAGCGCCCGCTCCTCACTGGTGTGTTCAACCGCCCACTCTAGAAAAGGCGCATGCTCGCGGTAACTGGCGTTCAGCGCCTCCCGCATCGGAGCGACCAGCGCTGGGTCCGGCGCCCGAACACACAGTGCCAACCCATTTACCGTCAATGCAAACTCCATTGCTTGTTCCTCCAATCCCGGAAATGCCGCAGTCGATAACCCTGTGCACTCAACCAAAGAAATTTACAGGGCGCCAGTGCGGTTTGTTTTTTCCCGCCCCATGATCAATCCTGTCCCTCGACCCTGCCAACCGGAGCGCCCGATGTCACTGCTGAGCCTGCCCTGCCAACGCCTGACGCTCGCCATCCTCGCTCCGGAACAGGCCGAACTGGAAAGTGCGTTCTATGCACGCAACCAGCGCCACCTCGCGCCGTGGTCGCCGATTCGCACCACCGAATACTTTTCCACCGAGCAGATTCGTCGTCGGCTTGAAGTCCAGGCCAGTGCTTTCGAGGCCGGGCTGGCGATGCATTTCGCCCTGTTGACGGCGGATGGCGAGCAGATGATCGGCGCGTGCAATTTCAGCGGGATCATTCGCGGTGCGTTTCAGGCGTGTTATCTGGGTTATCACATTGATCACGCGCATCAGGGTCAGGGCCTGATGCGGGAAGGTCTGGAGGCCGGCATCGGCTACATGTTCGACACGCAGAACCTGCATCGGATCATGGCCAATTACATGCCCGGCAACGAGCGCAGTGCGCGCTTGCTGGAGCGCCTGGGTTTCGAGCGCGAGGGCTATGCCAAGGCGTACCTGAATATCGCTGGCCGCTGGCAGGACCATGTGCTGACGGCGCTGGTCAATCCGTTGTTTGAAACGCCGGAAAAGCGTTGGTCGCGTCAACTGGCGTGAGTTTCACAATTTGTTAAGCATTGGCGAAGTATGCTCAAGGCTCCTGCCCTTTCCGGTTGCCTGAAACCCATGCCGCGTGCCGCCACTTCACTGTTTCTACTCGCCGCCCTGCTGTTTTTTTTCGCTTTGGGTAACCACCAGTTGCAAGGCTCCACCGAGGCCCGGGTCGCCGGGATCGCCATGGAGATGCATCTGGATGATGACTGGGTGACGCCGCGCCTGTTCGGCGAACCGTTTCTGGAAAAACCACCGCTGAGCCTGTGGCTGGACGCCGGCGCCATGCGCGTGTTCGGCGTTTCGCCGTGGGCGGTGCGGCTGGCGTCGGCGGTGGCCGGGTTGCTCAGTGTCATGGTGCTGTACGGCATGTTGCGCCGCTTCGGTCGGCCGAAAGCGCTGGCATGGACAGCGGGGATTCTGCTGGCGACCATGGCCAGTTACTGGAGCAACGTGCGCGGGGTCGGCGAAGATGCGCTGCTGGCGCTCGGCGTGACCACCGCGCTGCTGGCGTTCTTTCAGGCGCAACGCGCACCGAACGCGGCTAACTCGCTGCTGTTTATCGTCGGCATCGCCATCGCCACTTTGAGCAAGGGCGTGCTGGGACTGGCGATGCCGGGGGTGGTGATTTTCGCCTACCTGCTGGCCGACAACCTGATCGACAAACGCCTGAAGGTCGGCGCCTGGCTGCGTCCCGGCCTGCTGACGGTGGTGGGTCTGATTCCGTTGCTGATCTGGCTCGCCGTGCTCTATCAGCGTGGTGGTTCGCACGCTGTCGCTGAAGTGCTGCTGACCAACAGCGTCGGCCGCTTCAGCGGCTCGTTCGTCGAGGCCGGGCATTACGAGCCGTTCTATTACTATCTGGCCAAACTGCCGGAAGCGTTCCTGCCGTGGAACATTCTGGTGTATCTGGGGCTGTGGCATTTCCGCAAGGCGCTGAAGGCCAACCGTTATCTGCTGTTTTTCAGCCTGTGGATCGTCGCGCAGTTCATCATGCTGACCCTGGCCTCGAGCAAACGCACGGTGTACCTGATGTCGATGACCCCGGCGGCGGCGGTGATCGCCGCGGAGTACGCGCGCGTGTTGTTCGAGCGCTTGCAGGCGCGTGAAACCGCCGACCGGTTTATCGGAAAAGTCGCGCGCCATCGTCAGGCGCTTGCCGCAGGATTGCTCACGGTGGTGATCGCCAGCTACCTCGGCGCGGCCCAGTGGGCATTGCCCAACGCCGACAAGGAACTGTCGTTCCTGCCGCTGACTGAACACATTCAGACCCTGCAAGCCAATGGTCAGCAGGTTGCGCTGTTCCAGGCCAATGAACGGGTCGGTGGCGCCAGCGTGTTCTACACCCAAAGCGTGCTCAAGGGTCTGGACACCGACGCGCAACTGCACGACTTCCTCAGTGCTTCACCCTCGAACGTCGCGGTGATCTCGGCAGATAGCGAACCCGTCCCACCACTCAAGGTGCTCAAGACCATGATGGTCGGGCGCCAGGCGTATTACTTCGTCGGCTACTAACATCCTTCGCGCCAGACAATAAAAAACCCGCCGTCGCTGGCGGGTTTTGTTTGCGCTGACGCTTGGCAAACGTCAGTTCATCGAGTGCTCACTGAGTGCCAGTCGGAGGCTTCGATGAAGCCAAGCACGCGCGGGTCCGCTTTGTTTGCGGCAGATACAAAAAGCGAGGAACCGTAGCCAGGATCAGAAACCGGTGAATTCAAGTCCTTCTCCAACTCCGCCATGCACTCACTGTGGGTCACCAGAATCAGATTGCGCCCCGGAAGCTTGTGCGCCAGCGCTTCCTGCAGGATGTGGCCCTTGCAACTGATCAGCCAGTCTTCGCCGCTGGCCGCGCGATTGAACATGTAACCGGCGGTCTGCACGGTGCGCAGCATCGGGCTGTTGTAGATGTCGGCGTTATTCAGGCCCAGATGCTCGAACTGTGCGCCGACACCAACCGCAACACTGCGCGAGCGGTCGGTGATGCCATCATCGCCACTCAGGCACGGCGCCGGCGAGTGATCGCAGCGCTCGACGTGACGCACCAGCACAATCATCTCGCCCTTGGCCCAACCGGCCGCCAGCGCCTTGGCACCGGACATATTGCCATGGGCCAGATCCGGCACCGCCGCCGGGGCGAGCAGCCACAGGGTCAGCGGAATCACCAGCAGCGATGCGCCAAGCACGGCCCAGGTATTGCGATAGCGGGCCAATCCGCTCAGGGATATCGAGCGTTTGACGCCGAACAGACTCAGTCTCAATTCCACATCGGGCCGCCTCGTCGGCATCCATCACAGTCAATTCGATGCGGCGAGGTTAGTGAAGCCGGCGTAAGCGGTCGGTGAAACGTATGTGAAAAAAGTCTTGAAGTGCCCTTGTTACAAATTCCGCCGGACAAAATCCTTTCAGCTCTCGTGTTTGCGGCCGATACAGTCCTGCTAACACCCTTGCTGGCTCAAAAAAACAACAATCTTCCAGCCTGACCGACGATCAAGTAGCTCTACGTTCCTGGAGGAATTGTGATGAATAGCTGGTTCGGCAACATCAGCGTGAACATGAAATTGGGCCTGGGCTTCGGCCTGGTCCTGGCCCTGACCTGCGTGCTGGCCCTGACGGGCTGGACCAGCCTCGGCGGCCTGATTGACCGCAGCAACTGGATGAGCGACATCACCCAGCTCAATGCCGGTCTGACCAAGCTGCGCGTGGTGCGCCTGCAATACATGCTGACCAACGGCGACGAAACCGCCGCGCAGAATGTACAAACCACCCTCGAAAGCTTCGCCGCGCAACAACAGGCGCTGATCAACAAGTTCAAGAGCCCGGAAAACGTCAAACTGCTGAAAGAGCAGGCCGCGACTATCGCCGAATACCAGACCTCGCTGAACAAGATGCGCAACGCCTACCGCACCGGCAACAGCGCCCGCGACGTGATGGGCACCAACGCCGACACCGCTTACAACCTGATCGAAACCATCAGCAAGCGCGTGCAGCAAATGGACATGAGCGAGCAGCGCTTCGAGCAGTTCCAGGCCATCACCCAGGCCAAGGAAGCCTTCATCCTCGCGCGCTATGAAGTGCGCGGCTACACCGCCACCACCAACGCCGAAACCGAGCAGAAAGCCGTCGGCCAACTGGACGCAGCGATCGCCAGCCTCAAGCAATTGAACGTGCATTTCGCCGCCACCCAGCAAGACGCCCTGCGTCAGCTGGAAACCGCCCTGAGCAACTACCGCAGCGCGTTGCAGGCCTACAAGAACGCCAACAGCGAAGCGGTGCAGGCGCGTAAGGAGATGACCGATCAGGGCACCGCGATCGTCAACACCAGCGAGCAGCTGTACCAGATTCAGCTCGACCGTCGCGACATCGAAAGCGCCCAGGCCCGTACTTTCCAGCTGATCAGCACCCTGCTGGCACTGCTGGTCGGTGTGATTGCCGCGGTGATCATCACCCGTCAGATCACCCGTCCATTGCAGGAAACCCTGGCCGTGGTCGAGCGCATTGCCAGCGGCGACCTGACCCAGAACGTCACCGTCACCCGCCGCGACGAACTCGGTGTGCTGCAACAGGGCATCGCGCGCATGGGCGTGACCCTGCGCGACCTGATCAGCGGCATCCGCGACGGCGTCACCCAGATCGCCAGCGCCGCCGAAGAACTCTCCGCCGTGACCGAGCAGACCAGCGCCGGTGTGAACAGCCAGAAGGTCGAGACCGACCAGGTGGCCACCGCCATGCATGAGATGACCGCCACCGTGCAGGAAGTCGCGCGCAACGCCGAAGAAGCCTCGCAAGCCGCTGCCGCCGCTGATGGCGAAGCCCGTGAAGGCGACAAGGTAGTCAACGAAGCCATCGCGCAGATCGAGCGTCTGGCCAGCGAAGTGGTGCGTTCCACCGAAGCCATGAGCGTGCTGCAACAGGAAAGCGACAAGATCGGCAGCGTCATGGACGTGATCAAGGCCGTGGCCGAACAGACCAACTTGCTGGCACTCAACGCCGCGATTGAGGCGGCGCGTGCCGGTGAAGCCGGTCGTGGGTTTGCCGTGGTTGCCGACGAAGTCCGTGGCCTGGCTCAGCGTACGCAGAAATCCACCGAAGAAATCGAAGGCCTGGTCGCCGGTCTGCAGAACGGCACCCAGCAAGTGGCTGCCGTGATGAACAACAGCCGCGCCCTGACCGACAGCAGCGTGGCCCTGACCCGCAAGGCTGGCGACTCCCTGGAAAACATCACCCGCACGGTGTCGAATATCCAGTCGATGAACCAGCAGATCGCCGCCGCGGCCGAGCAGCAAAGCGCCGTGGCCGAAGAAATCAGCCGCAGCATCATCAACGTGCGCGACGTGTCGGAACAGACCGCCGCGGCCAGTGATGAAACCGCAGCGTCCAGCGTTGAACTGGCGCGCCTGGGCGGCCAGCTGCAGCAGATGGTCAGCCACTTCCGCGTCTGATCTTCAGTCAGCGCCAAAGCGTAAATCGAATCGCGGGCAAGCCCGCTCCCACAGGAAACGAGTCGAACACGGAATATGTGAACGACCGAAAAACCTGTGGGAGCGGGCTTGCCCGCGATGGCGTCAGTCCAGTCAGCCCATACTCACTGCCTCAACGCTCACGCTTCCCACGGATTAATCACTTCCACTCCCGAGAACTGAAAGTCCTTCACGTTACGCGTGGCGATTGCCGCACCATGAGCCCGACAGATTGCGGCTATCTGAGCATCAGCCATCGACACCGCCCGCCCCTTTGCTTCGCAATCTGCGACGAGTGCCGCGTACTCGACAGCGGCATGCGCGTCGAACGGCAAAATGCGTCCCGCGAAGTCTTCCTCGAACATAGCCATCGCATGGGCTTGAAGATTCTGTTTGCGCTTGCCTGAGGGAAGTCGGGCGATGCCGTGGAGTATCTCAGCCACCGTTATCGCACTGATGGCCAGATCCATGGCGGGCTGCGCATCAACCCAAGCCAGCACTCTGGCTTCAGGTTCGATACGCATGAACTCTGAAAGCACGTTGGTATCGAGCACTATCATTCAGAAAAATCCACCCCGGTGGCTTTCTCTGCGCGCTCTGGCAAATCCAGTTCAACTCCGCCGTTTGCACTGAACCTGTTGCGTATCCGGCTTCCAAGTCCGCCGGCACGATCAACTGTGGCCAAGGCTCGACCGAGAATCAGGCGCGCCTCTTCTTCCATGGAATGTCCGTTGTGAGCAGCGGTGATACGCAACTGTTCCTTGAGCTTCTCGTCAAGGTTTCGAATGGTGATGCTGGCCATGACGCCCCCTGCAATCAATGAAATCATTGATTGCAGACTAACACATCGGTTCTGGCTCACACCGGGCAATCTTCCGAACGGCCATTCTCATTGCAGCAGATGGTCAGCCATATCCGCGTCTGACCTTCAGTCAGCAGCCAAAGCGTAAATCCAATCGCGGGCAAGCCCGCTCCCACAGGTCACGAGTCGAACACAAAATGTGTGAACGACCGAAAAACCTGTGGGAGCGGACTTGCCCGCGATGGCGTCCGACCAGTCAACCCAATGTCAAAGACAACCCGCCTTGTGTAGGAGCTGCCGCAGGCTGCGATCTTTTGATCCTGTTTTTTAAAATCAAAGTCAAAAGATCGCAGCCTTCGGCAGCTCCTACAGGGGTTGTGATACGCCTCTATCGTGTCCCGCGCTGGCGCAACGCCGATGGCATGAAATAGGCGTCTTCCGGCACCGGTTGCGAGAAGTCCACGGTGGAAGCTTCTTCGTTATCGAGGTTCTGCACGTAGTAACGGCGGGCCTGCAGGTCGTGGAATACGTCCAGTGCGCTCCAGGTGGTCGGCAGGTCGTAGAAGTTTTTCAGGTAGGCCATCGACACCCGCCACAACTCCCCTCGCCCATCGTATTGATCAACCAGCGCCGCGCCCCAGCTGTCCTCGTCGAGAAACAGCACGCGCTTGGAATAGACATGCCGCGCACCCGGTTTGAGATTGCCTTCGACCACCCACACGCGGTGCAGCTCGTAGCGGGTGAATTGCGGGTTGAGGTGGCCCGGGGTCAGCAGTTGCGCGTACTTCACGTCTGGGCTGCCGACCTTGTAGTTGTTGTAGGGGATGTAGATTTCCTGCTTGCCCTTGAGCTTCCAGTCGTAGCGGTCCGGTGCGCCGTTAAACAGGTCGGTGTCATCGGCAGTGCGCAGGCCATCGGATGAGGCGATCGGCGTGTCGTACGCCAGGTTCGGCGCGCGGCGCACGCGGCGTTGCCCGGCGTCGTAGACCCAGGCCTGGCGCGGATCCTTAAGCTGATCGAGCATCTCGTGCACCAGCGCCGCACCACCGGCCAGTCGCGCCGGACTTTTCACGAAGGCGAGGTAGTAGAACAGGATGTTTTTCAGGTCGGCGTACTGCCCGCCCGGACGGTAGAAATTGAACAGCGCTTCCTGCTGCGAAGTCACCAGCGCAAAGCTGCCGTTGCGCTGCACCGGGGCTTCGGAGGCGCGGCGTACCACATAGATCCCGCGATAACGGGTGATGTGATTCCACAGCACTTCGATGCCGTCCTTGGGCACCGGGAACGGCACGCCACCGTAGGCATCGGCGAACCCGCTGCCGCCCTCCAGCAGCTTGGCCGAGGTCGCATTCTTCAGGGTGTTGTCATACAGCCACTGCGGCGCCGAACCCGAGCGACGCGACGGATAGACCGGCATCTGGAACGTGTCGGGGTAGCTGTTGAACAGCGCGATCTGACCGGGGCTGAGGTGGGCCTTGTACTGATCGAGATTGGCCTTGGTGATGGTGAACAGCGGCTTGTCCGCGGCATATGGATCCGGGTGATGTTGGCCCGGTTTGTAGCCGGCGGGCGCCTGGGTGATGCCGCCGGTCCAGGCCGGAATGGTCCCGGCGGCGTTGCCGGCGCGCTCGGCGCCCATGGGTGTGAGGGTGGTTTTCAGTTGTTCGGCTTGTTGGGGGGTGATGGCGGCGAAAGCGCTGCTCGCAGCGAGACCCAGCACAAGCGCCAGCGTTGTCTTCGTCAATCTTGAAATATGAAACATGTTCTTCTCCAGAATGCGTACCCTGTGGGAGCTGGCTTGCCAGCGATAGCGGTGGGTCAGCCACCATTGATGTCGAATGTGCTGCCGTCTTCGCGGGCAAGCCCGCTCCCACAGGGGGATGAGTTGTCCCGGGATCTGCGTCTGAAACTCACAAGAAATACTTGAGATTGAACCCAACGTTGTCGCGGTCGCGAATCCCGTTGTTCTGCCCGCCGCCCCAGAAGTTGGTGTATTGCACCTCGGCTTCGAGCTTGTTCTGGTAGTTGGCCTTGATCCCCAGGGTGTAGGCCTTGCGCCCGTCGATGGTGTTGCCGGCCTGATAGCTGTTGCCCTTGAAGTCGTCCTTGTAGACGACATACGGCGAGACGTTGACCCCGGCGTACACGTCGTTCAAGGTGCCGTTGAACATCACCGTGTAGCTGTAGGAGTTGCGGTTGACCTGATCGTCACGATCACCGCCGGACACATAAGAGGTGTTGCCGGTACCGGCGTAATAGCGCGTGCTGCCGTCGTAGGCGGTGTATTGCAGGCTGCTGCCGCGCAAGTGCTCGGAGGCCAGTTCGAAGATGCCGAACATCGAGTCGAACGACAGCGTCGGACCGAAGTTGTAGATGCTGCCCAGCGAGGTGTTGAACGCCTCGACGCGCTCGGCGTTGTTGATCTCGCTGTCGAGGGTGACCATCTGCCCGCCGACGTTGACGGGCTTGCCGGTCACCGCCACAGCGGCGCCGTTGGCCAGGTCGCCGATCAGGTCGTTGGTCGCGGCGATGCCGATCGGCAGATTCGGTCGATAGGCGATCTCGCCGAACACCGAGGCCTGACCCAAAGTCGTGTTGAAGCTGAACCCGTACATGCGAATGTCTTCGGCGTAACGCCGATGCGCCTGAATGTTGCCCATCACATCGGCCGTCGCCAGACCGTTGGCCAGCGCCCCGGCCTGACTGCCGGCGACACCGGCGAGCATGTTGGTCAGGGCATTCATGTCGATGCCTTTGTAGCCACCGAGGTCAGCGGCGATGGTCGGCTCCTTGGCGTGGTAGTTGACCAGGTACAGGCCGAACTCAGTGCTGTTGAGTTCCTCGGCGATGTAGCGGAAGGCGAAGCCGAACTGGCCGTCATTGCGTGCGTTGTAGTCCTTGCCGATCGACGCCACTTTCAGCGTATTGCCGTAGGCCGGCGTCACACCGTTGGCGTAGAGGCCGGTGCTTTTCAGTGCCGGGCCGAGCAACGGGTTGTTGCCCAGTGCGCTGTACAGCCCGATGACGTTGCCAAAGCCGGGTACCGGGGTGTCGAGCGCAGTGCCGCTGAAGTTGTTGTAACCGGTGTTGCCGCCATCGGCGAACAGGTCGGTCTGCGAATAGAACGTGCCGACCGGGTCGATGCGGGTTTCCTTCCAGTTGGTCTGGTAGAAGCTCTCCAGGGTCAGCGAATCGCTGAGGCCAACGTTGAAGCTCACCGCCTCCACTGGCATCAGCACTTCCTTGACCTCGGCGCCGGGCAAGCGGTATTTCGCGGCGTCCACCGGGTTGGTGGTGTTGACACCGCCGCGATAGAAAATCCCCTCGCCCCAGTTGAACACCTGACGCCCGACCCGCGCGGTGACTGGCATCTGCGCCACGTCCCAATTGCCGTAGACATAGGCGTCGAGCATCTCGATCCGGCTGCCGGCGATGTCGCGGGTCTGGCTGGTGAAACGGTCGTCCTGCGGATAGCTCTGGCTCGGCTGTGCCGGGTTGTTGTTGCGGTAGTAATCGTTGCGCTTGTCCATCAGCTGGGTGTCGTAGAACGCCGTGCCGCGCAGGAACATCCCGTAGTTCTGGTAGTTGGCTTCCAGCTCGGAAGTGATCTTGTACACCTCGGAAACCAGTCCGGTGTCGAAGTTGCGATTGCCGTCGTTGGTGTTGACGTCATCGTTGTTCTTGTCGCGGCCCTGCACCCGCCACAAGCGACCATAGGACAGGGTCGTGTCGATCGAGCCGGTGACCTGATTGCCCAGCACGCTGAACTCGGCAGCCTGCAGCGCATCCACCGCACAGAGTTGCAGCAGCCCTGCCAGGCCGACACCGGGAAGTGCTACGCCGGTGAGGCGCAATCGAGTGTTGATCATGGGTTCCTCCTTGTTCTTATTGTTTTATGCGTGGCCGCGATGGCTACGGTGCCAGTCCCGCACGGACATAAATCCGGCTGTGCGCGCCGAAATGGCCGAGCAGTCTGAACAGCTGCTGATTGAGTGCCGGATGCTCGAACGTCTCGCGCTGCAACTGATTGCCGCTGCTGAAATCACTGGTCACCGGCGCCGTATCCAGCCATTGACCGATGGCCTCATCGAACGCTGCCGAGTCCTCGACCGACTCGGCGCTGACCACCTCGCGCAAGTAGTCCACCGAGTACGGCGGATACTGTTGGTCTTGAGCGACATCGGCGTAGGCCGCGAGCATCGGATGCGCCTGACCGGTGCGCAGCACGCGGCGCAGCCAGGTCGATTGATATTTCTCGATTTCCATATGGCGGGTGGCGACGCGCTCGATGGACGCCTGTTTGTCCTCGGCAAAACCGGCCAGCGCCTTGCCCTCCAGCAGCAACAGACTCGGCAGCTCCACCCCGGGCAATGGCTTGGCGTGATACGGCTGGGTCAGATCCTGCACGTGGTGCACGCCCCAACCGAGAAACCGGTAGCCCCAGTAAGGATGGCCAGAGGCGAATGCCAAACGCGCCAGCCCCAGGTACTGATAGGCGCGCCAGTCCGGCCAACTGCGCTGAAGAAATCCGGCAGCGGCATACACCACCGCGCTTTCATGGAAGAAGCCCATGTGGAACGGTGCCTGCGAGCTGTACTGAAAACGCACATCGCCAAACGGCTGCGGGCCGAAGCCATACAGCGCGCCGACCTCGCCGGGGTTATCGCTGAACAGGTTGATGTCGTGACCGTAATCCGGCTCGTCGGCGGCGCTCGCCAATACCGCCAGCGCCGCGACTTTTTCGCCGTCCGCCACGCGAATGAAACGCTGACGATTCCATGGCGAAAGCGTCTGCTCGACCATCACCTGATCGGCGCTGAGATGTTCGCGCTCGGGGATGTCTTGGCCCGGCAGCGGCTGAATGACCATCGCCAGATGAATGCGCGGATTGAGTCGCAACGCGGTGAGAAAATCATGGCGCAGATCGTCACTCGGTACGGCGGGCAGCTTCAGATTGTCGGGGCGCGGCGGGTACTGGGTGAAGTGTTCACGGGCGAAGCTTTCCTGTTGCTCCAGCAGCGCGACCACGGCCGGATACTGCTCGGCGAGAAAACGCTCCAGCGGCTCGACTTCGACCGGCGGCGCATCGCGCAGCGCCGGCAGTTCCTGCAACGCCAGATAGCTGCCCACCGTGTGGTTCGACCAGCCCCACGCCGTCGGGGCCATTGCACAAAGCAGCAACAGGAGAAATGTCAGCTTCATTGCTTTTAATTCTTATTGGAGGTGCTGTGGGGGTTGAGCCTAACAACCGCCTCCGGCGCTGACACTGTCCGATCTCACCAGAAAAAGTCTCCGATAGCGCCATATGAAGCTCACCGCTCACCTGTGTAGGAGCTGCCGAAGGCTGCGATCTTTTGATCTTGTTTTTAAAAATCCAAGTCAAAAGATCGCAGCCTTCGGCAGCTCCTACAGGGGATTGGTGGTGTTGTTTCAGGCGGGGTAACCGGTGATTTTGCGGATGCTCTGGTACAACGGTTTGAGCTGGCGATACATGCGCAGGTACACCTCGTTGTACAAACGCTCATAGATCTGCTGTGCCTCGGGCTGTGGGGTGAATACCGTGCCCACGCGCGTCATCGCGGCGATCGCCGTGGGGAAGTCCGCATACAAGCCCAACCCCACCGCACAACAGATCGCCGCGCCCAGCCCCGACGCTTCGTACACATGCGGACGCTCCGCCGGCAGGCCAAAAATATTCGCCGTAAGTTGCATCGCCGCATCACTCTGCGAACCGCCACCGGCCACGCGCAGACGCTTGATCGACACCTTCGAACGCCTCTCGATGTTCTCCATGCCCTGACGCAACGCATACGCCAGCCCTTCGAGAATTGCCCGGTAAATATGCGCGCGGGTGTGCACGTCGCCGAAGCCGATCATCGCGCCTTTGGCTTCGACACCCGGCTCACGAATTCCCGGCGACCAGTACGGTTGCAGCATCAGCCCCATCGACCCCGGCGGCACCGCGTTGACCAGCGCATCGAACAGTTGCTCGGGCTCGATGCCCTGCTCTTTGGCCTGCTGCATTTCGCGCAGGCCGAACTCGTTCTTGAACCAGCTGACCATCCAGTAACCGCGATAAATCATCACCTCGCAGTTGTACTGATCCGGCACCGCCGAGGGGTACGGCGGGATCAGCGGGACGATTTCCAGGTAGCGCGAGCGAGTGCTGGTGATCGTCGCCGTGGTGCCGTAGGACAGGCACACCGTGCTCGCATCGACCACGCCGGAGCCGACCACTTCGCAGGCCTTGTCAGCGCCCGCCGCAATCAGCGGCAAGCCCTCGGGAATCCCGGTGTGGCGGCTGGCTTCAGCGCTGATGTAGCCGAGGGTTTCGCCGGGTTTGTGCAAGGTCGGCAATTGCTCCGCACGCACCGCCAACGCCTGCCATTTCCAGTCACTGGGCGCGGCCCATTTCAGGCGTTTGAAGTCGAACGGCAGGTAGCCGACGCAGCAACCCACCGAGTCGACAAAGCGCCCGCACAGGCGATGGGTGAGAAAGCCCGAGAGCAGCAGAAACTTGTCGGTCGCCGCCCAGATTTCCGGTTGATGTCGGGCGATCCAGTTGGCCTCGGCCTGCGCGCGAAAATAATCCACGGTGGCCTGCGCGCCGACCAGTTTGAACAGCCAGCCCCACGGCCCCTTAATCCCGCCCTCGACTTCGCTCTGGCGCTGATCGAGCCACAGAATGGCCGGGCGCAGTGGTTTGCCCTCGGCATCGACATTGATCACCGTGCCGCGCTGAGTGGTCAGCGACACCCCGGCAATCTGCGAGCGATCAATCCCGGTTTGCGCCCACACCTGCTGACAGGCCTCGCCGAGTTTCGCCCAGTAATAGTCCGGATCCTGCTCGGCCCAGCCCGGTTGCGTCGAGTAGTACGCCTGCAACTCGACCTTGCCTTTACCGAGCAGATTGCCCTGCAAATCGAAAAGCAATGCGCGCACGCTCTGGGTGCCGTTGTCGATCGCCAGCAGGTAGCGCTTGTTCGGGTGGTTATCCATGGCGCTCTCTTCAAGGGGCCTCAAGGCGTGGCATCCGGCAGACCGTGATGGCGTTGCCACAATGCCCGGTAACGCTGCAGCTCTTGCTGCCAGTGTGCATCGTCCCAGCCCAGGCGGGGCTGGCAGAGTTGGCGGATGGCCGCGAAATGCGCTTCGCCACCGCGCGCCAGCAACAGGCCCAGACGGGTGCGGCGCAGCAACAGATCATCGAGGTGCAGCACCATTTCCGCCTCACAGGCGAAGGCCAGTTCGGCCCACAAGGTGTCGGTGTTGCCGACCGTTTCGTGACCCAACTCAGTGATCAGTTGCGCCAGCTTCGGCAAGTCACGGCCATGGCGTCCAGCCAGACGTCGCCACTGTTGCGGGCTGAGTCCGGGAATGATCAGTGGCGGTATCGCGGCGAACACCGGCGCGGCATCATCTTCGAAATTGCGGCCAAGCATGTCGGCACAGGCCTTGAGCACTTCGATGGCTTGCGGGCGAAACGTCGTCAGTTTGCCGCCAGCCAACGTGACGCACCCCGGCTCCTGCCACAGCACATGCTCACGGGTTTCATTCGACGGCTTGCCTTGCTGCTCACCCGCCGCGCTGCCCACCACCGGACGTACGCCGGACCAGGTCGACAGCACATCGCTGGCCGTCACTTCGGCACCGGGAAATTGTTGCGTGCAAGCCGCCAGCAGATAGTCGAGTTCTTCGGCGCTGATGCTCGCGCTCTGGTCCAGATTCTCGCGATGATCGAGATCCGTAGTGCCAACCACCGTCGCCCCTTCCCACGGAAAAACGAACACCGGCCGACGGTCGCGCTCATGCAGAAACGTGAACGCCTGCGCCACCGGCAAACGCCAGCCCGGCAGCAGCAGATGGCTGCCGCGCAAAGGCCGCAGTTGTCGTGGTGCCTCGGGCAACCGCAAGCGCTCAGCCCATGCCCCGGTCGCCACCGCCAGCACGCCGCAACGCAGTTGCAACGACCCGCCCGCTTCGCAATCTTCGACCTGAACCCCGCACACCCGGCCGTCTTCGCGCAGCAAATGTTCGACGCGCACCCCGTTAAGCACCACTGCGCCATCGGTCCGCGCTTCGCGCAACACGCGCATCACCAGCCGCGCATCATCGGTCAGTGCATCAATAAAACAGGTGCCACCCAGCAGCTGGGTTTCCTTCACCCCCGGTGCGAGAAAACGTAGTTGCTGCGCGTCATGAAAACGATGGCTGCGGCGTCCCGCCAATGCGTCGTACACCGACAACAAGCCACCGAACACACGCGGCCCGGGAAAGCCGCCGCGATAGTGCGGCATCATGAAACTCATCGGTTCCACCAGCCCCGGCGCTTCGTCGAGCAGGCGCTGACGCTCGCGCACTGAATCACGGGTCAGCCGCCACTGGCCCTTGGCGATGTAACGCAAACCGCCATGAACCATTTTCGATGATCGGCTGGAGGTGCCCCAGGCGAAATCCCGTTGCTCCAGCAGCAGACAACGCCAACCGCGCCGCGCCGCTTCGCGCAGAATGCCGGCACCGCTGATGCCACCGCCGATGACGATCAGGTCCCACGTTTCGTCGGCCAATGTCGGCAAGGTTTTCTGGCGCCACGCGGCGTTCCAGTCCGGGTGCATGGCCGTCACTCCTGCAACAGCGTGCCGGGGTTGAGGCGCCCGGCCGGATCGAAGTGCTTGCTCAGCGCCTGCAAGGTGTCCATCGCCAGCGCGCCTTTCTCGCGCGGCAGATACGGCGCGTGATCCTTGCCGACGCCGTGCTGGTGGCTGATGGTGCCGTGGTTGTCGACGATGGTCTGGCTGGCCGCGTGCTTGAGTGCCTGCCAGCGCGCCAGCGTCGCCGGATAATCCGCCGCCGGGCGAAACACGTAAGTGGTGTAGATGCTCGAACCTTCGCCATAGACGTGGGACAGATGGGTGAACACATGCACCCGCTCGCCCTGCGCTGCCAAGGCGTCGCGCAGGCTGTTTTCGATCAGGTTGAGCAGGTGGTCGACGTTGCTCCAGTCGGTGGCCGTTTCCAGGGTGTCGACCACGTAACCGGCGTTCCACAGGTTCTCGCGCAGGTAGGGGAAACGGAAGCGGTTCTGCGCCCATTTCTTGCCGAGCAAAGTACCGGTGAACACACCGCCGAAGGCTTTCAGATGCTGGCGCGCCTGGCTCAGCGACAGCGCGTTTTGCCGACGGTTGCCGGTCACGCCGAAGGTCAGCAGGCACTTGCCTTCACCGGCACCGCGCAGGTTCAGATACTTCTCCAGCCAGGCGATCTGCTGTGGATGGCCGGCCAGCGCCAGTTGGGTTTCGGTCTCCACCGCGTTCGACAGCCGCAGCATCGACAGCGGCACCCGCGCCTGGGCCAATTGGCGAATCGCTTGCAGCGCCTTGCTCCAGTTGGGCAGGAACACCCCGTAAAAACGTTCATCGACCGGCAGCGGACTGACTCGCACTTTGACCTCGGAAATGATCCCGAAACGGCCCTCGCAACCGAGCACCACTTCGCGCAGATCAGGCCCCGCCGCCGAGGCTGGAAAGGTCGGAATTTCCAAGGGCCCGGCGAAAGTTTCCAGGGTGCCGCCAGCGAACAATTGCTCGATGCGCCCATAGCGCAACGACTGCTGACCGCTGGAGCGACTGGCAACCCAACCACCCAGCGTCGACAACTCCCACGACTGCGGGAAATGCCCCAGCGTGTAGCCGCGAGCGCGCAGCTGACTTTCCACCTGCGGGCCACTGGCGCCGGGGCCGAACGTCGCCAGTTGGCTCTGCTCGTCGAGGTCGATCAGGCGATTCATCCGCGCCAGCGACACCGTCACCACCGGCCGCGCCGAATCCGGCGGGTTGATGTGCCCGGCCACCGAAGTGCCGCCGCCGTAGGGAATCAGGCACAGGTCCTGCTCATGGGCGAGCGCCAGCAATTGGCGGATCTGCTCCGCAGTTTCGGGAAACGCCACCGCATCGGGATAGTTGCCCAGCGCGCCTTCGCGCAGCGCCAGCCAGTCCGGCAGGCTCTGGCCCCGGGCATGCAGCAGACGGTCGTGAGCGTCGACGCTGTACAAGGCGTGCGCCGCCAGCCGCGAGAGCGGCACCCGCGCCAATGCCGCGTCCAACGTGGCATCGGGTAGCGCGCGCCCGGCCCCCAGTCGTTCATGGAGAAACCTCGCGCCCTGGGCCGGCAGTTCGACCACCGTTGTTGCCTCTCCCCAGCCGTTCCAGCGTCGCATGCGTGTGTCCTTCTTATGCAGTCTGATCAGTGATGTGGCAGGCCTCCATACTAGTCAGCGGCCGCAAAGTGTCACGGTCGCATCCGGCCAGTTCGAGTAGCCAATTGAGTCAAACGTCGCGCAAGTGCCAGGCATTTACTTTAGTCGGGGTTTCAAATTACCTTTCAGCCATTCATTCGCTCACGCAGGCCTTGATCAAGGGATTCGGATCATGCAATCGCTCGGCTTCACCTCGGTTCCGCCGCTGCTCAAATACGTGCGCCATGCCGAGCAACTGGGCATGGCCATCGAGCCGGCGCTGGCGGCAGCCGGTTTGCAGGCGCAGCAACTGAGCGACAACAGCCTGCGCCTGCCGGGCGAAACTCATGAGCGCCTGCTCGATTATTTCTGTGAGCACTCGGGCGATCCGCTGTTTGGTCTCAACGCGGCCAATTTCGTCCTGCCCAATTCCTGGAGCGTGCTCGGTTACATCACCATGAACTGCGCGACCCTGGGCGATGCGATGAGCCGGATCATGCCGTTCGAAAAACTGGTGGGCGACATGGGCGTCAGCCGCGCCGAAGTGCAGGACGGCCATGTGCATCTGATCTGGACTTGCCGCTATGAGCGTCCGCGAATTCGCCGGCATCTGGTGGAAAACGTTCTTGGTTCATGGCTGCAATATGCGCGCTGGATCGCCGACACGCAGATGTCACCCGCTGCCGTGTGGCTGGAACATCCATGCCCGCCAAACGCTACGCAGGCGCAGTACGAAGCGTTTTTCGATTGCCCGGTGCTGTTCGAGCAGGCGTATTCGGCGCTGATCGTGCCGCTGGCGTATCTGCAGTTACCGCTGCGCCAGGCCGACGCGCAATTGCTGCGTACCCTGGAAGAACACGCGATGGGCTTGATGGCGACGCTGGAGGATGCGTCGCTGGAACAGCGGGTCAAAAGCATCCTGCGCCAGTTGCTCAAGGAAGGCTTGCCGCGCAAGGAGCAGGTGGCAGAACAGCTCGCGGTGTCGGTGCGCACGTTGCAACGCCAGTTGCATCAGGCGGGGACGTCGTATCAGCAGATTCTCGATGATTTGCGTCAGGAACTGGCGGAGCATTATTTGCTCAACAGCACGTTGCCGATCCAGGACATTGCGCAGTATCTGGGGTTTACCGAGCCGCGATCGTTTCACCGCACGTTCAAGAGCCGGCGCGGGATGCCGCCGGGGGAGTTTCGGCAGATGCATCGGGGGTGACTATTCTGGCCTCATCGCTGGCAAGCCAGCTCCCACATTGACCGGGTCGTACACAACATCTGCGGCTCGCACATAACCCTGTGGGAGCTGGCTTGCCAGCGATGGCGGCAGTGGCCACACCAAAAACCCGACAGACAATTCCTCAATTTCAGCGGCCGATAAACCCGCTGCAGCCCCAGTGTTTAAAGACACTCAGTGTTACGCCCTACTGCCTACAAATCCTTGCGCCACTGCCTACGGCTACGCCAGAATCCGCCGGCTTGTGCGCCCCGGAGGCCGTCGGTAACTTGAGTCCGTCACTGATTTCCAGTGATCGGGTTTAGTAGCCCGAGGTTTTTGGGGCGTATCGCTCATCAGACAGTCAGGTCTTGCCTGAACGTTATGGTGGCTGTGCGCAGGGCGCCCTCGGGCGCGCCGGTTTCCCAGATCCCCGGTCTACTAACCTGCGCACGGCTGCCTCCATTTCTTTTAGTAGGGAAACGGCGGCCAGCCCTCAATGAGGATCTGGCAAATGTTCAAAGTTACACCCAACCCGCCGCCCACCGACGCGGCCTCCCCCTACGAATCCCCCGAATCAAAGAAATTCCACGAAGCCGCCGAGCGCGCCCTCGACCACTACCTCGGCCCACCGAGGCCCGCGATCATGGCCACCCCGTACCAGCCCAATCGTCTCTACATGGCCAACCCGGCCAGCGGCACCGAACCGTTGCTGGCCGATGCCTGCGAATCCCTCGGCTCGGCCACCGTAATGCTCAACGACTTCGCCGGGCTGCTGGAAGGCTCGCACCGCAAGACCCTGCAAGGCATCGCGCAAGTAGTGATGGTGGCGGAGATCGCCGTCAACCGGGTGCTGGATCAATTAGTGCCGACCGAATAACGAAAAAGCCCGCAGCCAGACCTTAATGGTTTGGCTGCGGGCTTTTTTGTATGGCGTGAATCTTTTTCCCTCACCCCAACCCTCTCCCGGAGGGAGAGGGGGCCATCGAGGTGTCTGGCGTCGTACATCGACCTGAATGACCGAGTCGATTATGGATTCGGTAAAGGAGGTTCAGGTCGGCGTATTTCTCGAATATCCCCGGGGTCAGTCCCCCTCTCCCTCCGGGAGAGGGTTAGGGTGAGGGGCTCTTCTCAGCTCAAACACTGATCGCGTTGGTAAACACCAACCGATTACCAAACGGATCAGCAATCGTCATGTCCTGACTGCCCCACGGCATCGCCTGAATCTGTGGGTGCGAGAACTTGTAGTCCTTGGCCACCAATTGCTGCTGAAACACCTCCAGCTCATCGGTCTCGATACGCAGCGCCGAACCCGGCGTCGCATCGCCATGATGCTCGGACAGGTGCAGCACGCACTCGCCACGCGACACCTGCAGATACAGCGGGAAATTCGCTTCGAAGCGATGCTGCCAGTCGATCTTGAAACCGAGGAAGTCGACGTAAAATTCCAACGCCTTGGCTTCATCGAAAATCCGCAGGATCGGGGTGGTTTTGCCGAAGCTCATGGGGTGCTCCCTGACTGGTTGGCCCAAGAGTGTAGCCGGGCTGGATGTCAGCAATTCGGCTTGGTTTCGACATTCTTTAATCTCAGAGTGCCACTATGAGACGCAGATCAAAGGATCGCAGCCTTCGGCAGCTCCTACAGGGGCTTGGCAATCAATGAAATCCTTCGCGCAAATCCCCGTTCCGCGCCAGAAATCGTCCTTCCCGACGACCGTTCGCCTGTCCGTCGCGATAACTCAACACGCCATTGACCCACACCCCGTCAATCCCCTGCGCCGCCCGCTGCGGATCAGTGAAATCCGCCACATCGCGCACCGTCGCCGGATCAAACAACACCAAATCCGCCCAATAGCCTTTACGAATCTCGCCGCGCCCTTTCAAGCCAAACCGCGCCGCCGACAGACCGGTCATCTTGTGCACGGCGGTGTGCAGCGGAAACAGCCCGACATCACGGCTGAAATGTCCCAATACCCGTGGGAAAGCGCCCCACAGGCGTGGATGCGGGAACGGGTCTTCCGGCAGTCCGTCAGACCCGACCATCGACAACGGATGGGCGAGGATTTTTCGCACATCCGCCTCGTCCATGCCGTAGTACACCGCGCCCGCCGGTTTCAGGCGCTTGGCGGCTTCGAGCAGTGGCACGTTCCATTCGGCGGCGATGTCGATCAGATCACGGCCGCTGACTTCGGGGTGCGGCGTCGACCAGGTGATGGTGATGCGGTGAGCATCGGTAACCTGCTTCAGATCCAGCGTCGAAGAACTCGCCGCGTAGGGATAGCAATCGCATCCTACGTGCTGGGTTTTCGCTGCTTCCTCCAACGCCGCGAGCAACTGCGGACTGCGCCCCCAATTACCGACACCGGCACATTTGAGGTGGGAAATGATCACCGGTGACCGCGAGTGACGGCCAATGCCGAACGCTTCGTCCATCGCTTCCAGCACCGGTTCGAATTCACTGCGCAGGTGCGTGGTGTACACCGCGCCGAATGCCGTCAGTTCTTCGGTCAGTTGTTTCACTTCGTCGGTGGAGGCGTTGTAGGCGCTGGCGTAGGCCAGACCTGTGGATAAACCGAGCGCGCCGGCTTCAAGGCTTTCACGCAATTGCTCGCGCATCGCGGCGATTTCGTCAGGCGTGGCGGTGCGGAACAGGTCGTCGAGGTGATTGCTGCGCAGTGCGGTGTGACCGACGAGTGCGGCGACATTCAGCGTGATATTCGCTGCTTCGACGGCGGCGCGGTAATCGCTGAAACGTGGATAGACGAACGCCGCTGCGCTGCCGAGCAGGTTCATCGGGTCCGGCGGATCGCCTTTCAGACTGACCGGCGAGGCGCTGATCCCACAGTTGCCGACGATCACCGTGGTCACGCCCTGACTGAGTTTCGGCAGCATCTGCGGCTGGCGGATGACCACGGTGTCGTCGTGGGTGTGCACGTCGATGAAGCCTGGGGCGAGCACGCGGCCGGCGGCGTCGATTTCCTCCGTGGCGCGGGCATCGTGCAAGTCGCCGATACGCTCGATGCGCCCGTTGAGAAGCGCCACATCGGCGCGGTAACCGGGCGTGTTGCTGCCATCGATGACGGTGGCGTTGCGGATCAGCGTGTCGTACTGCATGTCTGTCTCCCGGCGGGAGTCAGCGTCAACTCCTGCCCTTGATCAAATGGTGATCGAAGCCTTGCTCCACCAGATACCGCCAGGCTACCTGAACCTCTTCGGGGATGGTCTGCTCGACCTGAAATCCCAGCGAAGGGTAAACCATGATGCGGTGTACATCGCCGACCATTTCGTCGATCAGGCCCAAGACCCCGATCAGGTTGCTGACGTCATCAGGAAAACCGAACGACGGCGCATCAACAAAGGCTTCCAGTCCGGGCCACTGCACGGGCAGGGTCAACGCCACGCGCCGGATCGAATTGGGCTTGGTCAGAAAGGTCGCGCGACGCACATCGGGAAACATCGCCCGGGCAAACGCGATGTTTTCGGCAAAATTGGTCGCGCGGGTTTCCAGGGTGAACTGCTGCGCCGTCACCCCTTGCGCCAGGGCACGTTGGGCAAAAATATCGGCTTCGCTGCGTTCCCACAAATGTCGGGTCCAGTTGCCGGTATTGCCAGTGAACAAAAGGTGCGGTGCCACGCCGTCTTTCAACAGTTGGCAGGCGTAATCGCAGACCCGCAAGTCGTAGGAGCCGCAGACCACGATCAGTTCACAAGCGCTGTGTTGGCGCCCCGCACAGAGGAATTTCCAGAGCACGCTGGCGTGCTGCAACGTCAATGTCATGAGCGGGCAAACCTTTGGGTCGGGTGCGTGTTGATGAACAGCGCTCCATCGGCATAACCGTGGGCGCCCCTGCCGTCCAGCCTGAGCGCAAGCCGGGTGAAATCGGCATACACGCCTGCGGCGCCATGCGCGGTCAGCGTCGGGTCGTCGCCAATGCCGATACACAGCGCACCGCTGCTGACCGCCGACTGCACACCGCTGACAGAGTCTTCAAAGACCAGGCATTCATCACTTTGCCGGCCCAATTGTGCTGCCGCCAGGCGATAGGGATCGGGCGCCGGTTTGCCGCTGCGCACGTCGTCGCGACAGATGATGCTGTCGAACGCCGACATCAGGTCGTGTTGCTGCAGAACGTGCCCGACCCGCGCCCGCCAACTGCTGGTGACCAGCGCCAGCGGCACGGCGTGCTCGCGCAGTCGGGCGATCAACGTCGCGACGCCCGGCACCAGCGCACAGTTCGTTACCTGCTCAATGGCGTCGACTTCGCGCTTGATCGCCACCTGCTGCGCTTCGTCAAACTCGGCGAACAAGGTCCTGAGGGTATGACCGCCGGGACGGCCGTGGATGTGTTCATCGATGAACGCCTGATCGACGCTGATCCCGTACTCGCGCGCCACGGTGGTCCAGGCGTGTTCAATCACCTCGCGGGACTGGATGAGCACACCGTCCATATCAAAGCAGACGGCTGTAAACGTTTGTTGAGCCATGAGTTGAACTTCGCATTTTCTGATGAGCAATGAACGCCAGCACCGTTCCGACCAACGCGAACAGCGCCATCACGTAGTAGGACCACTGCGGCCGGGTCTGGTACAGGTAACCGGCGAAAGGTGTGGCCAGGCCCATGGGCAAGGCCACCGCCAGGGAGTAATAAACCCCTTGAGTAAAGACCTGAATATCCTGCGGTGCCTGGTCGCGAATAAAACGCATGATCGCCGCGTGGTAGGCGGCAAAGCTCAGCGCGTGCAGGCACTGGCCCAGCAGGATCATCGACACCGCATCGCTGTTGGCAAACAGCACCCAGCGCAGCGCCGCGCAGACACTGGAAAACATCACCAACGACAACGGCGCGCAAAACGCCAGGACCTTGTTGGACAGCGCGAACCAGATGATTTCCGCAATCACCGCCACTGCCCAGAACATGCCGATCGCCGAGGAAGAAAAGCCCTTCACCCCCCAACCGATCGAAGCCGTGGAAAAGTACAGGGTGTGACTCAGTTGAATGAAGCTGGCGGCAGCAATCGCAATCAACAGGCTTTTGTGCGCCAACAGCGCCCGCCACTCAGGCCGTTTGCGCGCCGGGCCGGGCGGCGCCAGATGCGCCCGCGACACCTGGCGTTTCAGGCGCAGACACGCCACAGCGGTGATCAACATGCTCGCCGCGATCACCAGCGGCACCCACGACTGGCTGTACTGCGCAAACAGAAAACCACCGAGGGTCGAGGTCAGGATAAAGGCCGAAGAACCCACCGCCCGCACCCAGCCGTAATTCTGCAGGGCCAGTTTGTCGCGCTTGAGCAGATAGGATTCGGACAGCGGCAGCACCACCATCCACACCCCGCCAAACAGCACACTCAGGCACACGAACATCCACAAATGCGCCGGGATGAAGTAGAACAGCAACGTACATAACGCGGCGGTAACGCTCAGAACAGCGGCGAGCCGCAACTGATCCACGCGCCAGTCGGCCACGTAGGTGATCAGCACCCCGGTCACCACCTGCGGCCAATACGCGGCGGCGATCAGCAAACCGATTTCACTGGCACTGAAGCCCAGGGAATCCAGCCAGGTCGGCCAGAACGGATAGATGATCCCTTCCGCCGCAAAGAACCCGAAAAAGATTAAATACATGCGTCAACCATACGCCCGGTACTCCTGAAACAGGACTCCCGGGGAGCCCTGAATACCATCCATTTATTCGAAGCGTTGTTGAGTAAAGCTGTTTCTGCCCTTGCGCCAGACAATCAGCGATTCGCTCATGACCACCAGATCGACCATGCCTTCTTTCAGCGCATCCAGTGCGTCCTGGGAAGAGCACACGATCGGCTCTTCATGGCGGTTGAACGAGGTGTTGATCAAGGCCGCCTGACCGGTTTTCTGATGCCAGGCCGTCAGCAGGCGATGCATGAACGGGTCGCTCTGCGGGCGAATGATCTGCGGGCGCGCGGTGCCGTCGATGTGCACCACCGCCGGACTCGCCTCGCGAAATTGCGGATGGCAGTCGTAGGTCATGGTCATGGTGTCGGCGGCCACTTGCTGCTCGTCCCAACCGACGTAGCAGGCCGCCGCCTGCTCGATGGCCGTGACCGGGCCGAAGGGCATGAACTCGGTGCGGTGCATGCGTTTGTTGAGCCAGTCGTTCACCTCGGCATCCTGCGCGTGATAGACGATGCTGCGGTTGCACAGCGAGCGCGGGCCGAACTCCATCTTGCCCTTGAACATGCCCAGCACCTGATTTTCCGTCAGCGCCTCGGTCAGCACCTCGATGATGTTCGACGGCGTGTGATAACCGAGTTCAGGGTAGTCACGAATGATCAGGTTGATGTTCTGCGAAACGCTGCGCGATTGTGGCCCGAGCATCATCGACGGATTCTTGAAACGGGTGCCGTTTTCCAGGTATGCGGCGCCGACTGCCGCCGCTAGTGCCAGGCCGCCATCGCCCATGCACGGCAGCACGTAGACGTCTTTGACGCCCGGGATCTCGCGCAGGCGCTGGTTGAGTTTGACGTTGCCAAACACGCCGCCGGCCAGGCACAGGTTGGCAGTGCCGCGCTGCGCCAGATGATGGCTGACGGTGGCCACCAGCAGGTCTTCGCTGTGACGCTGCACGGCGGCGGCGATGTCTTCGGGGGTTTCCCGGGCAAACAGGGTTTCCAGCGGCTCGCTGTAGGTGTTGTAGGACGGCAGGAACATATCGCCGCAGCGCGCCTTGATACGGCCGTCTTCGAAACGGATCATCTGCTGCATCACGCCCAGCAGTTTCTGCGGATCACCGAATGCGGCCAGCCCGGTGACCTTGCCTTCGTGGCGGTTGGGCTTGTAACCGAGCAGGTGGGTGATCCGGCCATAGAAATAACCGAGGCTGTCGATGCTGGTTTCGCGTTGCAGCACCGTGGTTTCTGTCGGGCTGTACCAGGTGACGGTCAGCGACTGGAAATCGCCGCGTCCGTCGCAGGTCAATGTCAACGCTTCCTCGAATGGCGAGCAGACATAGGCACCGAGCGCATGGCACTCGTGGTGATCGATGTAATACGCCTTGCCTTGCAGACCGTTGTCGACAATGAACTGGTCGAATTCGCCGCGCCTTGCCTTGTCGTTGTTGATTTCATCGGTCACCCGCTGGCGGAACTGCGCCAGCCCCTGGGGGTTGTTCCTGACCTCCTCGACAATGCGATCGAAGTACAACTCCAGATGTTTGTCGGCACTGAAACCGGCGTTCCATCCATAGGCGACATGATCGACGTCTTCCAGCGACACGCCGGCCTGGCTCAACACAAACTCGATGGACTTGGCCGGCCAGATTTTATGGTCCTTGATCCGGGTGAAACGCTCTTCGCTGACCGCCGAAAGAATCTGACCGTCACGTACCAGGCAAGCACCCGCCAAATCATTATTCGTAATACCCAAAATGATCATAACTATT
This sequence comes from Pseudomonas sp. HOU2, assembly GCF_040729435.1. NCBI lineage: Bacteria > Pseudomonadati > Pseudomonadota > Gammaproteobacteria > Pseudomonadales > Pseudomonadaceae > Pseudomonas > Pseudomonas sp. HOU2. Next base: position 4,157,564 of record NZ_CP160398.1, on the reverse strand, counting down.
CCTTGTTTTCGCCAATTGAGGTGACGGCTTCGCCCACGCGCGTAGCGTGCAATGCAATAACCAGAGTCAATGACAGATGCCGGCCGTCATGGCCGACCATTACTCATCGGGAGATCGCGGATTCATGTGTGTCCGCCGGGGGATACGCCTTTACGAGAAGGCATCAATGGGTGTCGCCATCGCAAATTCCTTTTGCCAGAAAAACTCCATGGGTGGTGCCGTGCTGAACGGGCCTCATGCCTGCAACACATAGAGCGCGACATGCATCGCAGCCGCCCTCGTTTCACCGCGGTAGCAGCCTAGCCGGTAATTTCCCGAGCGCCCGGACAAGTCCCCGCTAAAAATTAAATTCCACTGGCATGCGGCGTATTTGCGGGGGTTTACCGGGACAAAAAAACGGGCGATGACGGCGTGCCAGCCGACTATTCTGTTGTTTGAGCCAGCGCTTTCGCGAGCAGGCTCGCTCCTACAGGTTGATTGCATTCCGTCAGTCAGAATGCGGTTCACTTGTGGGAGCCAGCCTGGTGGCGATGGCGGCGTAACATCCAACACAGATGCTGACTGGTCGACCGCTATCGCTGGCAAGCCAGCTCCCACAGATTCGGTGGTGTTTGGATGGTTTGTGTAGGGCTCACACCATCTCGCTACGAATCCAGTCCACCACCGACGTCCGCTTCGGCACCCAGCCCAGCAGTTCGCGAGCGTGTTTGCCGCGTACGCGGCTGTTGGAGCCGAGGCCGTAGTTGGCCATTTCATAGCCCCACTCGGCTTCGGCGTCTTGCAGTGGCCAGTCCTGTGGCTCGCCGAGATTCAGCGCTTCGGCCATGGCTGTGGTCATGTCGATGAACGACGCTTCGCCGCTTTCGACAAAGTAGAAGGTGCCGGGCACGTTTTTGGTCAGCGCCAGCAGGTACAGGGCGACGACGTCTTCGATGTGCACGTTGGACCAGATGTTCTGGCCCGTGCCGACATGCCGCACCACGCCGCTTTTGCGCGCTTGCTTGAGCAGGCGCGGCAACTGCACGCTGTCGCGATTGACGCCCAGGCTGTGGCCGTAGATCAAGGTGTTGCAGATCACTGCCGAGTTCACCCCGTCCTTGGCAGCGGCGAGGATCAGGTTGTCGATGGCCACGCGAGCCGCCTTGTCGACGGTGGGTTCCGGCAGGTTGTCTTCGTAGTAGATGACGTCGCTGGACTTGCCGCCCGACGCATCACCGACGATGCTCGAACCGCTGGTGTGCAGGAACACTTTGTTAGAACCGCGCAGGGCATCGAGCAACGCTTCGACTGCGCCGCGATGGTCACTGCTGGCGGCGTTGATCACCGCATCGGCGGCGCGGGCCTGATCGGCCAGCAATGTGCTGTCTTCGAGGGTGCCGATCACCGGGGTGATGCCCAGTGCTTTCAGCTCGTCAGCCTGTGCGACGCTGCGCACCAGGCCCGTGACACTGTGCCCGGCCTGAACCAGACCGGTAGCGATGGAACCGCCGATAAAACCGGCGGCGCCGGTGATGAATACGTTCATGGAGAAACTCCCTGCGTGAATAAGTGATGCAGTGAGTATCGACCGCTCACCCCGGTGGAAAAACCCGCGATCACCCAATTCACTGTTGCGCAGGGGTCACGAATCAACCTTTGAAATCGCTGCTGGCGTACGCCGCAAGCTTGCTCTGGATAAAGTCGAGAAAGCACTGAATGCGCAGCGCCAGTTGCAAGTTCCGGTAGTACACCGCGTTGATCGGCTGGCGATAACCGCTGTTGAACTCCGCCAACAGCACCTTGAGGCGCCCGGCGCGAATGTCGTCGATGGTCATGAAGTGCGACAGGCAGGCAATGCCCTGCCCCTCCAGCGCCAGATGGCGCACGGTTTCACCGCTAGAGGCGCTGATGGCTGGGGTGATCGGCCAGCGGTCACCGTGCACGTAGCGCAGCGGCCATTGGTTGAGGCCTTCGTTGTGGGTGAAGCCGAGCAAGGCGTGTTCGCTCAAGTCGGCAACCTGCTGCGGCGCGCCGTGCTTTTCCAGATAGGCCGGGCTGGCGACGATCAGCAGCGGACTGCAACCGAGCGAGCGCGCATGCAATGTCGAATCGGCAAGGGTGCCGATGCGGATGGCGACGTCGGTGCTTTGTTCCAGAAGGTCAATGATCAGGTCATTGCTGTTGAGTTCGAGCTGGATGTCCGGGTACAGATCACGGAATTCGTCGATGTACGGCACGATGGCGTGCAGCATGAATGGCGACGCGGCGTTGATCCGCAGGCGCCCGGACGGGGTTTGCTGGCGTGACGACAGACGCTCTTCGAGGGCATCCATCTGGTCGAGAATCAGCTTGGCCTGCTCGAAGAAATACTTGCCCTCCTCGGTTAGGTCCATGCGCCGCGTGGTGCGGTTGATCAGCGTGGTGTCGAGCTTGGCTTCGAGCCGCGACAGTGTGCGGCTGACCGCCGACGGCGTCTGCCCGACCTGTTCGGCGGCGGCGGAAATCGAACCGCACTCGATCACGCAGACGAAAATCTGCAACTCATCGGATCTGGCTTTCACGGAAACTCTCTAATCGAATGCGTATTCATCGTGGCGAGGGAGCTTGCTCCCGCTGGAGTGCGAAGCGCTCCCCTGCGGTTCAGGTAAAAGCGAGGGCCGCTGCGCAGCCCAGCGGGAGCAAGCTCCCTCGCCACAGGATCAGGCCAAGCCATTCGATAGTAGCCTGAAATCCATCAAGCCTTGAGAGCAAACACCTGTTTCAGATGCTGCTCATACCGCGCAACATCATTCTCGATGTTCGGGCGCTTCATCACGTCCACACAGAGGAACGTCGGCAGCCCGCTCATGCCCAAAAACTCATTGGCCTTGTGGAACGGGAAATACACCGCATCCACACCCTTGGCTTCAAAGAAATCTGTCGGGTCATCAAAGGCCTGCTGCGGTGCATTCCAGGTCAGCGACAGCATGTACTGCTTGCCCTGAATCAGGCCGCCGCTGCCGTATTTCTGCGACGAATCGGAACGGGTGCGACCGTCACTGGCATAGAGGCTGCCATGGCCTTCGGTGAACACTTCGTCGATGTATTTTTTCACCGTCCACGGCGCGCCCATCCACCAGCCCGGCATCTGATAAATGATCACGTCGGCCCAGAGGAATTTCGCCACTTCTTCAGCGACGTCGTAACCCTCGTCAATGAACGTGGTTTTGACATCCAGACCACCGCGATCCAGCACGCTCAGTGCAGTTTCGTGCAGGGTGGCGTTGTAACGACCGTCGGAGTGGGCGAATTTCTTGCCGCCATTGAGCAACAGCACTTTTTTCATGAGAACGCCTCACGCAGCCATCAGGCTGGAGAAAGATGGGAAAACGAATGGCGGCAGGTTAACCATCCCTCTCGCGCGAAATAAGCCGCGCCGGCGCAAAATACATTTGATCAAAAAGCACGAATCGAATGCCGATTATTGCAATAGCATTTTCGGCCATCTGCATTTGAGGAGTTGTTTTGATGAGTGAACGCCACGGTTTCATCCTGCACGCCAAGACCCGCCCGGAGAAAGCCGAGGCCTTCGAAGCGCTGTTTCGCGCCTATGTCGAGCCGAGCCGCGCCGAGCCCGGCTGCATCGAGTACCACATGCTGCGCGACAAGGAAGACCCGACGCTGTTCATCTTTTACGAGATCTGGGAAAGCCAGGCGCATCTGGACGTGCACTCGAACCTGCCGCACATGCGCGAGTTTTTCGACAACCGCATGACGTACCTGGAGCGCGATTTCGATATCCGTCGGATCGACATGCTCAGCACTTCTTCGGCTAGCCGCTGATCAGCAAATGGGCGCCGAGTGCGCCCAGTCCGATAAAGAACACCCGCTTGAACAGCACGGCACTGATGCGCTGACGCAACCAATGCCCAAACCACATGCCCAGCATCGCCGGGATCAGCACCAGCAGCGACGCACTCAATTCGCCACCACCCAGCGCACCGCGCCAGAACAGGCCGCCGGCCAGCGCCAGGGTCGAGACGGTGAACGACAGCCCCAACGCCTGCACCAGTTCATCGCGATTAAAGCCCAGCGCTTGCAAGTACGGCACCGCCGGAATCACGAACACGCCTGTGGCCGAGGTGATGACGCCGGTGATCAACCCGCACAGCGGACCGAGCCACGGCTCAAGGCGCGGATTGACCCGCAACGTCGGCAGCAACAACCCGCTCAACGCATAAAGCAGCAACGCCGCGCCCAGCCCGCGCACGACCCAATGCCCGCCCGCCATGCCGATCGACAGCGTGCCGACGGCGGTGCCGAGGAAGATCATCAGCAGCAGCGGCCACAGGCGTTTGATCAGCGCCTGCAGATGCCCGCCGAACGCGAGTTGCCAGAGGTTGGTCAGCGTCGCCGGAATGATCAGCAGCGCGGCTGCCTGTGATGGCGCCATAGCCAGACCGAGCAGGCCCATGGCAACAGTGGGCAGGCCGAGGCCGATCACGCCTTTGACCAGGCCGGCCATTATGAAGGTGGCGATGACCAGCAAGGACAAGGCCAGACCCAGGTTTTGATAGAAATCGGCGAATGCGTTCATGGCGCTACTGTGCGCCTTTGCGGGTGTACTGAAAATCTGCCATATACTGAGGCTGCCTCTTCCAATACAAGAGGCTTGGTATTTGATTAGGGCTTCTGGCCTCATCGCTGGCAAGCCAGCTCCCACAGGTTTCAGTGTGGACCACAGGATTTGTGCACAACACAAATCCTGTGGGAGCTGGCTTGCCAGCGATAGGGCCATCCCGGACACCAGAAAAACCAGAGGCTGCCCCATGCACTTCGACCTCACCGACCTGCGCCTCTACCTGCACATCCTCGACACCGGCAACATCACCGCCGGCGCCGCGCGCAGTCATTTGTCACTGGCCGCCGCCAGTGCGCGGATTCGTGCGATGGAAGCCTCGCTGGGCACCGAGTTTCTGCACCGCGGCCGCCGTGGTGTGACCCCGACACCCGCGGGCAAGGCACTGGCGCAACATGCGCGCGTGCTGCTGCAGCAGTCCGAGCGCATGCAGCAGGATCTGGCGGATTACGCTCAGGGGGTGAAAGGTCAGGTGCGGCTGCTGTGCAACACCACCGCGATCACCGAATACCTGCCGGAGGCACTGGCGGACTTTTTGCGCGACCATCCCAACCTCGACATCGATCTGCAGGAGTTGCCCAGCGCGCGCATCACCCATGCGTTACGCCAAGGGGCGGCGGATCTGGGGATCGTGTCCGACGCGGTGGACAGTTCAGACCTGCAGACGCTGCCGTTTCGGCATGATCCGTTGGCACTGATCCTGCCCTTCGGGCATCCGTTGTCTGACGCTGACGAGGTCAGCTTCAGCGACGCCCTGCAACATGACTTTGTAGGGCTGCGCGCCGACAGTGCACTGGCGGTGTATCTGGAAGAACAAGCACTGCACAGCGGTTCGCGGATGCAGATCCGCATCCGCGCCGACGGTTTCGACGGGGTCATGCGCATGGTCGCCCGAGGTGCCGGGCTGGCAATTATGCCGCTGGCCGCTGTCGAGCGGGCCGCGTTGCGGTCGTTCAAATGGGTTGCGCTCAATGAAACGTGGGCGCGCCGCACGCTCATGCTGTGCGCCAGGGACTTCACCGCGTTGCCCAATTACGCCCGGGCGTTGTTACACGCGCTCACCGATCCGCGCGTTTCTGAGCAGCCCGATGTCGACCCCAGACAACTGAACGACGAGCAGGCGCTATAGGGTTCGACTTCAAATCCTTCTGCCCGGAGTCCACATGACCGCGACCGCCCCCATCACCGTTCTGCGCGACACTCACCCGCTGCCGGTACTCGACGCCTGCAAATGGGAAAAACTCGAAGGTGACCCGCACACCGTCAACCTCAACGCCTACACCAGCGAAGACGGCAGCAAGATCATGGGCACCTGGATCTGCACGCCGGGCAAGTGGCGGGTCGATTACGTGAAGTGGGAGTACTGCCACTTCCAGGAAGGCTACTGCATCATCACCCCGGACGGCATGGCGCCGATTCACCTGCGCGCTGGCGACATCTTCGTGGTTGAACCGGGGATGAAAGGCACCTGGGAAGTGGTGGAGACCGTGCGCAAATATTTCGTCTTCGCCTGACACGCAAAAGATCGCAGCCTTCGGCAGCTCCTACAGGGTCTAGTCTCACCCATGTAGGAGCTGCCGAAGGCTGCGATCTTTTTTGTCTCACATAAAAAAGCCGGGAGATCACCTGTGGCGAGGGAGCTTGCTCCCGCTCGGCTGCGCAGCAGTCGTAAATTCAGTCAATGCGGTTTTTCTGAAGAACCGCATTGACCGGGTTTGGGTCTGCTACGCAGACCAGCGGGAGCAAGCTCCCTCGCCACAAAGAATCGCACCCAGCGGCATTACTGTGGCTTGCGATAGCTGTTGATAATCGCCGAGAAGTCCTTGCCACCCTCCCCACGCTGGCTCATCGCCTGATACAACTGCTGCGCCACCGCGCCGAGCACCACCGGTTGATGCGCCTGACGCGCCGCTTCAGTCGCCAGGCCCAGATCCTTGAGCATCAGTTCGGCGCCGAAACCACCGGTGTAACCGCGCGAGGCCGGTGCCGTTTCGACGATGCCCGGCCACGGGTTGTACATTTCCGAACTCCAGCAACGCCCGGTCGAACTGTTGATGATCCCGGCCAGCACCGAAGTGTCGATCCCCAACGCATCACCCAGCGCCATCGCTTCGCTGACACCAACCATCGAAATCGCCAGCAGCAGGTTGTTGCAAATCTTGGCGATCTGCCCAGTGCCGACTTCACCGCAATGCACGATATTGCGCCCCATCTGCGCCAGCACCGGTTGCAGGGTGGCGAACAGTTCCGGGGTGGCGCCGACCATGAAGGTCAGCGTGCCAGCGGTTGCGCCGCCGGTGCCGCCGGAGACCGGTGCATCAGCCATGGCCACGCCTTGTTTAGCTGCCGCAGCGGCCACATCGCGGGCGGTCTGCGGATCGATGGTGCTGCAATCCACCGCCGGCACGCCTTTGCCAATGCCGGCCAGCACACCGTCCTCACCGAGCCAGACGCTGCGCACATGCACGGCGGCCGGGAGCATGGTGATCACCAGTTCAGCGTCTTCGGCTGCTTCACGGGCCGAGGCGCGGATGGTGCCGCCCAGTTGCTCGAGTTCCGCCAGCACCGTCTTGTTCAGGTCCACCAGATTCAGCGAATGGCCGGCCTTGATCAGGTTGCGCGCCATCGGCGCGCCCATGTTGCCCAGACCGATAAATGCGATTTTCATGGCCAGTCCTCAGCGCAGGTTGATGGTGGTGTTCACGCCGTCATTGACGCTGTCGTCATCGAACCAGCGCGCCGTGACCGTTTTGGTCTGGGTGTAGAACTGCACCACTTGCTTGCCGTACGGGCCGAGGTCGCCGAGTTTCGATCCGCGCGAACCGGTGAAACTGAAGAACGGTACCGGCACTGGAATCGGGATGTTGATACCGACCTGGCCGACATCGATTTCACTCTGGAATTTGCGCGCCGCTGCACCGCTCTGGGTGAACAGGCCCGTGCCGTTGCCGAACGGGTTGGCGTTGACCAGTGCGATGGCCTGATCGAGGGTGTCGACTTCCAGCACCACCAGCACCGGGCCGAAGATTTCCTGGGTGTAGATCTGCATGTCGGTGGTCACGCCCGAGAACAGGGTCGGGCCGACGAAGTTGCCTTGCTCGTAGCCCGGCACCTTGATGTCGCGACCATCGAGCTCAAGCTTGGCGCCTTCCTTGATGCCGCTTTCGATCAGGTCGAGAATCCGCGCCTTGGCTTTCTTCGAGATCACCGGGCCGACATCGGTGCCCGCCTCGCTGCCGGCGTTGACCTTGAGTTTCTGCGCCAGCGCTTTCAGATCCGGCAGCCATTGTTTCGCTGCACCGACCAGCACCACCACCGAAGTGGCCATGCAACGCTGCCCGGCGGCACCGAAGCCCGCGCCGACCAGTGCATTCAGCGCTTGCTCGCGATTGGCATCCGGCAGCACCACGGCATGGTTCTTCGCGCCCATCATCGATTGCACGCGTTTGCCGTGCTTGCCGGCCAGGTCGTATACATGCGTACCGACCGCGGTCGAACCGACGAACGACACCGCTTTGATGTCCTTGTGAGTGCACAGGCCATCAACCACGTCTTTACCGCCATGAACCACGTTGAGCACACCGGCCGGAACGCCCGCCTCAATCGCCAGTTCCACCAGCAGCATGGTCGACAGCGGGTCCTGCTCGGAAGGCTTCAAGACGAAGGTGTTGCCGCAAGCGATCGCCATCGGGAACATCCACAGCGGAATCATCGCCGGGAAGTTGAACGGGGTGATGCCGGCGCACACACCGATCGGCTGGCGCAGAGTGTAGGTATCGACGCCACCGGCCACGTTTTCGGCGAACTCGCCCATTTGCAGGGTGCCGATGGAGCAGGCGTGTTCGACCACTTCCAGGCCACGGAAAATATCGCCCTCGGCGTCGGCAATGGTCTTGCCCTGCTCGGCGCTCAGCACCACGGCGATGCGTTTGGAGTGTTCACGAATCAGCGCCTGCAGCTTGAGCATGATGCGCATGCGCGCGCCGATCGGGGTCAGTTTCCAGGTCTGGAACGCGCGGTGCGCGGCACTGATGGCGGCGTCGACTTCAGCGGGAGTGGCGAACGGGACCTTGGCCAGCACTTGCTGGGTCGCCGGGTTGACGATGTCGTGCCACTCGGTGGTCTGCGATTCGACCCATTCGCCGTCGATCAGCAGCTTGACCTTCTGGACCGTGGTTTCGTTGGGCGTAAGCGATGCGTTCATGCTGGTCTCCGAAACTTGTTTTTATCGTAGGAGCCAAGGCGAAGAGGTTCGCCTTGAGATGAGGCGTGTGTCACGAATTGGTTGTCGGACTGTTTTTGGAGTATAGATGTGCAAACTTCTAATAAGAACGCACATATAAGCCCGTCCATCATGCAAAAAAACATCACCTCCCTCGGGTCGCTGAACTGGGACGACCTGAAGTTTTTCCTCGAAGTCGCCCGCACCCGCAAGGCCAGCACCGCAGCCAAACGGCTCGCCGTCGACTACACCACCGTGTCGCGGCGCATCAGTTCGCTGGAAGCGGCGTTGGGCACATTGCTGTTCGAAAAATCACGCACCAGCGGTTTTGTCCTGACCACTGAAGGCCAGCGTCTGCTGGGATATGCCGAGTCGATTGAAAGCACGTTGCACATGGCTTGCGAGCAGGTTTCGGGCTCTGGTGTGGCACTGTCCGGGCACGTGCGCATGGGTTGCACCGAAGGTTTCGGCAGCTTTTTCATCACCCCGCAGCTGAGCCATTTCGTCGACGCCTACCCGGCGATCTCGGTGGACATCCTGCCGCTGCCGCACTTCATCAGCCTGTCCAAACGCGAAGCCGACATCGTCATTGCCCTGGAGCGCCCGGAGCACGGCCCGTACGTGTGCTGCAAACTCTGCGACTACCGCTTGCAGCTGTACGCGACCCAGGACTACCTCGACCAGCACCCACCGATCCGCCGCCCTGCGGATTTGGGCAAGCATCAATTCATCAGTTACGTGGATGACCTGGCGTTCAGCTCGGAGCTGCTGTACCTGGCAAATGTGCTGCCCGGCGCCAGCGCAAACCTGCGCAGCACCAGCGTCATCGCGCAGTTCGTCGCGGCGCAGCAAGGGCGTTCACTGGCAATTCTGCCGTGCTTCCTCGCCGCGCAGGATCCGCGCCTGCTGCCGGTGCTGCCCGAGGAAATCGACATCACCCGGCAGTTCTGGATGTACTGCCGGGAGGATCTGAGGAAATTGAAGCGGATAACTTTGTTGTGGGATTACATCCGCGAAGTGACCGAGCGCAATCAGGGCCTTCTGATGGGGCAGACCCGCGAGATGCGGTTTGCCGATTAATCGGCGCTGACCACAATCGACACCCGGCGATTCTCGGTGCGTCCGGCGGCAGTGTCATTGGACGCCACAGGCTCGCTGCTGCCCAGGCCGCGCAACTGGATGTTCTCTTCTTTCATACCGACGGTGGTCAGCACTTTGGCCACACTTTTGGCCCGACGCAGCGACAGTTGCTGGTTATAGGTCTCTTTGCCCGACGCGTCGGTATGACCGTCAACCCGCACCCGCTCGATACCGACGCCGTGCAGCGCCTTGCCGATGCGTTCGACGATTTCCGTGCTCTGGTTGTTCAGACTTTCGATATCGCTGCCAAACAGCACTTTGCCGGACAGGCCAAACTCCCAGCCCTCGTCGGTCGCCTCGAATCCTTGTTGCTTGAGGACGGCGATCTGCGCCGGGGTCAGGCCTTTCTGCGGTGCGGTCTGGCACCCGGTCAGCGCCAGTACGGCGATCATCAGCAAGGCGGAAAACAGTCGAGCGGGAAATGTGAACACGGAATCAGCTCCTGGTTTGAAGATTGACGACCGGGCTCTCCGACCCGGCCGTGAATTGAGCGCCACGCGACAGGCGCTTGGCCTGATACATCGCCGCGTCGGCCGCATTGAGCAAGGCGCCTGGCGTGGCACCATGATCGGGGAAAACCGCGATGCCGATACTGAGCGACGTCACCACACTGGTATCCCCCGGCAGCGCGATGGGCACGTCCATGCTGGCGAGAATCTTGTCGGCAATGCGCTCGGCGTCTTCGACCTTGTGCAACGGCGCGAGCAGCACGGCGAATTCATCACCGCCCAGGCGCGCCACCAGATCCTCCTCACGCAGTTGCGCACGCACCCGGTTGGCGACCGCCACCAGAACTGCATCGCCGGCGGCATGACCGAAGTTGTCATTGATGCCTTTGAAGCGATCACTGTCGAGAAACAGCACTGCTACCCGCTCATTGAGCTTGCCGGCATTGCGCAGTGCACGGATCAACCGGCCTTCGAAAAAGGCCCGGTTCGGCAAGCCGGTCAGGCTGTCGTGGCTGGCCTGGTGGGCGAGGGTTTCGTTCTCGCTTTGCAGGTGGGTTTGCCAGGACTCGAGTTCGTCGAGCAGGGCATTGAAGTCGTTGCCGAGGTTATCCAGTTCGGCGATCTGCGCCGGCGGCACGCGTCGATCCAGCGCTCGCTCGCTGCGGGCAGCGTGGGCCACCGTTGCGAGGCTACGCAGTGGTCCGGTAATACCGCGTAACTGTCGACGCGCGAGATAGAGCGCGACCCAGGCACTGATGGCGGTACACAGGATGATCCCGGCCAGACCGCTGAGCAAAAAGCGCATGAGGCTACCGCCGTGGCCGACCAGCAGAATGCGCCCTATCTCACGATCCTGATGCACGATCGGCAGGCTGATGGGTTTTTCCAGAATGGTACGGGCAGCCTGCATTTCCAGCTCGGAAAACAGGCCGTTTTCGGGCCGCTGCCAACGCGCCAGCAGTTGGCCCTGCGCATCGAAAACCTGGGCGTCCGCCACTTCTTCGGTGGAGGCGATCAACGCCAGCGCTTCCGTCGCGGCAGCCTTGTCGTTGAACACTACCGCCGCTTCCACGGTGTAGCTGATCGAGCGCGCAATCAGGTGCAGGTTGTGATCGGCGTAGACCCGCAGCGCGAGAACCCCCAACAGGGTCAGCGACACACTGGCCATCGTCACGGCCACCAGCGCGACAATCAAATGTCCACGACCGATGACCGAGCCCAGTGTCGGGCGGGTTCTGGAGCCGAACAGTTTCATGGTGCCGCCGGTTTGCGGCGCGACAACTGCAGCACGCTCGGGTGAATGCGTACACCGCTACGGGCAACGGAGTCGAGATTGACCTCGAAGGACACCTGCTCATCGCTGACGCGCAGGCAGAACAGGCTGCCGACCGTGCACTGATCGCCACCTTCGCTGATGCTCAGCACCGGATGGCCGATCAATGAAGAGAAGAGCCGACTGCGTTCATCTGCGGTGAGTTTGCCGATGTACACCGCATCACACTCGCTGACGATGGCCGGATTGTCGGCCAGCAGTCGGCGTACAGTGACCGGACGACCAGTGGCTTGCGTGGTGCCTTTGACCAGATCGTCGGTGTACTCGGTGGGGCCGACGATACACAGGCGCAACTGCGCAGGCTCGACCGGCCAGCGTGCGTAGCTGAGGATGCCCAGCACGACTTGCGTCACTGCCTGGGCGCGCTGTTCGGCCATGCCCGTGGGCGTTTGTGGCTGTGCCATGGCAATGCCTGTCAGCAAACAGAGCAGACCGACAAGCAATACGTGCTTGCAGCGAACCACGCGCTCTGTCGCCCAGACTGCCACCTTCATGCAGGGATTCTCTTGCATCGTACCGAAATGATGCCGCAACGATAGCACAGCGGAGTAACACCCGCGAAACAGTGCCTCCTGACCGGCTGGTCAGTAACCGCCGCCAATCGCCAGATCTTTCATCCCCGAGCCTCGCCACCCTCCTCCAGTTCCAGCATCAGTCCGCTGAGTCGCTTGACCTTGCGCTGCACGGCCTCTTCGAACACGCCTGCGCGAGGTTCGATCAGGGTGAACCAGTTTTTCGCGCGAGTGATCCCGGTGTAGATCAACTCTTTGGTAAGCACCGGATTCAAGGCATCCGGCAGGATCAGCGCAGTGTGCGCGAACTCCGAACCCTGGGATTTGTGCACGGTCATGGCGTACACCGTTTCCACGTCGTTGAGCCGACTCGGCAGCACGAAGCGCACACCGCCCTGGCCATCGTTACGCGGAAAGGCCACGCGCAATATCGGTTTGCCCGCGTCGGGGCCTTCACGCTCCGGCAGCTTGAGCGCAATGCCGATGTCACCGTTCATCAGGCCCAGGCCATAGTCGTTGCGGGTCATCAATACCGGCCGGCCTTCGTACCATTGCTGGTCACTGTCGATCAGCCGCGCCTTGAGCAAGGCGTCGGTGATGCGCTGGTTCAAGCCTTCTACACCCCAAGGGCCTCTGCGCACCGCGCACAGCAACTGGAACGTATCGAATGCCTGCAGCACTTCACGCGCCCAGTGAATCCAGTCCGGGTGTTCCAGCGGTCGGCCTTGTGGTGGTCGTTGATTTCGCAACACGCTCAGGTAATGGCGATAGCCCTGCGGCCCGTCGCCATGGCCATCGAGCACCAGACGTTCGAACTTGTGGTTGTGTTCGCCATTGAGCGGCAGCGAAAACACGTCGGCGTAATGACCAGCGCTCAGTAGTTGCCGCGCTTCCTCGGGCAACTGATGATTGACTCGCCGCGCGAGTTGCCCGATGCCGCTGCCCTCGCCGAATCGTCGGGAGTGGCGCAACATCACCAGTTGCTGGGCCAGTGGATGCGCGCCGTCGTTGTCTTCGTGCAAACCGCTGTCCTGCAGCGATTCGCCACTGACTGACTCCAGCCATTGCCGGGTTTGCGGGTTATACCAGCCAGCCTCGGCATCGCGACACAGATCGCCGAGCACCGCACCGGCCTCCACAGAGGCGAGTTGGTCCTTGTCCCCGAGCAGCACCAGACGCGCATGGGGCGGCAAGGCATCGAGCAGATTGGCCATCATTTCCAGGTCGATCATCGACGCTTCGTCGACCACCAGCACGTCCAGCGGCAAGCGGTTGCCCGCATGGTGGCGGAAGTGACGGGTACCGGGCCGACTGCCGAGCAGACGGTGTACGGTGGTCACGTCGCAGGGGATTTTCTCGCGCACGGCGTCGGCGACTTTCAGCGACTGCACTTGCTGACTGATGGACTCGGTCAAGCGTGCAGCCGCTTTGCCGGTGGGCGCCGCCAGACGAATCCGCAGCGGCTGCCCGGCCTCCACGGCGGGCGCCTGGAGCAGCGCCAACAGACGCACCACCGTGGTGGTCTTGCCGGTGCCCGGGCCGCCGGTGACGATACTGAATGCGCCGCGCGTGGCCAGGGCGCAAGCGAGTTTCTGCCAGTCGATCACTGCACCTGGTTTTCTCGCCCCGAACAGCTCATTCAAGCGCTGCGGCAAGTCCGCCGGCGGCATTTCGCTCTGCGCCAGACGCAGACGCAAGGCGCTGTCGATCCGTCGTTCATAAGCCCAGTAGCGGCGCAGATACAGGCGCTTTCCGGACAACACCAAGGGGCGTTCCTGCGCCACTGCACTTGTGTCAGCCGCCAGCGCGACCAGCGGACTGCCCGCCAGCACCTTGCACCAATGAGCGCCGTCGAGGGCTTCGAGCAATTGCGACGGCAGTAGCAGAACACCCCCTTGCACATCCCCTTCGGGAGGGAGCGACAAGGCGAAATCCGGGGCCTTGAGGGTTTCGAACAAATCCAGACACACATGCCCGTGACCGAGCTGATGGCTGGTCAACGCGGCGGCAAGCAGCACCAGCGGATCAGCCTCGGGTGACAACTCATGAAGGAACGCGACAAACGCCTTGTCCAGTGAACGCAGCCAGCCCCGTTCGACCCAGCGGGTCAGCAACATTAGCAGATCGTCGGCGCGGGTCAGCGGTGACAAGGTCGACAGACTGTCGTCGGCCAACGGTGTCGGCAGCAGATCGGCGAAGGTACGGTTCATAACAGGACTCCCTGTTCCCATGCAGGCTCGGTTTTGGGTGCAGGCTTGCCCTGGAACAAGCGGTCCAGGCTTTCGATGAGCTCTCGTGGCGGACGGGCAAAATACACGCCGCGACTGTCCGACCGTGTGCCGCGCAGGAACAGATACAGCGCGCCCCCCACATGCCGGTCGTAATCGTAATCAGGCAGCCGCGCCTTGAGCTGACGATGCAGTGCCAAAAGATACAGCACGTATTGAAGGTCATAGCGGCTGTCGAGAATCGAGCGTTCCATGGCCTGCTCGGTATAAGCCATGTCGTCAGCACCCAACCAGTTGGATTTGTAGTCGGCCACGTAGTAGCGGCCATCGTGTTCAAAGGTCAGGTCGATGAATCCCTTGAACATCCCGTTGAGCTGCACCGGCTCGGCCGCCACCCGCGCCACGCCACCATGGGTGTGCTGGCGCACCAGCTCATCGAGTTTGAGCACGTCGACCTGATGGCTGGCGAACCAGAACTCCATCTCGACCCGGTACTGTGTCAATTGCTCCAGTACCACTGGTGATCGCCCGGTACCTGCCGGCAACGGTGTCTTCAGCAGATGCTCCAGCCAATCACTCAATGTGGTGATCCAGCCTTTCCAGCCACGCAGGTTGCAGCGCCGGGCAATCGCGTCCTCCAGCGCATCGCGCGGAACGGCGAAACCTTCGTCACCCGCCCATTCCAGCAAACCGTGGAGGAATGTCCCTGGATTGGGCCCGCGTGGGAAGCGATGTATATCGGCGCCACCAGCGATGATTTCTCTCGGTGCCTCGGGATCAAGGCGCTCATCATCAAACAGTTTTTGCGCTTGCGGACTGTCCGGCGCTTCATCACTGCCGACACTCAATACATCACTGATGCGCAAGGCACTGTAGGAAGCAATCCACCAGTTTTCACTGGCCTTGCGCTTGGGCAACAGCGTCGCGCTGAGCGTCGCTGCAGTGCGCGGTGGCTGATAATGCTCGTCCGTGGGTTGAGGCATGTCAGCGATGGCGATGGCCGGGCAATCCTGTTGCAGGTCCTGCAGCCAGTGATTCAATCCGGTGGACTCGCCCAGCATCTCGCCACCACCCAGCAGGTATCCAAGGGCAGAAAGATGCAGCACTGAACTGTTGTTATTACCGCGCTTGAGATCGGTCACGCCCAGCCAGCAGGCATGCTGCGCGCGGGTCAATGCCACGTAGAGCAGACGCAGGTCTTCGGCGAGACGCTCATCATCGGCCAAGGCAATCAACTCAGCAGTCGGTTTCAGGCTTACCTGCGCCTTGCCCGACGCGTCGTGGTAATTGAGTGGCAAGCGGCTACCGTCCACTGGTTTTGCCGAGCAGATGAACGGCAGGAACACCAGGGGATACTCAAGGCCTTTCGACTTGTGGATGGTCACGACCTTGACCAGTTGTTCGTCGCTTTCCAGACGCAGAATCTGCTCTTCCCCCGCCTGACCGGACAATGCCAGGTGTTCGGCCAGATGCCGGATCAACGCCTGCTCGCCGTCGAGCTCAGCAGCAGCCTGCTGCAGCAATTCCGACAAGTGCAGCAGGTTGGTCAGCACGCGTTCGCCGTCGCTGCGTGCCATGAGGATCTGCGGCAACTGGAAGTCGTGCAGCAGGCGACGCAGCATCGGCAGCACACCTTGCTTGCGCCACAATTCGCGATAACCGCGGAACTGCATGACGCGGGTTTCCCAGACCAACTCGTCCTGGTTCAGGCGTTCCAGCTCGACCAGTGGCAGGTTGAGAGTGATGCAGGCCAGCGCGGCTTTCAGCGAGCGCTCGACGTCCGGCTCCGCGCAGGCCTTGAGCCACGACAGCAAGTCATGGGCTTCCTGGGCGGCGAAAACCGAGTCCTTGTCCGAAAGGTAGACGCTGCGCACGCCACGCGCAGCCAGTTCGCCACGAACGGCCTGCGCCTCCTTGCCATCGCGAACCAGAATCGCAATGTCCGAAGGACGCAGGCCTCTGAATTCCTTGCCACTCTGCACAAATCCAGCACTGCCGGCTTGCCCGCCATTGAGCAACGCGGTGATTTGACTGGCACAGGCCGCCGCCAGTTGCTGGCGATAGACGGCACCCGACAGCGGCTGGTCGGTAGGCAGGTGCCAGACGTTCAGCGCCGCAACGTCCTGTCCGGCAATCTGTAGCCATTCTTTGCGACCCTGAGACTCGACGGGTTGAAACGGTACCGGGTTCTTGCCGGTTTTCTGCCGAAACAGAAACGCGCCGCGCCCCAGCTCTCGGGACTCGGCGCGTTCAAACACATGGTTAACCGCTTTCACCATGCCGTGGCTGGAGCGGAAGTTGGTACCCAGCGTATGCAGTCGGCCGGCGGTAGCCTCACGTGCACGCAGATAAGTGTAGATATCGGCGCCACGGAACGCGTAGATCGCCTGTTTGGGATCGCCGATCAGAAACAGACCAGTGTCCGGGCTGTTGTCTTCGATGCGATAGATACTTTCGAAGATCCGGTACTGCACCGGATCGGTGTCCTGAAACTCGTCGATCAGCGCGACTGGAAACTGCTCGCGGATCAGTGTGGCAAGGCGCTCCGCGCCATCGGACTGCAGTGCCGCGTCAAGACGCAGCAACATGTCATCGAACCCCATCTCGGCGCGACGACGTTTCTCTTCTTCAAAACGCGCGCCTACCCATTTGGCCGCGTGTTGCAGAACTGCAGCATCAGGGGTCGGCAATGCATCGAGACTCGACTTGAGCCCTGCCATTGCATCGAGTCCCGGGTGGCTCGGTGCCTGGCCTTTCCAGGCTTCCGCCATGCCGTCGGGCGTCAGCCGGGTGAAGCCGGTGCCGATGTCCAGTTGCTCCAGCGATTCGTCCTCAGCCCAGGCCTTGAGCTTTTCAAACCAGGGCTCAAAGTAACGCGCCTGCATCTTGCGACCGTCGACGGCCTTGTTCGCAACGCCTTCATGACAAATGACGAGCAGCTCATCGGCCCATTGGCGCCAGGGCATCTTCAGTTCAAGCAAGGCAGCACGACGCTCCTGCAGACACTCGTCGATCAGCTCTGCCGGGGGCTTGCCTTCGTCGCTGTCGCGCTCGCTGGCAAACAGGCCACGCACTCGAGGCAGCAGCGCCGCGGGTCCGCCCCAGTTGTTGCGCACCCAATTGAGGACATCGCCCTGCATCGGGTAGCAGAACAGACGCCAGTAGTCGCGCAGCACCTCGCCAAGCAAATCGCTGTGATCGGTCTCGAGGGATTGAGTAAACAGGCTGCCGCTATCAAAGGCGTGTTCACGCAACATGCGCTGACACCAACTGTGAATGGTGGAAACGGCGGCCTCGTCCATCCATTGCGCGGCGATATCCAGCCGATTGGCGCAACCGGACCATTGTTGCGGCGCATATTGCTCGCGCAGATCAGCAATCAGGGCATCAGGCGCCGGTATCTCATCACGGAAAAATCGGGCAGCCTCGGCCAATCGAGTACGAATCCGCTCGCGCAGCTCCTTGGTTGCCGCATCGGTAAAGGTCACCACGAGGATTTGCGGAGGCAACAACTCACGACCGAAGCCATTCAGGTCGCCGCCATGGCCGAGGATCAGCCGCAGATACAGAGCGGAAATGGTGAAGGTTTTGCCGGTACCGGCACTGGCTTCGATCAATTGGCTGCCGTGCAGCGGGAAAGCCAGTGCCAGCGGGATCTTCGAACTCATGAGCGCCCCCCTTCGCTTGCGAGTGAGCGCCAGGGTGCTTCGAATAGAGGGCGATACAAGGCGTCGCACCACCCTGAAAATGTCTCATCGCTGAGTAGCGAATCAAAGTCGGCGAATTGCCTGGACAGCGCCGGGCTCTCACGACGCTCGCCTTCGCTGGTCTGGCCATCACCTTCATAGGCTTTGCGGGCCGCAGCTTGCGCCTTGAGCGGATCGGATTGGGACAACCAGGCAAATGCGGTTTTTACTGCGATCGGCAACGGCTGACGCATTCCGGCCTGCCAGGCAAGCAGCAGATCACCGAGGAAACGTAGCGCCCGATCCTGCTCCATGGGCTCGAGCAACAGCGTGTCATCACTGGCTACCAACGCAGTGGTCATCGATAGTCCGCTGGCACAGGCAACAAGATGATTGACCCACGGTTTGATCAACCGGTGCCATTTTCGACTCTTGATCGAGCCGATGCTGTTGGGAATGGTCGTGACTGATAGCAATCCACCATCGGCACGCTGATGCAGGCTGGCGAGCCAACCTTCAAGGCGCAGTCCGTGCAATCGGAGACTGATCGGAACTGCGCTGGTCAGCGGTGTTGGCCATAAAGTGAGCAGTTGCTGAAAGCGCTGAAGCAAATTCGGCAGCGGTTCGATCAACTCACGCTGCAGGCACTCACCGAAACCGGCCATGGGCAGCAGACCACTGTTTTGCAGGCGACGGGCATGCGCCTCGAGCGCCTGATCGACATTGTCCGGTTGCCGGAGTGCCGCGTCGAGCAGGCTGTCACTGAGGGTGTAGCGCTGCAATGCATCGAGTACGAAAGGCTCCTCGTCCGCCAGTGGTGCTTCGGCGGCCTCGAAATACACCTTGAGTCGCTGGGTGAAAAAGTGGCGAACCGGGTTGCGCAGGAAGTCCTGCAGCAGGACCAGAGTCAGAGGTTCTTCCTGGACATAGGGATCGAGCAACTGCTCCGCAGTTTGGCTCTGAACGGGTTGATGCAAGACCTGCCATTCTCTGGCATAGCTGAATAGCTGATTGCCCTCATGGAAGTAACGCGCGCTGAACGGTTGCAACGGGTGCTCCTCGGTTAACGCATCCAGCAGATTCCTGCTCTCGTCGGCCAATCGCCAGCCACCGGCGAGATGGTCTCGCAGTTGCCCGATCAGCACCGACGCCGGGCGCTCGCTGTTGTCGCGAATACTGCGGCCGACCCAACTGATATAGAGCTGATTGCGCGCAGACAGCAACGCTTCCAGCAATAGATAACGGTCGTCCTCCCGTCGGGAACGATCTCCCGGACGGTAATCGCTGCCCATCAGGTCGAAATCCAGGGGCGGCTGCGCGCGTGGATAGTCACCATCATTCATTCCCAGCAAACAGACGAGTTTGAAAGGAATCGCACGCATCGGCATCAAAGTGCAGAAATTCACGGCACCGGCGAGAAAGCGCTGGGACAGGCGGCCCTGATCCAGACCGGCAAGCCAGGCCTCACGCACCACTGTCAGCGGCAGTTCATCTGTCAGGCCTACCGATTCGCAGGTTTCCAGCCATGTCTCGCGAAGCTCCTCCAACTGGGTCAGCAAGAAGTCGTCATGTTCATTGCAGGCCTTGAAGAACAATTGCATCAGCGCCTGGAGACGTAGGCCCCACTCATGGGGTTGTGCCGGTTGCGTGAGTTCCTGATGCGCCAGTTCCAGCGCATCGAGCAACGCGACCAGAGGCCCGATCAGCGCGGCATCCAACCCACCGATTTCATCATAGGGCTCGATACCCGCACAGGCATTGGAACTGCCGACAGCGTAACCGAGCAACATCCGGCGCAAGCCAAAATGCCAGCTGTTTTGTTCGAGTTCACATGGCAGTCCGAGACCGGCCCGTTGCTCGGCATTCATGCCCCAGCGCACACCAGCGCCTTCAATCCAGCGATGCAGGGTCGGCAAATCACGTTCCTCAACACCGAATCGGGCACGCAATGCGGGAACGTCGAGCAAATCGAGGATTTCACTGACCGGAAAACGACTGTCCGGCAACTTGAGCAGGTGCTCGACGGCAATCAGCAAGGGATCGCGGCCGCGCTGCCCCTGATCGGCCAGAGTAAACGGGATGAAGCGCGGATCGTGTCGCTCGAGCTGGCCAAACACCGCGCGGATGTGCGGGGCATAGCTGTCGATGTCCGGCACCATGACGATCACATCGCGGGGACGCAGTTGAGGGTTGGCGCTGAAGCGGGCCAACAACTGATCATGAAGAATCTCGACCTCACGCTGCGCGCTGTGGGCGATGTGAAAGCGGATCGACTCATCCTGCATCAGATCGACAGCGGGCCAATGCTCGCGCGTTTCATCAAGTGGTCGCAACTCCAGGATGTCGTCCTGGAGCTGATTGAGCAGGTTCTGCGGCCGCGTTTCGCTGAACAGGTCGATGCGCCCGTCACGAAATGCCGCGCGATAACTATTTGGATCATCATAGCTGTCGAGCAGGCTGATGTAGTCGCGACCTTGTTTGCCCCACGCGGCGAGCAGCGGGTGGGCATGTTGATGCAAGGTGTCAGGATCAAGTACGAACGGCATGCCGGTCTTGCGGCTCTGGCGCTTGTACTGATGGCGCAGCAGATCTTTGTCGGCAACGATATCGGCCCAATGGTGACGGCAGGGGTTGTGCACACAAAGTAGGACCTGACTGAAACGTGCAAGTCCGGCCAGAGCCTCAAGCACTTGAGCCGGCAGAGAAGAAATACCAAAAACGATCACCCGCGAGGGCAGGCCTGCGGGGGCGACTTCGAGGGTGTTTATTCTCTCGATAAACCGCTGATGGACACCCGCACGACTCTGGGCCATGCCTTGTTCGCCAACATCCTGCAATAGCGCACGCCACAGTTCGGCCTGCCAGCAACTGGTCGGCGGCAGGGGTTTGATTTCGCCCCTGACATTACGTAATTGGTGGAAACCTTGCGCCCAGTCTTCAAGCCAATCCGCGCGATACACCTGATATTGGTCGAAAAGATCCGCCAGGCGTTCAGACAATTGATAGCGCTTGCGCAAGTCGGTGTCGTGGGTGAGGAAGCGCTGGAGCGGCTCGAAATGCGGACGGTCGATCAACTGAGGTAACAGACGCATCAATCGCCAGGTCAAGGGTGCCTTGTCGAGCAGGGATTTGGCAGGGATTTCATCTCGGCCCAGGACCATGCGGTAGAGCTGCCACATAAAGCTGCCGGGTAATTGCACGTCGATGGCTGCAGCAATTCCGCAACCACCGAGATCATCGTCCTGGGGATCCTCAGCCAATGCCAACTTGAGCCATTGGGCAATACCGTTGCTCTGCACGAGAGCGATTTCATTCTCCAAGGGCGCCAATGGATAGCGCCGCATAATGCTGACCACCAGGCTGCGCAGCTCGTCCAGGCTATTGCTCTGGACCACCATGAATGCAGCATTGAGGGACGAGGCGTCCGGCATAAAAGCTTCCTTGGAAAAGTACAAAAGCCAGGGCAGAACCTTAGCACTGTCGGCGGGCTGTGACAGCCGGAAGGGGCACCTGCATGTCGTAGGAACTTTCCTGCGGGCAAAACAAAACCCCAACTGCTTTCGCAATTGGGGTTTCGGAATTTAATCTTGACGATGACCTACTCTCACATGGGGAAACCCCACACTACCATCGGCGATGCATCGTTTCACTTCTGAGTTCGGGATGGGATCAGGTGGTTCCAACGCTCTATGGTCGTCAAGAAATTCGGGTACTGACTCGTGACCGGCTGGCCTCGCTTCAGCAAATCGGGTATGTGATACAGGTGTTTGTGAGCAGCGCGAACTTTCGGTTCATTGCGTCTTCACACACCGCAATCTGGTCTCTTTCGAGCATGCAGATTGCTTGGGTGTTATATGGTCAAGCCTCACGGGCAATTAGTATTGGTTAGCTCAACGCCTCACAGCGCTTACACACCCAACCTATCAACGTCGTAGTCTTCGACGGCCCTTCAGGGAACTCAAGGTTCCAGTGAGATCTCATCTTGAGGCAAGTTTCCCGCTTAGATGCTTTCAGCGGTTATCTTTCCCGAACATAGCTACCCGGCAATGCCACTGGCGTGACAACCGGAACACCAGAGGTTCGTCCACTCCGGTCCTCTCGTACTAGGAGCAGCCCCTCTCAAATCTCAAACGTCCACGGCAGATAGGGACCGAACTGTCTCACGACGTTCTAAACCCAGCTCGCGTACCACTTTAAATGGCGAACAGCCATACCCTTGGGACCGGCTTCAGCCCCAGGATGTGATGAGCCGACATCGAGGTGCCAAACACCGCCGTCGATATGAACTCTTGGGCGGTATCAGCCTGTTATCCCCGGAGTACCTTTTATCCGTTGAGCGATGGCCCTTCCATACAGAACCACCGGATCACTAAGACCTACTTTCGTACCTGCTCGAC